>JBAXUW010000030.1:0-22338 GCA_037129495.1 Planctomycetota bacterium | reverse complement strand
TATGCGGAATTTGCGGCTCTCGTGGGCGCTCTTGCCCACGAGATCCGCAATCCGCTGTCCACGATCCGACTCAACATGGAGTTGCTCGCCGAAGACTTCGAGCAGACCGATCCGGAGTCGCCGACAAAGCATCGAGATCGGCGGGCCAGGGCGAAGATCGATCTCGTGCGTCAGGAGTGCGACCGACTGCAGAAGCTGCTCGGCGACTTCCTCGACTTTGCGCGGCAGGAAAAGCTCTCACTCGAGCCGGGGAGCCTCAATGTCGAGATCGAACAGTTGCTCGATTTTTATGAGCCCCAGGCCCGCGATGCCCAGGTCGAGATCGTGCGGTATCTCGACCCCGAATTGCCGATGGTGCAGCTCGATCGCGAGACGCTGCGGTCCGCCATGCTCAATCTGCTGATCAACGCTGTCCAGGCACTCGACGGGGGCGGACAACTGGTCGTGCGAACACGGCCAGCGGGTCTGGGCGTGCTCGTGGAGTTGATTGACACCGGCGCCGGCATGGATGCGGAGACGCTCGCCAAGGTGTTTCGCGCGTTCTACACGACCAAGCAGGGTGGCTCGGGGCTCGGCCTGCCTACCGCGCGGAAGATCGTCGAGGCTCACGGGGGCTCGATCGATATCGAGAGCGCGCCCGGCCGGGGCACCAAGG
The DNA here is from genome assembly GCA_037129495.1 of Planctomycetota bacterium. GTDB lineage: Bacteria > Planctomycetota > Planctomycetia > Pirellulales > UBA1268 > CAMCQY01. The sequence continues at coordinate 21,683 of JBAXUW010000030.1, read as the reverse complement.
TTACGATCTGGTTACCCGCCCCGCCCCGCCTGCCGACGGCGGACGGGCGAATTACCCGCTCTCACGATCCCGCCTCGGAGAGCCGCCGGCAACTGGACGCGCCGCGGGGTGGCTTCGTACCATCAGAAACACCATGAGCCAGCCACGTGACCCCGCCGCCGAACCTCTCTCGCCCGCCGCCGGACTGCACGGGCTCGTCCGCGTATTGGTGGTCGATAACGACATCGTGCATGCCCGCACGATGGGAGAAGTGCTGAGCCGGCTAGCCTATCAGGTGGTGGTGGTGGGCAGCGGGACGGAGGGCGCCAAGAAGCTTGAGCAGGAGTCCTTTGACGTCGTCGTCACCGACCTGATGATGAATGACATCGGTGGGCTTGAGATTCTCGCCCGGGCCAAGAAGTCATCGGCCGAAACCGAGGTGATTGTGGTCACTGGCCACGGTACCGTTCCGTCTGCGGTCGCTGCAATGCAGCAAGGAGCTTCCACCTACCTGCAGAAACCGCTCGACCTCGCCCACCTGCGAACGGCCGTGGAGAAGGCGTCCGAGGGGGTTCGCCTCAAGCGGCAGAATCTTGAACTGAACCGCCGTCTCGACGAGAAATTTGGCTTTGAGGGGGTGATTGGGTCGAGTCCGCAGATGCTCTCTCTCATCGAACGGATGAAACGGATCGCCCCCACCGACGCCACGGTGCTCATTCAAGGGGAGACAGGCACCGGCAAGGAGTTGGTGGCCCAGGCCATCCATCAGAACAGCCCGCGTAAGAATAAGCCGTTTGTCGCGCTCAACTGCGGAGCTCTGAGCGAGAACATCCTCGAGAGCGAACTGTTTGGCCATGTCCGCGGTGCGTTCACAGACGCCTCCAGCGACCGGATCGGGAAGTTCGAGTATGCCAACGGCGGTACGTTGTTTCTCGATGAGGTCGGCGATATGCCGATGCCAACGCAGATCAAGCTGCTCCGGGTGCTTGAGTCGGGGGAGATCACGCGGGTCGGCTCCAACACGCCCACCCGTGTGAATGTCCGGATCCTCTCGGCGACCAACCGCATCTTGGAGGACGCGATCGCGAACCGTGGCTTCCGCAGTGATCTTTACCATCGACTGAAGGTCGTCACCATCGCGATCCCGACCCTGCACGAGCGGTCGGCCGACATCCCTCTGCTCATCGAGCACTTTGTGCGGCAGTTCGCCAAGCGGCATAGCAAGACCATCAAAGGCATGTCGTTGGCCGCCCGCATGAAACTCGGCGTCTACCGGTGGCCCGGCAACGTGCGGGAGTTACGGAATGTTATCGAGAGCATGGTGGTAGTCGATTGCGATGAACTGCTTGCTGTCGATGACCTACCACTGGAGTTCGATCCCGGCGCGACTGACATGACTGACATTGCTGGCCCGACTGGCCCGGCTCGGATGGCGGTCCCGATTGGCTTCGGTGGCATAGCCGAGTTGGTTGCGGGCTCTGCCGTCGAAACCCAGGACGGGGCCAGATCGCTCGTGGGTCGTCCGCTTGAGGAAGTGGAGCGGATCCTGATCACCGAAACGCTGAAGCTAACCGGAGGCAACCGTGAGCAGGCGGCCGAGTTGTTGGGCATCGGCGAACGGACGCTCTATCGAAAACTTAAGGAATATCAGCTCACCTGACAGGCTGAGATATGGCAAGAATCCAGAAACTGCCGCTCTCGGTCGTCAACCGCATCGCTGCGGGCGAGGTGGTCGAACGCCCCGCCAGCGTCGTCAAGGAACTGCTTGAGAATGCGCTTGATGCACAGCCCTCGCGGATCGACGTTGCGCTGGAGCAGGGGGGTATTGCGCTGGTCCGTGTTGTAGACGATGGCAGCGGTATCGAGCCTGACGATCTCCTGCTGGCGGTCACGGCCCATGCCACCAGCAAGCTCCGAGTGGCTGAGGATCTTGAGCGGATTTCAACGCTCGGGTTCCGCGGGGAGGCGCTGGCGAGTGTTGGGGAAGTGGCCCGACTTGTGATCCGCTCTCGAACCCCACACGGTCCGGGCACCAGCCTGACCGTAGACGGTGGCCGTGTGGGCGAGGTGACGCCCGAGGGATGCGGCCTCGGTACGACTGTTGAGGTGCATCAGCTCTTTGGAAACGTACCCGCCCGGCGGTCGTTTCTTCGCGCGCCACAGACGGAGTGGTCGCACTCCTCGGAGGCGTTTGTCCGGACGGCCTTGGCCCATCCCGAAGTGGCGATGTCGTTATCCCATAATGGTCGTCGCCTGCACGATCTGCCTGCCGTAACGGCGTGGCGCGATCGAATCGGCGGCCTTTTCGGGCCGGGGCCTGGGGGGCGACTGATTGAGGTGACTGCCAACGACGGCGAGATCTTCCTCCGGGGTTTTGTCGGCCGACCGGAGGACGACATGGCGGGGACCCGGCTGCAGTATCTCTTCGTGGCCGGCCGGCCGTTTCGCGACCGCTCGATCCTGCATGCCGTGCAGGAGGGATACCGCGGCCTGCTTCTCACTGGCCGACAGCCGATCGTTTTTCTATCGTTCGAGATGCCCGCCGGCATGGTCGATGTCAACGTGCATCCGGCCAAGATGGAGGTGCGGTTCCGCGAGCCTGCCAGGCTCTATCGACTCGTTCTTTCCGCGCTGCGAACGGCGTTTCTCCAGCATGACATGGGTACAAAGCTCGAGTCCCCGAAAACGGAGTGGCCGGCGCCGGCTGGTGTGCCGGCCTGGTTTGGTCAGCCGCAGCGACCGGCCGCCATCCCTACCCGATCCCCTCCCCTTCCCCTCTGGCAACAAGCTGAGGAACAAGTCGAGGAGCAGTTTGCAGAGCCGGCCGAGGGCTACACCGAGCCCGTTTCGGCCAGTGATCACGGCGGCCGTGACGCCGCGGCCGTCAGCCGTGAGCGGGCCGTCCAGATGCACGATCGCTACATCGTGGTCGAGACTGGGGACGGGATCGAGGTGATCGATCAGCACGCGCTGCATGAGCGAGTGTTGTACGAACGGCTAAAGGCTTCGGTCGCGGCCGGGAATCTAGAGGTCCAACCGCTCTTGATCCCGGAGAAGGTTGAACTGGCGGCTGCCGAACTGGAACTGGTCACGGAGCATGCCGAGGCGCTCGACCGGGCGGGTATGCGGGTTGAGCCATTCGGCGGCTCGACGGTGATCGTAACGAGTAAGCCCGTGCTGGCAGGTAACACGCCAGCCGCCGAGATCGTCCACGCGGTCTTAGATCGATTAGCGGCGGTGTCGGCTGGTGGCGACTCAGGGATGCTCGTCGACGAGGTGTTGCATGGACTCGCCTGTCGGGCTGCGATCAAGGCGGGCGATCCGCTCTCGCGAGAGGAGGTCGATGCGCTTGTTCGCGATCGGCGTCTGGTTCGTGAATCGCACCACTGCCCCCACGGACGACCGACTTCCCTCGTGTTGTCACGGCAGGAGCTCGACCGGCAGTTTCGTCGCACGTAGCGCCCAATCCAGCGAGTATCTCAGCATGATCTGTGTCAGTATCGGACGGGGCCGGCATCGGCATGTGATGGCCGAGCATGCGCATTTGGCCAGCCACGGTATCCGGCTGGTCGAACTGCGGCTGGATTACCTCGAGGGAGCCGTTCAGGTTCGCCGTCTGCTCAGGGAGCGGCCCTGCCCCCTGATTGCGACGTGCCGCCGAGCTGTCGACGGTGGCCGCTGGGCGCACTCGGAGGCGGCACGCCAGCTCGTGCTGCGGACGGCAATTGTGGAGGGAGCCGACTATGTCGACCTCGAGGACGACATCGCCGCTGAGGTGCCGCGATACGGCCCGACGAAGCGGATCGTCAGCTACCACGATTTCAAAAAGACCCCAGCCGATCTTGCGTCGCTCCACAAGCGGCTGGCGGCCATGGACGCTGATATCGTAAAGATTGCAACGATGGCCAATCAGCCCGCGGACAACCTGCGGATGCTGGAGCTGGTGCGGTCTGCCCGCATTCCGACTGTTGGCATCTGCATGGGCGACATCGGCATGCCGACGCGGGTGCTCGCCGGTCGGTGTGGGGCACCCTTCACGTTCGCGACCTTTCACGAAGACCGGGTGATGGCACCGGGCCAGATCGGCTGGCGGCAGATGCGCGATCTCTACCGCTACGACTCGATCTCGGCGGCGACCCGCATTTACGGCGTTGTTGCGGATCCGGTTGCCCACAGCCTCAGCCCCGTTGTCCACAACGCCGCGATTGCTGCCGCGGGCATCGACGGAGTTTATCTTCCCTTCCGTGTGCCTGCGGAGCACCTCGATGAATTTCTCGAGGCGGCCGCAGACTGGCCGCTGTCTGGACTCAGCGTGACGATTCCGCACAAGGAGGCCGTGCTCAAACACGCCACCCATCAGGAGGATCTTGTCCGATCGATCGGCGCGGCAAACACGCTGGCATTCGAACCCACCGGCGTTACTGCCTTCAACACCGATGCCGCCGCAGCGCTTGAGAGCCTGAAGGCGGTCTTGGCCGACCGTGAGGAAGAGGCTGGCGGCGCGGGCGGAGTACCGAACCCGAGCCCAATCGCGACCCAGGGCATGGGCGTGAAGACGGCCCTCGTACTCGGCGCTGGTGGGGCGGCTCGGGCAGTCGCCTTCGGCCTGAAGCAGGAGGGCGTGGAGGTGACCGTGAGTTCCCGCACGCTGGAGCGGGCACGGCGGATTGCCGCGGAGGTCGGCTGTAAGGCCGTCGACTGGGCCGCCCGCTACCGCGGCCAGCATGACTGCATTGTAAACGCCACGCCCGTCGGGATGCATCCCAACGTAGACGAGACCCCCTATTCCAAGGATCACTTGCGTTCCTACATGGTCGTCTTCGACACTGTTTACAATCCGGAGAACACGCTGTTCGTGAAGGAGGCCCGTGCGATGGGCTGCAGTATCGTGACCGGTGTGGAGATGTTTGTCCGGCAGGCGGCGATCCAGTTTCGGATCTGGAACCAGACCGAGGCTTCTGAACAAGTGATGCGCGACGCTCTCAAACGGGCGACGTCATCCGCCCGTCCGCCGGAGTAGTGGTCGATTTGCTAAGCGTTTGCAAGTGTTTTCTGTCGCGCCTCTGCGAGAATTTCCAGCTATGCCACGCATCACGCTCATTGGCTACCGGGGAACGGGCAAGTCGACCGTGGCTGCCCTGCTTGGCGACATGCTCGGCTGCGTCTGGTGCGACGCGGACGCTATCCTGGAGAGCAGGATCGGCTGCACCATCGCGTCGCTCGTCGAGACGCGAGGTGAGCCGGCGTTTCGTGACGAGGAGACGGTCGTCTTGCGTGAGCTCCTCGGAAGTTTTGCAGGCGTGCTCTCCACCGGCGGCGGTGCTGTGCTGCGGGAGGAGAATCGCCAATCGCTCCAGCGGCAGGGCCGCCCAGTCGTTTGGCTCACGGCTCCGGCCGACGTGATTCGACGCCGGCTGGCCGCCGATCCCGCCACCGCGAGCCGTCGGCCCGCACTCTGCATGCCGCCTGCGGGCGGTGGTCAGCCGACCGGCGATCCGCTGGCTGAGGTGGCCGTGGCGCTTGCACACCGTGATCCGCTCTATCGGGCCTGCGCTGATGTACTCATCGACACTTCAATCGCGGCGCCGCAGGAGGTGGCCGCTCGGGTGGCGTCATGGCTGGGCCGCGAGTGGGCGGAGCAGCTCAAGAGGGAGCCAACGGGTGATGTGAGCCGTGGGGAAGCGTTATGATTTCACTGAAAAACCTGCTCGCGATCCTGCCGGCCGCCGACAGCGGCGTGTGGGCTATCGTGGTCGCGGCTGCGGGAGCCATGGCGGGTCGGCTCCTCACCAGATGGGTCGGCGGGCTACTCGATTCTGGGGTCTTCGCCGAAGAGCAACCAGCGGCGAGAAGTCTCTCGCCCGAAGCCGGCCGTCGCCGCTGGATTGAAGTGGGGGTAGCGGCTGCGGCGGTGGGCCTCTGGTGGTGGGAGGTGCCGACCCGTGGTCTCGGGCCGGCCACGAGTCTGGGGCTCGAGACTTTTCTTTTGCCGCCGCTTGACGGCGCACTGGTGTCGCGGTGGGCCGCGCACGCGGTGCTCGGCCTGTTGCTCGCCGCGGCTGCCTGGATCGATATTCGGTATCGGGTTATCCCCGACTGCGTGACGCTGCCGGGCGTGCTGCTTGGTCTTGTGGTGGTGTGGCTCCTGCCGGACGTGCTCCTCCCTGTGGGCTGCGAAGTGCCTCGGTCTTTTGCGCCGCCGATTATGGAGGCAGACGTGCTCGGCTGGTTCGGTGGGCTGCGAACGCAGTCTCCGACGCCCTGGATGGGAGCCGCTCCTCACGGGGCGGGTCTTTTGGTGCCGGCGGTCATCTGGCTGGCCTGGTGGGCTATCTGCACTGCTCCGTTCCTAGTGCCGGTGGACCTGTCTCCTTCCGGAACACCGCGGACAACGGGCTGGCGGCGGATCGAGCCACGCAACCTCATTCTGCCGGCCGGACTCGTGGCGATCGCAGCGGCATGGCTTGTCGGCGGGGACCGTTTCTGGGCGCTCCAGTCGTCACTCATTGGGCTGGGTGTCTCGGCCGGGCTCGTCTGGAGTATCCGCGAGGGAGCATCGCGGGCGCTGGGCCGTGAGGCGATGGGCCTCGGCGACGTCACGCTGATGGCGATGGTGGGCGCGTGGATCGGCTGGCAGGCGAGCATTCTGGCATTTTTTATGGCCGCCTTTATTGGACTCGCGCACGGTCTACTTCAGGTGATGTGGCACCGCGAGAATGAGCTTCCCTATGGACCCAGCCTCTGCCTTGCCAGTGCCGTTGTGATCGTGAGCTGGCACCCGCTCTGGGAGCGGGTGAGCGGCCCATTCTCGCAGCCGCTCGAATTGGCCGTGGTGATCGGAATTGTCGTCGTGCTGACGGCCGCCACGCTCTTCGTCTGGCAGCGGCTACGTCGCTAGATCGCAACCCGTCTTCTCACCCTCTCCCTCTGGAAGAGGGCCGGGGTGAGGGTGCTTTTTGTGGGATAAGTTTTTAACTTGTCCAATACGTGTTATTGCTTTGATTGGTACTGCACCGCCGGGAGGTTTTGTGGCAATGCAATTCTCAACTGGGCGAAATTCCAACGCTCGTCGAGCTTCAGCCGATCCCGGCTCTCCGGATTCCTGAAACTCCGGATTCCTGGATGAATAGCGATGTTTTTCGTGAGGCCGTCCGGTCTTGCCCGGTCTGCGGAGCTTCCCTACGATCCCAGCCGACTCTCGCCGCCACATGGAGCCGAGGTATGCCGATCCCGTGTTCTCTGAGCAGCCTGTCTGCCACCCGCTTCGGCGTGGTGTGGCTCGCGCTGGCACCGGCGATTGGCTGCTCGAATCATCTCTTTCAAAAGCCCGTGGCGGCGCTGCCGGTGAACCTCATGCCGCCGCCCGGCGTCGCGGCCCCGGCGGCCACGCTGCCACAGCTTTCGGCCTCCAGCGCAATGCCGTTGCCCTCATACGCCGATGTCGATGGCCAGCAGCTCACAGCAACGCTCTCTCGGAGCCGCGATGAGAACCAGCTCTTAAAGGACGAGATCACCGTTCTGCGGGAGCAACTCGCAAGCACCTCCAACCAGTTGGCGGCGTCACGGTTTCCAACTGCGGGCCTAGCGGCCATGCCCTTCGGCATGCCCGGTCAGCCCGGTCAGCCGAGTCAGCCGGGCATCACACAGCCGCCCGGCCCGCCGCAGGGCCCCGGTGGCCCGCCCCCATTCACCGCCGGCATGGCGCCCTCACCGGCAGCGAACACACCAGCGGGTATGCATGCGGCGATGGGACAACTCGCGGTGCCAGGTGTCGAAACTCGGTTCGATGGCAATGTCGTGCGGCTCGAACTGCCTGCGGACCGGCTCTTCGAAGGCGGCAGCGCCGCTCTGCGTCCGGGTGGCTCCGCCTTGCTGACTGAGGTGGCGGGCGAGATCGACCGGGTGTTTCCCAAGCACTTTGTGGGCATCGAGGGCCATGTCGACACAGAGCCACTTGAGCAGGCTGCCTGGGGATCACCGCACCAGCTCACTGCGGCCCGGGCGGCAACGGCGCTGGATTTCTTCACGACCCGCACGCCCCTGCGGCAGGGACAGCTCTTTCTCGTAGCGCACGGCGCGAATCACCCGGTTGTTTCCAATGCCACCGCCGCGGGCCGCAGCCGCAACCGCCGCGTGGAGCTGGTGATCTATCCCGAACGAATGGGTGGCGGTCAGGATGAGGCCGCAGAGCTGCGGTGACAGGCCGGTACTTTCGGGTCTCCACGCTGCACCGTACACTCGCTCTATGGTCACGATCATCGACTACGGCAGCGGGAATCTCCGCAGTGTCCAAAAAGCTTGCGAACGAGTGGGCGTCGAAGCCCGGATCACCGACGATCCCAACGTGGTTGCCGAATCAGACCGGCTTGTGCTCCCTGGCGTGGGGGCGTTTGGGGATGCGATTCTCGCCCTGCATAGTCGTGGCCTAGTCGATCCTATCCTCCGCCACCTGCGTGCTGATCGGCCGTTTCTCGGCATCTGCATGGGCCTGCAGTTGCTCTTTGACAGCGGCTCCGAGGGCGGCCATCACGAGGGGCTCGGTGTGCTGTCCGGCGAGGTGACCCGCTTCGAACTGCCCACCGGCATGAAGATCCCGCACATGGGCTGGAATCAGGTGCATTGGCAGCCGCGGACCGCATCGCAGCCGACGGCCCGCGACGGCGACTATTTCTATTTTGTGCACTGTTACGTGGCCCGTCCACGTGATGAATCGGTGATTGCCGCTACGAGCGACTATGGCGGTCCGTTTTGCGCGGCGGTGGCTCGTGGGAGACTGTTCGCAACGCAGTTCCATCCGGAAAAAAGCCAGGCAGCGGGCATGGAGCTCCTCCGCCTTTTTCTCATAACCACATAACCACAGGAAAAAAGCCCATGGAACTCTGGCCCGCCATCGACCTTCGCGGCGGTAAGTGCGTGCGACTGCTGCAGGGCGACTATGCCCGCGAGACCGTGTTTGGAGATGATCCCACGGAGATGGCGCGGCGGTTTACGACTGGCGGTGCCCGGCGGCTCCACATTGTCGATCTCGACGGTGCCAAGGCAGGGGTCCCCTTGCAGGCCGAACTCGTGGCCCGCATGGTGGCGGCAGCGGGAGTGCCCTGCCAGCTCGGTGGCGGGATCCGGACGGTCGACACGGCCCGCGCGTATGTGGCTGCGGGAGTGCAGCGGCTCGTTGTGGGGAGCGTGGCGATTGAAAACCCCGCTTTGCTCGAGGAACTCGCCCTGGCCTTTCCGGGGCGGATCGTGCTGGGGCTCGACGCGCGGGATGGCAAGGTCGCCGTGCGTGGCTGGCTGGAGACCAGTTCGCTCGGAGCGATCGACGTCGCCCAGCGGCACGAGCAACTGCCGTTGGCGGGCATCGTCTACACCGACATCGCCAAGGACGGCATGATGACCGGCCCCAACCTTCCCGCTCTGGCGGAGATGGTGCGGGCAGTCCGGCTTCCCGTGATTGCCTCCGGTGGGGTATCAAACGCCGACGATATTCGGCAGGTAGCAGCCGTGGGTGCGGCCGGCTGCATCGTGGGCCGAGCATTCTACGAGGGCACCGTGACGCTGGCCGCCGCTGCGGAGGCAGCCGGCGAATCGGCCGGCCCAAGCGTGATCGGCTGACGGCTAGAGCTTCCCAGACCGCCGGGCTTTCCTGCCCGGCTGGGGGCCGGGCTTTTTGCTGGGAAAGCCTGAAGAACCCCTCAATTTCGCCAGGCATTCGCGTCGAACGTTGAAATGTCTGTTTGCCGGGGCCGCAGGCCTTCCTTACCATCGACTTTCATGTCTACCGACATCCGCATCAAGGAGCAGCTCCCGGAACTCACGCGGCGGATCGTGGAGACGTATCACGACGTCCCGACGATCCACTACTTGGGCCACTGTCCGCTGCCGAATTACGAATCGATTGTGTCGGCCTGCGAGGATCTCAAGGAGATTCTCTATCCCGGCTATCGGCGCCGCGAAAACCTTCACATGGGCAACGTCACCTACCACGTGGGTGACCTTGTGGACGGGCTGCACGACAAGCTCACCATGCAGATTGGCCGTGCCCTTCGCCACAGTCTTTCCGCCCAGCGGGTGGCTGCCGAGCAGGGAGTCGATCTGCCGACGGTGTCAGACGCGGTGCAGCACTGCACTGAAGAGGGAGATTTCGAGGCCCTCGGTCAGGCAAAGGCAGTCGAGTTTTTGGCCCGTATTCCCAACCTTCGACGCGTCCTCGCCACGGACGTCCAGGCGGCCTACGAGGGCGATCCCGCCGTGCGGACGCTTGACGAGGTGATCTTTTGCTATCCGGGCCTCGAGGCTGTCACGATTCATCGCTTGGCTCATATCCTTCACCGCCTCGAGGTGCCGCTGATCCCCCGGATGATGGCCGAGTGGGCCCACGCTCGGACCGGCATCGATATCCATCCCGGCGCAACGATTGGCGAACATTTTTTCATCGATCACGGCACTGGCGTCGTGATCGGCGAGACGTGCGAGATTGGCAGCCATGTGAAGCTCTATCAGGGCGTGACGCTGGGAGCCCTTTCGTTCCAGACCGATACCGACGGCCACCTCGTGCGGGGCACGAAGCGTCATCCAACGATCGAGGACCGCGTGGTGATCTATGCCAATGCAACGGTCCTCGGCGGCGGAACACGAATCGGCCATGGATCGGTGATCGGCAGCAACGTCTGGCTAACGCGGTCGGTCGATCCCCACACGACGGTTGTGCTCGAACGCCCCAAGCTCCGCATGCGTGGCGAAGCGCAACCGCTTGAGTCGGATTACCAAATCTGACCGGACGTCGATCTACCGGACGTGTTCGGCGATCCGAACGACCGCGCGGGCCGTGGCCTCAGCTACCATTTTTGTGGCGATCGCATCCGCGCCGATGGCAGTCGTATTCTTGATCTGTTCCAACTCGGCACGCGCGTGAGCGAGGTTAATCTTCTCGGCTGGAATGGCCCGCTGCGTGATGACCGTGACGGAGTCAGGGCCGACCTCAACGAAACCTCCCTCGACGAAGATCCTTCGCACGGCGTCGGCTGCGGCCCCTTGTTCGCCACTGATCCGCACCTCGCCTGCACCGAGACGGCCGATGAACGGCGCATGTCCGCGAGCCACGCCGCGCTGGCCGTCAAAGAGGGGAAGCGTAACAAACCTCGCCCGCGTGTCGAGGCTGGTCATCTCCGGGGTCACGATGACACAGCGAAGATCGCTTGATCGTGTTGAGTCAGCCATTGAAGGTACTTTCCACAGGTTCTTTTCTCGCAGGCGGCGGGCTGCCCCCAGCTTCTTATTTCAAGCCGAGACGGAACCGAATGCAAGCTCCAATTCTCAGCCTAGCTTCCTGGTCTAGCGTCCCGGTTGCCGTTCTCAGCCCCAATTCTTAGCTTTTGGCAGCCATTTTCTTGGCCTGCTCCTCGGCCTGCTCGATCGAACCAACATACATGAAGGCCTGCTCGGGGAGGTGATCCCACTTGCCATCAGCGATCTCCTCAAATGACCGAATCGTATCGGCAAGGCTCGTGATTTCACCCGGCTTGCCGGTGAAAACCTCGGCCACAAGAAACGGTTGCGAGAGAAACCGCTCCATGCGGCGAGCCCGATGCACGACGAGTTTATCCTCTTCGGAAAGCTCATCGACGCCGAGAATCGCGATGATATCCTGAAGCTCGCGATAGCGCTGCATGGTTCGCTGCACGCGGCGGGCAATCTTATAATGCCGCTCGCCCACGTATTGCGGATCGAGAATGCGGCTTGACGACGCGAGCGGATCCACAGCCGGGTAGATGCCCTTCTCCGAGATTGATCGTTCCAAATAGAGGAAGGCGTCGAGATTACCAAACGCCGTCGCTGGTGCCGGGTCGGTCGGGTCGTCAGCGGGCACATAGACGGCCTGCACAGACGTGATGGCCCCCTTCGAAGTTGAAGCGATCCGCTCTTGAAGCGCACCCATTTCTGTGGCCAGCGTCGGCTGGTAGCCCACGGCACTCGGCATTCGGCCGAGCAACGCGCTGACCTCGCTGCCCGCCTGCGAGAAGCGAAAAATATTGTCCACGAAGAGGAGCGTGTCGGTGCCGGTCGTGTCGCGGAAATATTCAGCCATCGTCAGGGCCGACAGGGCCACGCGAAGACGGGCTCCGGGCGGTTCGTTCATCTGGCCAAACACCATACAGGTCTGTTCGATGACGCTGCGGCCCGTGTCGCCGATCTTGGCCTCCTGCATTTCCAGCCAGAGGTCGGTGCCCTCGCGGGTTCGTTCGCCGACGCCGGCAAAGACCGAATAGCCACCGTGCGCGCTGGCAATGCGGGCGATGAGTTCGGTGAGGATAACTGTCTTGCCTAGGCCGGCACCGCCGAAGAGGCCGGCCTTGCCGCCGCGGACAAACGGCGTCAGAAGGTCGATCACCTTGATGCCAGTTTCAAAGAGTTCGGTCTTCGTCGACAGGTCGGTGATCGGCGGCGGGTCACGGTGGATTGGCCACCGCTCGGCGGTCTTCACCTCACCGCGGTTGTCGATCGGTTCGCCCAGGAGATTGAAGACACGGCCCAGTGTGGCCGGACCCACCGGCACGCTTAAGGGGCCGCCGGTATCGATGACGTCTGCGCCACGGATGAGACCATCGGTGCTGCCCAGCGCCACGCACCGCACCTTGCCGCCGCCGAGATGCTGCTGCACTTCGCCGACAAGGTGCAGCGACACGCCCTTCTTCTCACTGTCGATGCGGAGGGCGTTATAAATCGCAGGGATGCTGTCTTCGGCAAACTCAACATCGAAGGTGGAGCCGATCACCTGGGTCACGTGTCCGATGGTTCTGTCTGCTGACTTGGTCGCCGTCGCCATGATGGTTCCTGTTTTTCGGGAAACTAATATTTTTCTGGAAACTATTTTTGTTTGGAAGTCTGGCTCGGCCTACTCCGCTGACTCTTACTCTACCTACTTTTTGAGCGCCTCAACGCCACCGAGAATCTCCATGATTTCCCCGGTGATCTGCGACTGACGAGCGCGGTTATAGCGTCGCGAGAGATTCTTGATGAGGCCAGCGGCATTCTCACTGGCGGCCTTCATGGCCACCATGCGGGCGACCTGCTCGCTCACCGCCGCATCGAGGAAGCACTTGAAGAGCCGCGACAGAAAGCTCGCCGGCAGGATCTCTTCGAGGATGCTTTCGGCCGACGGGTAGAAGTCGTATTCTTTCGAGGCGAGTCTGCTGGCCGCGGCCTTGGTTCCGCTGCCGGCAGACTCCGGCGGCGATAGCGGGAGCAGTGTCTCAACGACCGCCTCCTGTCGGGCAATGCTATGAAACCGGGTGTAAACAACGTCGAGTCGGTCGATTTTCTTGGCGGCATAGGCCTCAAGATAGGCCTTCCCAATCGGCATGATCTCGTTAAACGCCGGCTTGTCTTCAAATGTCGTGTAGCGGTGATCCATGTCGATGCCGCGGAACTTGAGCGATGAGATGCCCCGCCTCCCGGAGACGGTCACCTCCGTGTCGACATGCTCGCTCTTCCACTGGCCGAGGATGGCGACCGACTGTCGAACGACGTTGGAATTGTAGCCGCCGCAGAGGCCTCGATTGCCAGACAGCACGAGCACCGCAGCCCGCTGCGTGGGCCGAACATCGAGCAGCGGGTGCACGGTATCCGCCCCGACGCCCGCGATATTTTCGAGGATGTCAACAAGTTTCTTCGTGTAGTCACGGGCGGCAATGGAGCGGTCCATCGCCTTCTTAAACCGCGCTGTGGCGATCAGCTCCATGGTGCGCGTGATCTTCCGGATGTTCCTTACAGAACGCCGACGTCGATCGAGTGCTCTCGCCTTTGCCATGAGTCAGACCTTCCAAGCTGAATCGTACGTGCTGTTCCCGTCGAGCCCCCTACCGCGCTGCTCCGGCTAATCCCCGCGTGCTGCCTTTCACCGCCCACTGCCGCTTAAACTCGGCGATCGCCGCCTCCAGCTGCCGCTCCGACTCGGAGTCGAGTTCCTTTGTCTGCTCAAGCTTCGCACGGAGTTCGGGGATCTGATCGCGAATGAACGTCAAAAACCCCTTTTCCCAGTCGGCGACTTCCTCACGCTTTACGCTATCGAGGTGCCCACGGGTACCGGTATAGATCGAGAGCACCTGATCGACCATGTCCATCGGCTGATATTGGCCCTGTTTGAGCAGTTCCACCATCCGATAGCCGCGGTCAAGCCGCGATTGGGTCGCCGCATCGAGGTCGGTGCCGAGTTGGGCAAACGCCTCGAGTTCGCGGAAGCTTGCGAGGTCGAGCCGAAGGCCACCAGACACCTTTTTCATCGCCTTGGTCTGGGCCGCACCGCCCACACGCGAGACCGAAATACCGACATTCATGGCTGGGCGCTGACCAGCGAAGAAGAGGTCGGGCTGAAGATAAATCTGGCCGTCAGTGATCGAGATCACGTTGGTCGGAATGTAGGCCGAAACCTCCCCTTCGAGCGTCTCGATAATCGGTAGCGAGGTGAGCGAGCCGCCCCCCTTTTCCTTGGAGAGTTTGGCCGACCTCTCCAGCAGGCGGCTGTGGGCGTAGAAGACGTCTCCCGGAAAGGCTTCACGTCCGGGTGGACGACGCATGAGCAGTGACAATTGGCGGTAGGCCGTGGCTTGCTTTGAGAGATCGTCATAAACGATCAAGGCATGCTCACCTTTGTACATGAAATACTCAGCCATCGCCGTGCCGGAATAGGGGGCGATATATTGCAGCGGGGCAGCTGTGCTTGCTCCCGACACGATCACCGTTGTGTAGTCCATCGCGCCATACTTCCGCAGAATGTCGATGGCGACGGCCACCGAAGAATCCTTTTGGCCGACGGCGACATAGAAGCACTTCACGCCACTGTTTTTCTGGTTGATGATCGCGTCGATGCCGATCGCGGTTTTGCCCGTCTTGCGGTCGCCGATGATCAGCTCCCGCTGACCGCGGCCGATTGGCGTCATGGCGTCGATCGCTTTGATGCCCGTCTGCAGCGGCTCTCGCACGGGTTGCCGATCGGCAACGCCGGGCGCCAGCGTCTCGACAGGCCGCCGCTCGCTGGTCACCACTGGTCCCTTGCCGTCAAGCGGATTCCCGAGCGGATCGAGCACGCGACCGATTACGGCCTCACCCACGGGCACACTGAGCAGTTTGCCGGTGCTGCGGACCTCGTCCCCCTCGGTCACTTTGAGGTAGTCACCGAGGATGATCACACCGACGGAGTTTTCCTCGAGGTTAAACGCCAGCCCCGTCACGCCTCCAGGGAATTCGACCATTTCACCGGCCATCACGCCGGAGAGACCCCAGACCCGCGCGATACCGTCGCCGACCTCGAGCACACGACCCACTTCGCGTACGTCGATGCCAGACTCAAAGCGATCGATCTCCTCACGCAGTACCGAGGCGATCTCGTCCGTATTGAATTTCATGAATGCTCCTCTGCTTCAGTCGAGCCTTGAGCCGCTGGAGGCCCGTGGCCACGGAATGGTCATAGACGGTGTCGGCGACCCGCACGATGAGGCCGCCGATAAGTTCTGGATTGACAACGAAAGTTGGCGAAACGCTCGCGCCCACGGCCTGTTCAACCGCGGCGATGACTTGCCCCTGCTCAGTTGAGTCGAGTGGGACAGCAGTCGTGAAAGTTGCCTGCCGGCGGCCCTCCAGATCGTCAGCGTGCCGATTCGCGGCCGCGACCACCTGCAAGAGAATGCCCAGCCGACCATGGCGGGCCAAGACGTGAAGCGCATGGAGGGTGGTCGGCAACGCGCGGCCGGCGCAAATACGATTTAAAATGGCCGACTTCTCATCGGGTGTGATCTTGGGTGAGTCGAAGATCAGCCGAGCCTTCGGCACCTTGGGCAGCACTTCATGCACAATCGAACTGAGTTCGTCGAGCACTTCCCGGCGGCACTGCTTCCGGTCGGCTGCTTCAATAATTGCCTGGGCGTAGACCTTTGCCAGACGCTCCACACCGATGTCGGTGCGGATGTTCTCAACTTCGCCGGCAGGTTGCTGCGGCTGGAAGGAATCATTGTGGGCGGTAGAGTTCATCATCTGTTTTCAATTCACGCTGGACTTCGCTACCAGGCCCGCGATCGAATCGCGAACCAGCCGGGTCTGATCCTCGCTACTGAGTTTCTCACGGAGGAACTTGCCGGCTACTAAAACGGCGAGATCTCCTGCCCGATCGGCGATCGCAGCCAGTGCATCGTCTTTGGCAAGGCCGATCTCGCGGCGGGCCCGGGCATTCTCCTCATCGGCAGCCTTGCGGGCCTCAGCAACAATCGTCTGTCGGGTGACATCGGCGTCGCGGCGGGCCTCTTCCAGCATGCCACGAACCTCGTCGGAGGCCTCGGCCAGCCGTCGCTCATAAGAAGATAGCATCCGCTTGGCATCGTCGCTTGCCTTCTGAGTCGCGGCGATCATGTCGGCGATCCCCTGCTCGCGCTTCTCCAGACCCTGCATGATCGGCTTCCAAGCGAAGGCGCTCAGCAGGCCGAGCAGCAGCATAAAGACCGCAAACGACCAGAGTGCCAGATCCTGCTGGAACCAGGCAGGGCTTTCGAATTCTGCAGTGGTAACACCAGCCGGCGGTTGGTGACCGATTTCGACATGCTGGCCATGCTCGCCCTGCCCATGAGTCTCCGCGGCAGGGGAATCAGCGGCCCACACCGCGGCCATTGAAAGGGATCCGCAGAGACAGGCAATCAAAGCGGCCGTGACGATATGGGAGAGGATCGATGGTTTCACTGAGCGACTCCAGAGCATGAGTGCACCAAGGACTTGAGTGCAGTACGGATTCAAAATCAATCAAGTTCCCACAGACGCCCCGGCTGAGCGGCGCCAGAAGCCGGATCGAGCGGGAAGGAGTAGGAACACTCATTCCCGCTCGTCGATGCCGGATTCTACTGTTGCAGCCCGGCCAGCGACCGGCCTTGCAACCAGTCAACGACGGGACTGTTTCACGAACCTACTTCGTCGAGCAGATGAACAACGCGTAGAACGTGAAGCCTTCGATCAGAGCGGCGGCGATGATCATCGCCGTCTGGATGCTGCCCGAAACCTCGGGCTGACGGGCCATGCTCTCGTAGGCCGAAGCGGCGAGCCGGCTGATGCCCATGGCAGCACCAATTACGACGAGACCTACACCGAACGGGGCAGAAAAATCGATGAGTGAGTAACCGCCGGTGGCGGCGTCTGCCGCACTGGCGACGTTAGCAAACACGGAGGTCAAGGCCAGGGCGGCCAAGGCACTGAGCGTACGAGCGGAATAAAATGAGCGAAGCATCACGGGATCAAGCTCCTTGCAAAACGAGGATTCCGGGGCAGGACCCTGGAACCAGGAAAGAAAAAAACAGTTGAAAACGTAGGTCGAGAATTTGGAGGCGTAAGTCTGAGAACAACCTTAAACCGATGTTCTACGCAATTTTTTGCGATTTTGAAGGGCAGTTATTGGAAAGCGTTTTTTTTGGGGAATGAATGATTGAAATGCGTCTGATGCCTGACGGCGGGCCGTCACAGTCAGGGAGGCGTTTAGTGCTGATGCACCGAGGCGCCGATGAACAGAGCAGAAAGAAAGGTGAAAATATAGGCTTGAAGAAACGCGACAAAAAGTTCCAAGAGGCTGAACAGGGCGCTCGAGACCACGCTGATACCGGTGACAGTCGCCCACATGCCCATTGAGTAAGAGGCCGCTGCCGAGATCATTCCCATAATGCCCAGGAGCACGAGATGCCCGGCCACCATATTGGCGAGCAGACGGACGGCCAGGATCATGTGCTTGATGCCCAGGCCCAGGATTTCGATGGCGAAGATCATCGGCTTGAGCACAATGGCAATCGGCAGCGGCAGGTCCATCGAGGGCACTTGATTGCCGAAAAAACCAAAAAAGCCGAATTTCAGCATGCCGGCCACGACAACGGTGGCAAACGTCACGCCGGCCAGGGCGAGCGTCACGGAGAAAGATGCCGTCGGCGAACCGGCCCACGGCACCATGCCCATCAAGTTGCAGCCGAGCACAAAGAAGAAGAGCGTCCAGAGCAGCGGGACAAATCGATCGCCCGTGTGCACGGCGGCATGGGCTCGGGCCGGGCCACCGGCATGGCTGGTATGGTGGTCATCGCCATTGCTGTCGTTGTCGTGCTCGTGGCCATGCTCATCGATTGCCGGCCTGGCGATATTATCGCGAATAAAGAGCAGCATCGATTCAAAGAGATTGAGCAGCGGTCCCTTCGGGGCCGCACCTGATCGCAGTCGTGACGCCACCCACGTAAAAATCAGGAGCATCAGTCCGGCTATCAAGAGCTCAAGCAGCATGTATTTCGAGAGGCCAAACCCCGACTTCACCGCATAGAGGCTCTCGAGTTCGGCGAAGGGTTGCGGGATCAGGATTTTGCCGTCGAGCGCATGATTAAAGGCGGCGACATCGTGGATCTCAGGGCTGCCGTTCCGCAGGAAGAGGGGCACCTCGTCGAGCGTCTTCCAGCCCTGCCGCCAGATTCCCTTGGGCACTTCAAAAAAGTAGCTATCCTTCAGGTGGTAGATCGGATTGGCGGACATGGGCTGCAAATTCCTCGGGGCGAACATTGCGAGAGCGGAGAGTGTGCCGTGCGGGAGGCCGTCTGGTCAATGCGGCACGTGCGTCTCTCCCGGCAGAGGGCATCTCAGAATGATGTGCAGCAGGATATCAGTGGCAAGTAGCCCCAGATAAAAAATTACCAGGAGGGGGGCGGCTCCGGCATCACGCAGCCAGGTCTGGGCCGCCGAGAGCCAGGCGATTGCCACTAAGGGGGGGATGATCCGG
The DNA here is from genome assembly GCA_037129495.1 of Planctomycetota bacterium. Lineage (GTDB taxonomy): Bacteria > Planctomycetota > Planctomycetia > Pirellulales > UBA1268 > CAMCQY01. The sequence goes on along the minus strand of JBAXUW010000030.1, from coordinate 2,929 downwards.
ACGCTCACCCCGGCCAATGGCCAGGCCACGGCGATTGCTGGAGCAGCGGTCGGCAGCCGTGCAATAATCCAGGCCAAAAGCGATCCCGGCAGGGCAACGGCCACGGCAAAGGCGATCGCCTCCCACCAGCCGGGCCGGCCTGGGGCGGTCGCCCATGCTGCCCCGGCGATGCCCGCTGCGACGGCTAGCAGCGCGGCCACGCCCAGGAGCGTGGCCCGCCCGCCCCCTGCCCCGCTGGTGTGTTTGGTGATCACCATCTGGTTCCTCCTGCGGTCTGTCTGAAATCTGGGCGAGCCAAAAGATTGCTGTTCCCAGCCCCACCAGAAAGCCAGCCGGGCCGAACAGCCGGAGACCGAATCGTTCGTCGAGCCATCCGCCGGCCACCCCGGGTAGAAACATCGCCAGGCCGATGGCAATGATCCGCGCCGACCAGACGATCCCCGCGCCGACGGGTGAACCTGACGGCTTGCGGCGACGGCGGTTGGGCGGTGGTACCATTCGTTTTTCCCGATCAAGCCCCCGGTAGGATACTCGGTCTTTCGCAAAACTGCGGAACGGTCCGTTCTCCTGCCCTCGGATTCGTTCGCGACTCTCCATGGCCCGCCGCAAGTACCGCCGTCGCCGCCGCTATCGCCGGGCCGCTGCACCCGAGCCGATCGGTGGCGTCTCAGTCGGAAAACAGCCCGCCTCGACCCTGCGAATGCTTGCCTGCGACGGCGATGCCTGCCAGGAAACGGTTGTCATCCGGCCGGATGAACTCACGCTCGCCCGTGAGAAGTGGCCTGTGCTCTGGGTCGACGTTGAAGGGCTCGACGACGTCGAAACGATCCGCATGATTGGCGACGTCTTTGAGATCGGTGACTTGGCGCTCGAGGATGCCTCCACGCCCGATGAACGGCCTAAGCTTGAGGTGTTTGGCCACCAGTTGCTGGTAGCGGTGCGCATGGCGCGGTTTGACGGGGAGAGCATCGTGACCGACCCAATCTGTATTTTTCTGGGCGACCGTTACCTCCTCACGTTTCGCCAGCGGCTCACCCAGGACGGTTTCGAAGGCGTCCGCCAGCGGATCCGCCACGGCCGCACGCAGATCGGCCACCGGGGGGCCGACCTGCTCTGCGCCCTGTTGCTCGATGCGGTGGTGGATGGCTATTTTCCTGTGCTCGAGCAGTTTGGCGACCGGCTTGAGGACCTCGAGGACGAGGCGCTCAATAACCCCAGCCGCGACTCGCTGGCGCGGATTCATGATGTCCGGAACGACCTGATGACCCTCCGCCGCGCTCTCTGGCCCACCCGCGACGTCCTCCACGCCCTCGGCCGCGAGCAAACCCCCTTTGTAGGCGACCACGCGCGGACCCACTTCCGGGATTCATACGACCACACGATGGAACTCCTCGACCTGATGGAAAGCTATCGCGAAATCGGCGCGGATCTCCGCGACATCTACTTGGCGAGCCTGAATAACCGCATGAACGACGTCATGAAACTGCTGACGGTGATCGCCACCATCTTCATGCCGCTGACGTTCATCACCGGCTACTACGGCATGAACTTCGACACCAGTTCGCCTTGGAACATGCCGCTGCTAGAGTTTCGCTACGGCGGCCTGGTCGCCGTCGCGATCATGCTGACAACGACCATCAGCATGGTGGTGATGTTTTGGCGCCGCGGCTGGCTCAAACGCTGGCACTGATGGCGAGGGTTTATGTGCGGCCGAGCAAAAAGAACGTGCGAAGCAGTCCCTTCCCCTTCACCGCCACCTCGCCCCGATCCTCAAACCGAAAGCGGTCGCCGAGCAGGTTTCGTGTGGTCTCCGACAGATGGATCCGCGACGGCTCGCCATGGGATTCCATTCGGCTGGCAAGGTTGACGGTGTCGCCCCAGAGGTCATAGCTGAACTTGTGGCGGCCAATAACGCCCGCCACGACCGGCCCGGAGTGGATGCCGACCCGCAACTCCAGGCCCAGGTTACGATTGGCCATGACGCCGCGGAAGGATTTCAGCATCCCGAGGGCCATGGCGGCCACTGCGTCGGCGTGGTCATCGCGGGGCACCGGCAACCCCGCCACCGCCATGTAGGCGTCGCCGATCGTCTTGATCTTCTCGACCCCGTGAGCATGGGCAAGATGATCGAACGCTGAAAAGATCTCGTCGAGAAGGTCGACGAGATGCTGGGCATCGGTATGCTGAGAAAACTCAGTAAACCCTGTCAGGTCGGCAAACAGCACGGTGACATTCTGGAAGCTATCCGCGATCGTAGAGTGGCCGTTTTTGAGCCGATCGGCGATCTCGTCCGGCAGGATGTTGCGGAGGAGTCGCTCCGACTTTTCCCGCTCGAGCTTCAGTTCGACCAGCGACTGCTCAAGCGCCGCGAAGGCGGCATTCCGCTCGAGGAGTCGCCGATAGCCCTCGGAGTGGACGCGGATGCGGGCGATGAGTTCGACCTGGTCCGGCAATTTGATGAGGTAGTCGTTGGCTCCCGCTGCAAACAGGCGGGCCTTGACGGCCGGGTCTTCCTGCGCGGAGAGCATGATCACGGGGACGTCGGCTGTCGCCGAGAGGCTGCGGAACTGCCGCACCATGTCGAGCCCGTCGATGCCGGGCATGATGAGATCCTGCAGGATAACCGTTGGCCGAAAAGCTTCGGCTGCGGCGAGTGCCGCAGCCGACTGCTGGCAGAATTCGAAGGCGATGTCAGCCTGGTCGGCAAGCAGGCTGCGGATCGCCACGCCGATCATTGCCTGGTCGTCGACGAGCAGCACGCGATTGCCAGGCGTCAGTAACAATGGCATGACGGCGAGCGATCCACGAGGTAAAGCCGCGGCCACCCTGGGTGGCCGTGCTCCTGCAAGGCAAGCCCACCGGCGCGTGAGGTTAAGGAGGTCAACCGTAGCCTCACGGCCTGCAAGGCAAGCCCACCGGCGCGTGAGGT
>JBAXUW010000003.1:0-52357 GCA_037129495.1 Planctomycetota bacterium | reverse complement strand
GAATGGAACGTGGCCGGGGCGGGCTGGGGCGGGCTGGGGAACGGGAGCAGGACTGCGATCGGCGTGTGAATCCGGCATGAGAATTTGGCCTAGGCTGGAAGGATTGGCGGGCGGGAATCCCCTAGACTACTTGAAGCGGACACGCCGTGCGCAGACACCATGACTCCCGAGCAAAAACCTGTTTTTGCCGGCAGAGCCCTGCCAAACACCCAGTTAGGGGGAGTGTCCTCTCCGCGGGTCAAGCTTTTCTACCGCCTGCACCTTTTTAGCGAATGCAATAGACGGCGTCTGAGGAGCGGATCAGTAAAGCATCGCCCGCGACGGCCGGGGTTGCCCAGAAAACCTCATTATCGGTGCCGATCGCCGACTCGGCGAGCACCTTCAATTCAGGCCCCGCCTCCAGCACGACTGTCCGGCCCAGTTCGTTGACAAGATAGATCTTGTTGCCAATCACCAGCGGACAGCCAACGGCCGTTGTGCCGTTCGGTAACCGCTTGCGATATTTTTCAGCGCCGGTCGTCTTGTCGTAGCAGACTGCCTTGTCGCCGAAGAAATAGATGAGATTCCCCACGACAACCGGCGACGGCATCCCTGCGCCGCTCTTATTCCTCGACCAGGGCACGGCCGCCGTCGCACTCCCCACCTTCGCTGGCGTCAGATCGCCGAGGTGGCCACGGTTGATCGCATACACGGGCGCCTTGCTGCCGGGGCTCGACGTGCCGAAGTAGACGCCGTCGGCATCGGCGACAACCGAACACGCAAACGAAGTGTCGAGGCCGCCGAGCCGCCAGCGTTCGTTACCGTCAGCGATGCCGTAGGCGATCACCGAGCCCTGACCGGCCGTGATCACCTCGGGGGTGCCGCTGTTGTTCCACACTACGGGTGTGCTCCACGACGTGCCCTTGTTTCGATCGGCGGTCCAGAGATCGCGGCCCGTCTGCGGGTCGATGCAATAGAGCCGGGCGGAGTCTTCGTTGTAGAGCTGCAGCAGCAAGCGGTCGCCCGCGGGATCGCGATGGAAAACGGGGGACGAGCCGGTGCCGAACTGGTTTTGGATCGGCTGGGGACCAAAGTTTCGCCGCCAGCGTTCGTTCCCCTCCCGGTCGAGGGCGGCGAGCGTGCCGGTGCCACCGAAAAACGCGAAGATAGTGTCGTCTGACGCGCAGGGTGTTTCGGTCGCGTAGGTGTTGGACGCATGCTTGCCAAACTGCGGCACCGCCTCCACGACGGTCTTCGTCCAGAGAATTTTTCCGTCTGCCGGATCGAGGCAGAGCACCCGCCATTGCACAGGGTTTTTCGGCGTTGACGCCATGCCCCACGTCGAGAACGACATCGCGCCCCCCATGCCACTGGGTCGGTTGGCCTTGGGGTCGACGGCGGTCGTCAGGAAAATCCTGCCGCCGGAGACAATCGGCTGTGACCAGCCCGCTCCGGGAATGGCGGTCCGCCATGCCAGATGGTCGGTGTTACTCCACTGCGTCGGCAGATTGGCCGCGGTCGTGATGCCGAGCGCCGGCCCACCGCGAAACTGCGACCACTCTTGGGCGTGCGCCCATGGGCCCATCGCGAAGGCTCCGTGCACAAGCACGGTCGCCGTAAAGCAACTTCTCCAACGCATGGAATGTCCTTCTCAAAACGAAAAACGGGAAAAACAGTGCCTGGCACCAAATCTGGGAAATCTCCGCAGGCAGCTTACCTGTCTTCCCTATATTTGTGGCTGCCACCTTTTCCTTTTCCCTTTTCCTTGCCACTGATTTCTTATGAGTCTATCCGCTCGCCCACTGCTGCCTGCCGATCTGCCCGTGGCCGAGGTTCTCAGCGACGTCGTGGCGGCGTCGCGGACCGGGGCCGTTGTCGTCACCGCGCCGCCTGGCTCCGGCAAGACGATGCTTGTGCCAGCGGCGATTCTCGACGACCTGCCGCCGCGTGAGCGGCTCGTCTTGCTGCAGCCGCGGCGACTGGCAGCGCGGGCCGTAGCTCATCAGATCGCGAAACTCCGCGCCGTGGTGCTCGGTGGCGAGGTGGGCTATCAGGTGAGGTTTGACTCGTGTGTGAGTCGCGACACGCGGCTCGTCGTCGAGACCACCGGCATCATGCTCAGGCGGCTGCTCGGCGACATCTCGCTGGATCGGATCGGGGCGGTCGTGCTCGACGAGTTTCACGAACGCACGATCGAAATGGACCTCGTGCTCGGTCTTCTCGTCCGCCTGCGGCAGACCGTGAGGCCCGACCTCCGGATCGTGGTGATGAGCGCGACACTGGCCGCGGAGCCGGTGGCCCGTCTCCTCGGCGCTGGGGGGCAGGGGGGCTCGCCCTGCCCTGTCGTGTCGGCCCAGGGCCGTGTCTTTCCAGTCGAGATGCGGTTTGCTAGCCGCGGCGAACAACGTGACCTGATCGAACAAGTCACCACCGCCGTGCCTGAGGCAGTCCGTGGCACGTCCGGCCATGTGCTCGTATTTCTGCCGGGCGTCGGCGAGATCATGCGGTGTGAACGGGAACTGGCAGCGTTTGCCGAGCGGCAGGGCCACGCGCTGTTACCGCTCTTTGGCGACCTGCCGCCAGAGCAGCAAGACCGCGTGCTCACCGATACGGGCCGGCGGAAGATCATCCTTGCCACCAACGTCGCCGAGACCTCGCTCACGATCCCGGGCATCACAGCCGTAATCGACTCTGGGCTCGCTCGCCAGCTCCGTGTGTCGCCCGAGACGGGCCTGCCTCGCCTGGAACTGATCCAGATTTCAAAGGCGTCGGCTGAGCAGCGGGCCGGGCGAGCAGGACGCACCGGCCCCGGCATCTGCTGGCGGCTCTGGGATGAGGCCTCGCACCATCACCGACCAACCGCCGATACGCCCGAGGCCCTTCGCGGCGATCTCGCCGGGCCGCTGCTTCATCTGCTGACGGTCGGCGAACAGCGTGACTTTCCCTGGCTCGATGTGCCGCCTGCCGACAGTCTGGAAAATGCCCGACGGCTACTCCACCAGCTCGGTGCCATCGAACTCAGCGAGACAGCATCCGCCGATCGTGTCACGCCGCTGGGCGAGGAATTGGCACGCCTCCCCGCGCATCCCCGGCTGGCCCGACTGCTGCTGGCCGGCGGCCGGCATGGTGTGCTCCGCGAGACCTCAATCGCCGCCGCGCTCCTTTCCGAGCGGGATCCGTTTCGCGCCGGCAGCCACGGCCGGCCGGGCCCTCGCGACCGGGTCACGGTGCGGATCCGCTCAGACGTTGTCGATCGTGTGGCGGCCCTGCAGGGGTTTCATGCCGGCCTCCCACCCAGCCGGACCGACCTTGAACTGCATCCAGGCGGCGCACACAACGTGCTGCGGGCGGCGGAGCAGCTCTATCGGCTCGTTGACAGGGATCTTGCCCCCCGCGCGGCTGAGCCTGAGACGGCCCTCATGCAGGCACTTCTTGAGGCGTTTCCCGACCGGCTCGTGCGGCTCCGCCCCGGCGCGCAGGACCGCGGCACGATGGTCGGGGGCAGGGGAGTGCGGCTCGACGGCGGCTCCCGCGTGCGGCAAGAGCCATTTTTCCTCGCGATCGATCTCAGCGACGCGGGCGGCGAGGCCGCGGTGCGACAGGCGTCGGCCGTCGAACCGGCCTGGCTCGAGGCCGACCCGCTGGCCGCCACCAACCTTCGGACAGTCGAGGAGCTGCTCTACCACCCGTCGCGGCGGCAGGTCGAGGCCCGCCGGAGAAGATATTGGAACGACCTCGTTCTCGACGAGACCCCTATCGCGATCCGCGATCAGGCGGCCGCTTCGCAACTCCTCGCCGCGGAGGCCCTCCCGCAGCTCGCCCGCCTGCTGCCTGGCAACGACACCGCGGCCGGGAGTTTTCTGGCCCGACTCTGCTGGCTGGCCACGGCCGCGCCCGACCTCGGCCTGCCGTCCCTAGCCACCGCCGACCTCGCTGCGCTCCTGCCAGAGGTTTGCTCCGGCCTCCGTTCACTTGACGAGATCGCCACGGCTGATTGGCTCTCGCGGCTCCAAGGGCTCGTCGGCTACGACCGACTGGCGGAGATCGACCGACTGGCGCCACAACAGCTCGAGCTCCCCACTGGCAAACGCTACAAACTGGCTTACGAGACGGGAAAGGCTCCGATCTTGGCGGTGCGGATTCAAGAGCTTTTCGGCGTCCGTGAGACGCCCACGGTGGCCGGCGGCCGCGTGCCGGTGCTGCTCCATCTGCTTGGGCCCAACCACCGTCCGCAGCAGGTCACCAGCGATCTGGCCAGTTTCTGGAAAACCACTTACGCCGAGGTGCGGAAAGAACTCCGCCGCCGCTATCCCAAGCATGCCTGGCCCGAAGACCCGCTCACCGGCGGTCAATCAGGCCGCCGTTAGAGAGCTACGGCACAGATTTTAAGAGGTAAAAACGAACCCACTGAAATCCGGAGAGCCAGGAACGGCTGAAGCTCGACGAGCGTTGGAATTTCGCCCTGCCAAGGTCTGATCTCCTCACAAGCCCCACGACGAAAGTCGCCGCGAAGGAGACTTCTTTCGGCCCGGCGCTGCAGCACCACAGCGGGTCGCAAAACGGATTGGAAAGCTCTAAAAACTTATGCCACGGGGGACAAAAGCGACACGTTGGAAAACTTATCCCACGGCGAGGGAAAGAGGCAACATCCGCGCGTCCGGTTGTACGAGCCTTGCCCGGAATGCCGTGCGCACCGGACGTGTGGTTTATGTCTCGTGCGCAGCCGCGCTGACGACTGCTGATTTCAGACAGCCCACGGTGTCGACGACAGACAAGGTCACACAGTTCCCGCGGCGACGTGCCCCGTGGCGTGCGATGCCCTCATCCCAGTCCCCTGCAGGAGCCCCCCTCATGCGTCGGATCGTTTTCGTCTTTGCTATCCTTTCCAGCCTCGTCATCGCCAGCACCGCGTCTGCCTCGCAGTCGCGTATGAACAACTCGGAGAGCACCGCGACCCGCCGGGGTCCGGTTAAAAAGCTTGTCGAGCTTGAGAAGCGGAAGAACGAGTGGCTGCGTCAGCAGTTCCTCAACAAGTAGTTCACCTCATGGGGAGCAGGTGGCCCGAACCTGCGGACATCAGCGTGCGGCAAGGGCTGCCAAGATCGTCTCTATAATCACAGCGGGCGGTGGGGTGATATCGGCGACGATCGCGGCCTCATCTACCGTTGGACGCTCGAGCAGCGCACACTGACTGGCGAGCAGCGACGCGGGCATAAAATGCCCAGTGCGCTGCTCGAGGCGTTCGCGGATCAAGGCTTCCGATCCATCGAGGTGGATCAGCACCACCTGTGGCTCGCGACCGCCCATGCGAAGGCGGTAGCTGCGTTTGAGTGCCGAGCACGCCAGCACGATGCCTTGGCGAGAGACCACCGCCTCGTCGATCAGACGCCGGAGGCGGTCTAGCCAGGGCTGCCGTTTCTCGTCGTCCAGCGGAATTCCCTGACGCATGAGGGCAACGTTTTCCGGGGGATGGAAGTCGTCGGCATCGTGAAATACAAACCCCAGTTTGGCCGCGAGGAGTTGGCCCACCTTTGTTTTGCCGCTCCCACAGACTCCCATAACGATGCAGACGAGCGGGGCTGAGCCTGGCGATTGTTTCGACATGGTTGCACCCGTATGACCGCGGCGGAGAATGACTCGCTGATAATACCTTGTCCGCAGAGGCCGGTGTTTTTTATGGGCAATCCACGCCATGACCCCTGATACCCAGGCCTGGCTCGACGGGCTACGGTTGTCGGCCGCGGCCGCCCGCCACGTTCAGTCAGCTGCCGTTGCCGGCACCCCAGCGGAGCGGGCGGCAGAGCGGGCGGTGCTCGCGGCCCATTTGGTGACCTGGGTCGACTCAGACCTCACCGGCCTGCTCGTTGAGCGTGGGACCGCGGTCAGGCAGCGAGGCCTCGATCCCGAGCCGGCGATCGTGCTCACCACCACCACTGCCGGCATCGGCGCGGCCATCGATATTTTGGACCGCGACGCCCCCCTCATGGCCACATGGCGCGACCGATTCGCCTGCGTTACCGAGCGTGAATACAGGCTCTGGTGCATCGGCCATCCTGATCCCGACTATCGGCACCACATCAACCATTGGAACTGGCTGAAGACCCGCGTGCCACCGCAGCGGTGGGCGGCATTTCAGCAATGGCCGCTAGGGGATGGCGAGTCGTACTGGCTGCACCGCACCGGCACGGTCGGTGCCGGCGCCGACCGTCGGTTTTGTCATCTCTGGAAATGGACCGGCACAACCGTGAGCCTATTGCAGCCGTTTGTCGACGAGCGGGTGATCGGGCTGGGTTCTTCATAGCGGCCGCAGCGACCGAATTGTGATTTCGCCGCAATTCCTATAATTTTGTGAGGGCCCAAGCTTGTCTGGAGAACTCAATGCAGCCCCGTATTCTGGTTACCACCACATCCTTTCAAGAAACTCCCGGCGACCATCACAAGACACTCGCCGACACCGGCTGGGAGATCGTCACCGCCCGCGGCCCCCTCTCTGAGGCCGATACACTCACCCTCGTTGGTGACATTGACGGCTTTATCTGTGGCGACGACAGGATCACCCGGGCCGTCCTGGAAAAGTCCCGACCGCGACTGAAGGTCTTGAGTAAATACGGCATCGGCGTCGACAAGATCGACGTTAAGAGCTGTACAGAGTTTGGCATCCCGCTGCTCTTTACCCCTGGTGTCAACCACACGACTGTCGCCGAGCACACGTTTCTACTTTTGCTGGCGCTTGAGAAACATTTTCTCTTTCATGTCGATTCCACCCGGGCGGGCGGCTGGAAGCGGCAGACCGGCCATGAACTGCTTGGGAAGACGATCGGCATCATTGGCATGGGTCGGATTGGCAAGGAGGTGGCGATCCGGGCGCGGGCCTTCGGCATGAACGTCATCGGCTACGGCGTCTATTGGGACGAAACGTTTGCCACTCAAGCCGGCATCATCCGGGCAGCAGCGATCGACGAGATCTACGCCGTGGCCGACTATCTCTCGCTTCATACAAACCTCACGCCCGAGACCCGCGACCTGATCCGGGCTGAGTCGATCGCGAGCATGAAGCCGGGGGTTCTCATTTTAAACTGTGCCCGCGGTGAGATCGTCAACACAGCCGACATCGCTGCGGCGCTTGAGTCGGGCCATGTTCGTGGGTACGGCACCGACGTGCTCGACGAGGAGCCGCCGCGGGCCGACCATCCGCTGACCAAACTCTCCAACTGCATCGTCACGCCGCACATCGGCTCGCGGACCGCCGAGAGCGTGCAGCGGCAGGCGCTGGCGGCCGTCACCAACCTGATCCGGGCGCTGCACGGCGAAAAGCCACTGGCTCAAGTGAATCCCGAGGTGCCGGTCACGCGGTGTGTCTGAGGCCACCTTTCCGACCCCTCTCAAAGGTTTTGAATCCTCATGGCGGAAACGTTTTTTGTTGTGCCGGTCGACGCCCACGAGTCGATCGTCCGGTCGGCTTATCTGCATCGTGGCTTCGACGGGGCCGAGGCTGAGCAGGCAGTGAAACTGGCTACGGCCGCCACACGGCACGGCATCCGCACACACAACGCCATCAAGGCCATGCATCTCGACGACCTCTTTGGATCGAAGGCTGGAGGCTGCGTGCCAAAGGCGACGATCAAGAAGCTCCCCAGCCGGTTTGACGCAGCCGAGGTCTGGGACGCCCAAAAGAAGCTCGGGCAGGCAGTGGCCTGGGAGGCAATCAACACCTGCATGAAACTGGCCGACAGGCACGGCACGGGTACCGTCTCGATTGACAACGCCTTCCATTATCTGTGGGGTGGTGGGTATGTGATGGAGGCTGCAAAGAAGGGCTACATTGCCTACACAAACTGTACGGCGTCGCTGGCGGAAGTCGTGCCGTTTAAGGGGAAGTTTCCCACGCTCGGCACGAATCCGCATTCGTGGGGCTTTCCGACGACGGATGCCATCGGGTATCCAATCGTGATCGACTGGGCCACCTCGGTGATCGCGATGGGCCGCGTGCAGCAGCTCAAACGCGAGGGGAAATCACTCCCGCCACATGCTGCGGTCGACAAGGACGGCCAGCCAACGACCGATCCCGATCAGGCGGTATACCTCTTGCCATTCGGCGACCACAAGGGCTACGGCCTGTCGTTGATCAACGAGATCGTCGCCGGCTATATCGGTGGTTCGCTCCCCACACTTCGCAGCCGTAGCCTGGTGGCGGGCGAGAAGCAGTCGTGCACGTTCTTCTTTCAGGTCATCCATCCAGACGCGATCTCAGGTGGCGTCTTCGCTCAGGGCCGCAACCAGGCGGCCAACGTCAAGGCCGTGCTGGCTGATATTCTCGGCCATGGGAACGACCTCTGCATGCTACCCGGGCAACTGGAGGCCGAGTCTGCCAGGCGGAGCGAACAGGCGGGCGGCCTGCTCTTCTCACAGGCGGAAGTCGAGGCCTTGAATGAAATCGCTCATGAAGCGGGAACGCCAGAGCTCAACATCGCGATGCTCAAAACTGTCTAATCCTGCCCCTCAGTAAATCTCTCGAACGCCATCGAACGCCCGGAGCCATTATGTCTCTTCCGATGAAGTCCAAGGATCTGTGTGCGTTTGATCAGATCTCACTTGGAGAAGTCATGCTCCGACTGGATCCAGGCGAGGGTCGAATTCGCACGGCCCGCGATTTTAAAGTTTGGGAGGGGGGCGGTGAGTACAACGTAGCCCGCGGCCTGCGGAAGTGCTTCGGACTCAAGACGGCGGTGGTGTCGGCCTTTGTGGACAACGAGGTCGGCCACCTCGTCGAAGACTTCATCATGCAGGGGGGCGTCAACACCGACTTCCTCGTCTGGCGGCCCGATGACGGCATTGGTCGGAGTGTTCGCAACGGGCTTAACTTCACCGAGCGGGGCTTCGGTATCCGCGGAGCGGTGGGCGTGCCCGACCGGGGCAACACAGCCGCCAGCCAGTTAAAGCCGGGCGACATCGACTGGGACCGGCTCTTCGGCACGCTCGGCGTGCGATGGTTTCACACCGGCGGGATCTTTGCCGCTCTGTCAGAGACGACGGCCGCCCTGACGGTCGAGGCGGTGAGGGCCGCCAAGAAGCATGGCACAATCGTCTCCTACGATCTCAACTACCGGCCGAGTCTCTGGAAGAGTATCGGTGGGCAGACGAAGGCCCGCGAGGTAAACCGCGAGATCGCCCGGCACGTCGATGTCATGATCGGCAACGAGGAAGATTTCACGGCGTCGCTGGGCTTTGAGGTGAAGGGCGTCGACCACAACATCAGCGCCATTGAAACCGACGCCTTCCGGAAGATGATCGAGACGGCCGTGAAAGAGTTTCCGAATTTCAAGGTGGCGGCCACCACGCTTCGCCGCGTGATCACAGCCACGAAGAACGACTGGAGCGCGATCCTCTGGCACGACGGCAAGTTTTACGACAGCCGAAAATATCCCGAGCTTGAGATTCTCGACCGCGTGGGCGGTGGCGACAGCTTTGCCAGCGGCCTCGTCTTTGGGTTTCTGGAATTGAACTGCCCACAAAAGGCGGTCGACTACGGTGCCGCCCACGGCGCGCTCGCCTCAACGACTCCCGGTGACACCTCAATGGCGACTCGGGCCGAGGTCGAGAAGCAAATCCAGGGTGGCGGCGCGCGGGTGGTGAGGTAACAAGCCGGCTGAGACAAGTTGGAAAACTTATCCCACGGGGGAGAAGATGAGCTCTCAAACCGGGTCAGACTGATGGGACGAGGTCGACCCACGACTTGCAGCCGCCATAAGAATCGTGCCACGGCAGGCTGAGGGGTTCGGGCAGGGCTACCACCTCGACCCAGAGCACGTACAGTTCGTTCTGCCAGCGGTGGAAGCGTTCTGCCACCACGGCGTCTGCCCAGACATGCTCAGGCCGGAACTGGGCCAGGTCGACGAGCGAGAGAATCCGCACGGCGCTCCTCACGCTGACTCGATGCCGCAACACGACCGTGCCCTCCGGTGGCCGGTCGGCATCGATATCGACCAGCAGGTCGCGGGCCTCGGGGATGAGACTCTCCGACGACTGGTGCAGGAATGTCGGCAGCAGAAAAAACTCGTGGTGCTCGACGCGGAATGCACCGCCTGGCTCCACAATGCCGCCCTTTCGCAGGATCACCCGCTGCCGCCCCTGCGCCAGCGCCCGGCAGATTACCGCCCACTCCTTAAAGGCAGCGTTCATACAAAAAGCCACCGGCTACTTGGCGGGTGGGCGAACGAAGATGCTCTCGGCGGTGAGCTGGATCACAGGGATCGCCAGTTTCGGGTCGAAGACGCCCTGACCCTTCACCACGACATCCGCACCCTTTTGCAGATTGAAGAGCTTGCGGGAGTCGACACCGATCACCTTGCCGTCGGCCCCCAGAAACTGCACGGCCGTCATCGGCGCGTTGGCCTGCCGCTTTTTACAGAATGGGCAGTTGTCGTTGTCGTGCCCTGGCTTCTTGGCATGGTCGTCTTGGGGGATCTCGACGAGTACAAATGACGCCCTGTCTTCCAGAAACGGGTCCATTCCCCGGGCGCCCACGCGGCCCGCAATCACCACCAGCTGCGGCTCTTTGGTGAGCTTTGCCTTGGCTGCTGTAGGCGTGATCGCCCCCTCAGGCTCGGCCTGCAGCATGAGTTGTCCCCGAGCTGCAGCCGGGTCGATCTCGAGCCCCAGACAGGGCGTGGCCGGCACGAATGTCAGGACCACAATCAAACCCAGGATGAGACCACCTGCCACCCGTTTCAACCACTCGATCGCCAGCATGAATATCCTCGTTGATTGAGTCCTTGAAGTACGTTCGCCTCACTGCAACCAGCGTGCCACCATCTGCTACTTTGCCTCTCCCGAAACGAGATCCTTGAGCGTCTTGATGGCCGCCTCGAGCCTTGGGGACAGTTTGTCGAGGTTGATCTTACTCTTGGCATCATTCTCATCGGCATGCAGAGCGACATCGATCGAGTCAAAGCAGTCAAAGACCTCCCCAACCGCCTGCTTGCCCGCTTCCTCCACGGCCTTCGACTCCTGAGCGAGCAGGCTTTCAAAGTCTTCTAGTAGGTGGCCGACCATGTGCACCTTGTCATCCGCCTTTTCGCGGTCGCCGGATTGCAGCGACCCCTTCACGTGGCCCCACAGCAACTCTAAGTCAGTCACGGCAGCGGCAAGCGTCTCGGGGTGGGCATGATCGTGGTCATCGTGGTCATGGTGGTCATCGTGGTCGTTGTCGCTGGGCCTGCCGTGATCATGGTCGTGATCAACCTGAACTGCCACTGGCTTGACAACCGCCGGGGGCGTCGGAGCGGGACTGCAGCCCGGTAGAAAGGCGAGCGAAACCGCGCCGAGTCTGGCCGTCTGGATGACCGCCGACGAGGCGCAAATCAGGCCCCGGTTACGAGAAAATGCCATCGCCATCACAAATCTCCTATGCAGGACGAGTGGTTTCAAGCCGCTGCCTCCCAGCATACCGCTCAGGCGGGCTTGAGGGTAAGTCTTGTACCTTCGGAATCGGCCGCGGGCTCCGCCACAAAGCACATCAGCGACCGCTCTAGCAATTCCAGCGGCTGCGACGTGTCGGCCAGCGGGCCGAGACCGCCGATAAAAATGTCGTCTGGAGCTGGCTGGGCCGTATTGATGAAGAGCCGCCACGGCAGCGACGCGATCGCCTCCGGCCGCGGAAAATGACAACGGCGGGGGAGCGAGCCGGAGTTGGCGAAAATCAGGACATGCCGCGGGCGACCTCCGCTGGCAGGAGCGGGGACGCTCTCATCCTGAGATAGCTTTCCCCTGATGGTCCCAGCGACGCCTGTCGTCCCAGCAATGCTTGTCGGTGCACCAAAGAAGCAGACGAGGTTTGAATCGGCGGCATACCAGTCGACGTGGCTGCCGTCCGCCGCGAACCACTCCACGTCGGGCAGGCCACCCGATTCGCTGGCGCCCCCGTGGAGAAAGGTCCGGCGGCGGAGCGTCGGGTTGTCGAGTCGGAAGCGAATAATCTCTTGGACGAACCGCACGAGATCGGCGTGCGACTCGACGAGGCTCCAGTCGAACCACGAGACGTCGTTGTCTTGGCAAAAGGCATTGTTGTTGCCCTGCTGGGTGCGGCGGCATTCGTCGCCGGCCAGCACCATCGGCACTCCCTGGCTGAGCAGGAGCGTGGAGAGCATGTTGCGGATCTGGCGGGCCCGAACGGCATCGATATCAGCCCGCCGCGTTGGCCCTTCCACTCCGTAGTTGTCAGCGAAGCTGTTGTTGTCACCGTCGCGGTTGCCCTCGCCGTTCGCTTCGTTGTGTTTCTCGCGATAGCTGACGAGGTCGCTCAGCGTGTAGCCATCGTGTGAGGTCACAAAGTTGATGCTGTGGTAAGGCTGGCGGTCGTCGTCGCCGTACAGGTCGCTCGAGCCGGCCAGCCGGGTGGCGAGGTGGCTGGTCTGGGCATAGTCGCCCCGCCAATACCGGCGAACGTCGTCGCGGTAGCGGCCGTTCCACTCGGCCCAGCGGAGGCGCGCAAATGAGCCCACCTGATAAGCCCCGGCGGCATCCCAGGCCTCGGCAATAATCTTCGTGTCGGCGAGCATCGGGTCTTCCGTGATCAGCTCCACGATCGGTGGATTCGGCAGAATATCACCGTTCCGATCACGGCTGAGCACACTTGCGAGATCAAAGCGGAAGCCGTCGATATGGTAGTTGTGCACCCAGTGCCGCAGGCAGAGAAAAATGAGCTCGCGGATGATCGGGTGGTTGCCGTTGATCGTATTACCGCAGCCGGTGTAGTTGCGGTAATAACTGCCCCCATCACCGAGCATGTAGTAGACGCGGTTTTCCAACCCCTTGAAAGAGAGGGTCGGCCCAAGGTGGTTGCCCTCGGCGGTGTGGTTAAAGACCACGTCGAGAATCACCTCGATGCCGGCGGCGTGGAGGGCCCGAACCATTTCCTTAAACTCGCGGACATGGCAGCCGGGCTCCGTGCCAGACGCGTAGCCGCGGTGCGGGGCAAAGAACGCCAGCGGGTCGTAGCCCCAGTAGTTAAACTGCTCCGGTCGCTCGCCGCTGGGCAGCTCCAGAGGAAACTCATGGATGGGCATCAACTCCACGGCCGTGACACCGAGCGATTTCAGATACGGGATCTTTTCGATCACTCCGAGGTAGGTGCCCGGGTGGGCGACACCGCTCGTCGGACTGGCGGTGAAGCCACGGACATGGAGTTCGTAGATCACGGTGTCGGCCAGTTCCCGCCGCAGGTGCCGGTCTCCCTGCCAGTCGAAGGAATCGTCGATGACGACGTTTTTCGGGGGGCGGATGATCGAGTCGCTGCCCGGCAGAAAATGGCCAGCCAAGGCCCGCGCATACGGATCGATGAGCCGGGCCTGCCCGTCGAACCGCTGGCCCCGCTCCGGGTCGAATGGCCCGTCTGCCTGAAAGTGATAGAGCTGACCGTGGCCAACCCCCGGCACAAAGATGCTCCAGATGTCGCCCCAGCGGTCCTTACTGGGATCGAGGGCAATCACCTCGGACGGTTCGGGGTCGTCAACCGAGTCGTAGAGCAGGACCCGCATCGCGGTGGCCGAGTGGCTGTAGACGACAAATTGCGTGCCCGCCTCCCGCTGACCGGCCCGAGCGTGCAGCACGGCGCCGTAGGGAAGCTGCTGGCTAAATTGCAGCGGTGGCAACGGCTGCTCGCCATGCGCACGCTTCACAACAGCCTTGGGCTTCCGGGGAGACATGCCTCCTAGCATACCATTCCCGCTGCCGGCGGCCGCCCTGTTGCCCGATCGCCGCAGGACGGCAGGGCGGGCTTGCGAGCTGGCGCGTGGCGGCGAAGATACCGGGCGTGAGCGGAGCCACCTATTCCAGCGCCGGCGTCAACCTCGAACTCTACCGAGAAGGTATGGCCCGGCTCCCCGCGCACATGCGGCGGACGCAGTGCCCCCGAGTAATGAGTCAGGAGGGGGGATTTGCGGCGCTCTTTCAACTCGATTTGAAGGGGCTCTTTCGTCGAGGCTACTCCGATCCGCTGCTTGTCTCCTGCACCGACGGCGTCGGCACGAAGCTGAAGGTGGCGGTCGATGCAGGCATTCACCACACGGTCGGCATCGATCTGGTGGCGATGAGCGTCAACGACGCTCTCTGCACGGGAGCTGAGCCGCTCTTCTTTCTCGACTACGTCGCCATGTCGCATGACGATCCGACTTTACTCGAGCAGATCGTGCGAGGCATCGCCGACGCCTGCGTCGAGTGTCAATGCGCCTTGGTCGGCGGCGAGACGGCGATCCTGCCCGACATGTATCACGGGGGCGACTACGATCTCGCCGGCTTCTGCGTGGGCGTCGTCGAGCGGAAGCGGGTCGTAGACGGTCGGCAAATTCAAGCCGGCGATATCGCGATCGGTATCGCTTCAAGCGGCTTTCATTCCAACGGCTACAGCCTCGTGCGGAAGGCCGTCTTTGAGATCGGCGGGCTGCAGGGAAGCGATCGCGTGGCCGACCTCGGCAACAAGACGGTCACCGATCTCCTGCTCGAACCGACCCGGCTCTACGCCCGGCCCGTGAAGGCTGTGCTCCGCCACTATCGGCTGAAGCAGGTCGTCCACGGCATCGCCCACATCACCGGCGGCGGGCTCGTCGAAAACCTCACTCGGATCGTGCCCGATCAGGTGCAGATCCAACTCGACCGCGGTTCGTGGAACCTACCGGGGGTGTTTCCCTGGGTGCAGCGATTAGGCGGCATCGACACCGGCGAGATGGAGCGCGTCTTCAACATGGGCGTGGGAATGGTATTTGTCGTCTCGGCCCATTTCGCCCACAGCATCCAGAGCCAGCTTGCCGATCTGGGCTTTACGAACTCGAAGATCGGCACTGTGCGGGCTGCAACGGCGGCCGAAGAGCGGGTCGTCCTGAACTAGCTGGTGGTTTTGCCGACTTGCCGCAACGGAAGAGCCGGGAGCGGCTGAGCCTCAGTGGCCGGCGGAAAAGGGCTTTGCTGCCGCGCGGATCTCTGCTGGGGCGGCCCGCGAAGGCCCAGCCTCGCGGATCGCAGAAAGCACCTGCTTCTCGGTGATCAGGTCACGCAACACGATCGGCTCCGGCGGCCGATCTCCCACAGGAGCCGGCGGAAAGATCGCCAGCACGGGAATTGACTTGCTCTGCAGGCTCTCAAGCATGAGCTTGATCTCAGGCGAACCATTCGTCCAATCGGCCAGCAGCGGCACAACCTTGTTACGTTCGAGCTCGGCCTTCACTTTCGATGTTTCGATCGCCGTGGCCAGGTTGTATTTGCAGGTCATACACCAGTCGGCCGAGAAGTCGACGAGTACCGTCGCACCCTTCTGCCGGAGGTCGGCGAGCCGCTCCCGTGAGAACGGCTCCCACGGGATCACCGACGTTACCGGCCCCAGAAACATGAAGGCCAGCGTGCCTACCGTAGCCACGATGCCGCCGGCCTGCAGCCAGCGACCGAGGGCGATCGACCCGCCCTGTGCCTCCTGCGCCCGGCCGATCCACCAACAGGCGGCCCAAATGCCAATCAAGAGCGCAAAGGTTGGCACGAACCAGTCGTGTTGGAGGAAGGTAAAGAGAAACACGACCGTGCCCAGCATCACGAAGCCGAGCACCTCCTTCAGTGTTTCCATCCAGGCGCCCGGCTTCGGCAGAAATTTGATGAGTCCTGGAAACAGGCCCACGAGCAAGTAGGGCAGCGCCATGCCAGTGGCGATCGCGGCGAAGACGGCATAGGTCACACCCGTCGACTGCGAGAGCGTGAAGCCAAAGACAGGCCCAAGGAATGGTCCGCTGCAAGGCGTGGCGAGCACGGTACTGAGGACGCCCTTCAAAAATGATGCGGTCGGCCCTTCCTGCGACTGCACGCTGCCGGCCTTCTCACCAATGAAGCCGGGGATTGGCAATTCCCAGACGCCCAAGAACGACAGCGCAAACGCAAATACGATCGCCGCCATCGCGATGTTGAAGCCTGACGAGGTGAACTGCTCGCCCCAGGCGAGGTTTGAGCCCGCGAGGCCAAGATTCGCCGCCACGCTGGCAGTGGCCAGCACGAAAAACACGGCATAGAGGCCAGCGCAATACCAGAGGTTCAGCCGGAAGATTTCCTGTCGGGCCTTACCCGACTGCTGGGCAAACGACATCAGTTTGAGACCGAGCACGGGCAGCACGCACGGCATCAAGTTGAGGATCAGGCCACCTACCAAGCCCATCAGCAAGGCGGCGGCCAGCGACACCGGCACATTTGCGCCCGCACTGGAAGCTGGGGCCGCAGTCACAGGCGGCGACGCCAGGGCAGAGACAGCGGGGTTGGCGGCCGCCACTGGGATGGCTGCTGACGGAGTGGCACGGCTGGCCGTAAAGGGAATCGTCTCCGGCGGAGTGCAGGCGTTATCCCGGCAAAGCTGCAGGCTCACCGTGCCCTGGACCGCCGCAGCCTTGCCGTCAGGGTTCGGGGCGAGCGGTGCCCGCCAAATCACGGTGCCGGCATGCTCCTCAACTACGAGACCGTTCCAGCCCGGCACGTCCTTGACCGTTCGTTTGTGAGGCGGTTCGTCCGGCTGGAATGGTCCGGCCAACCTCTGCGGAGCGTCGGCCGCAAGCGCGATCCGGGTGGCTTGGGGGCCGCCGGGCTTCTGCTCCAGGGAATAGAGGTGCCAGCCGTCCTCGAGCGTGGCTGTTACGATCAGCCGGTCGCCGTCTTGACCAGGCTCGATCCGAGCCGCAACCTGGGCGGGGCCCCCAAGGCCAGCGTTGATAGACGCCAGCGGGTCAACCAGCAGACCAAAGGGGGCCGCCTGGGCTGCATCTTTCTTGACTGGCGCTGCCTGGACCGGCGCTGCACATATCCACACCGCTGCTGTTACCAGCAGAGTGCACAGGCGGCAGATCTTGGGCAGACGGAAAATAATGCGCATGCTTTCCATTCGACGTCATGAAACCCAAGCTCTACCGGAACACAGCTGCCTGAGCCACCGTGGGGCGACCGTAACTGCAATCTCTCTGTCGGACTCTTATTTTACAGGCTGCAATTTCAAATGGTCAATCGACATTCTTCAGTCCGATCATCTTCGCTCCTGCCGAGAGGCTTGCGACGGCCGGCTGCAACTCCTGCAACAGACTGTCGATCCGCGCCAGCACCCGGCTGGCGTCAGAAAATTCACGACGTTCCTCGAGCGTCCAGCGAAACCAGTTGTCGAGACCGAGGATGACACCAGTGGTGTGGAGCAACGGTATCAGACCGCGTTCCTCGGCGGAGAGCGGCCGGATCTGAGTGTAGGCCACGATCGCCTCCGGCCACCGGTCGAAGAGCGTGAGCTGTTCCCGGCCCGCCGGGGCTGCCCAGCTGCCCAGGAGCCGGGCGAGGTCGGTAGCTGGCGTGTCGACACCCGCCGCGTGCAGATCGATGATCGCAGTCACGTCGGCCGCATCGTAATCGGCAAACAAGACATGATCGCACCAGACATCACGGAGCACCGCCTGCAGGACTGAGCAGACCGGATTCATGGTGGCGAAATTGGCAATCAGCGCTGGGCCGCCAGCGGCAGCGAAGATCTCGATCGCGGCATCGAATCGGGCGGTCAACGCCGCCGTGAACTGTTCGTGGAAGCGCGAATCAGACGTCCGCGACAGCCTCCCTCGCCGCACTCGCCACGGCAGGTCACGAAGATCGCGGGCCTGGGCGATGCGTCGCTTGAGTCCCGGCGAAAAACCTTCGCACGATGGGTCAGCAGGCAGTCGGGAGGCGGCGAGATGGAATCGCGCCAGCCGCGCCGCCGCCGCGGCCGCCTGCAACGGCGTGGGGCGGGGTACTGCCACGCCGGGCATCAGGCGGGTCAACTCCCAGAGCCCACCGCTGGCATCGGCCACGACGGTGTCGCCCACGAGCGGGTCCATCACCTCCGGCACCTCGCGCATCCCTTCAGCGCGTAGGTGTCGAACCAGGTGGTGAACCCAGAGAGCGTGCTCAACCGACGCGCTGGCAGGGAAACTCTTGAGTACAAACTGCTCCCCGGTATCGCAACGCTCGATTCGAAAGACCTGCGACCCGCTAAAGCCGGGGATGCCCAGCGGCTGAATCTCAACCGGCGCTTCGGCACACCACCGGCGACAGAGCATGACGAGCGGGTCAGGGGAGAGCATGAGCAGAGTTCCTTCGTCTCCTCACGAGAGACGGAGTCGGGATTGGGTAGCGGCACGGATTGGACAAGTTAGAAAACTTATCCCACAAAAGACAGCTGGAGCCGGGAGCGGCTGAAGCTCGACGAGCGTAGGAATTTCGCCCTGCCAAGGTCTGGACAACCAACAAGACCCACGGCGAAAGTCCCCGCGAAGGAGACTTCTGCCGGCCCGGCGGCGCAGTGCCGGAAGGGGGCAGCAGCACGGATTGGACAAGTTAGAAAACTTATCCCACGGGCGAACAGTGCCCAGAACGCAAGATAGGAGCCCAGAATTGGTCGGCCGGGGGCGGCGATGATATCCTTAAAAGGCTCGGTCAACGACGGCCGGGAAACGCTTTCAGGAGTGCACGCGCGATGAACAACTGGCGGACGATGGTGGTGGCTGTATTTCTGCTGATGACCATGATGACCATGATGACCCTTCTAACAACAGGCATGGTCGCGGCCCAAGAACCAACTGCCGATGCGCCCGCGCCCACGTCGCCCGCCCCCGCTAAGGATGCCGCCCCAGCCGAGTCCAAGGCCGAATCCAAGGCCGAATCCAAGGGCGGCAAACCAGCCTTTGCCGTCTTGCTCAAAGACGCCACCAAGATCAATGGCCTGATTCCGCTCTGGCGGAAGGACGACAAGGTCTATGCGGAACTCACCGACGCCCTGCTCGGCAAGGAATTTTTTGTGCTGATCTCAATCGCCCGCGGGATCGGTGACCGCTTCCTGCTTGGCGGCATGAGCCTCGGTTTCGGCGATGATTGGGTCTGGCAGTTTCGCAAGGTCGACGACAACATACAAATTGTCCGCAAGAACGTCCGATTCTTCGCCGACAAGGGGAGCCCCGAGGAGAAGGCGGTCGATCTTGCCTACACCGACAGCGTGCTTTTCAGCGTGCCGATCGCAACGACCGGCCCCTCCGGTGGCTACGTCATCGACCTCGCGCCGATCTTCTTCACCGACCTACCCCAGATTTCTACGGTGCTGCCCGGGTTTTCATTTGCCCGCGACCGATCGACCTGGGCCCGCGTCAAGGGTTTTCCAGACAACGTGGAGCTTGAGGTGGCCGCAACCTACGGCTCGAGCGGCACGCAGGACATCGACACAGTACCCGATTCGCGGGGGGCCACGATGATGATTCACTATTCGCTGAGCCTGCTGCCGCAAAATAGCTACAAGCCGCGGCTGGCCGATAACCGTGTCGGTTACTTCGTGACTGCCCTCAAAGACTTCTCGCAGAACGTGGATGAAGACCGGTTTGTCCGTTTCATCAATCGCTGGAACCTCGAGAAGTCCGACCCCACGGCGGCCATATCGCCGCCCAAGAAGCCGATCGTGTTTTGGATCGAAAAGACGGTGCCGTTTAAGTATCGGCAGCCGATCCGCGCGGGGATCGAGGCCTGGAACGAGGCCTTCGAGAAGGCCGGCTTCGCCACCGCCATCGAGGTCCGCCAGCAACCGGACGTAACCGACTGGGATCCCGAAGACGTCAACTACAATACGTTTCGCTGGATCACTGCAGGCGCAAGCTTCGCCATGGGTCCCTCCCGCGTGAACCCGCGGACGGGTCAGATTCTCGATGCAGACATCATCTTCGACGGCGACTTTCTGCGATTTTGGCGGACAGAATACGAGACGTTTACCCCGCAGAGCGTGGCCCGAATGACCGGGGGCGAACCCCGTGGGAGCGCGCGTCACGGCCACGGTGGGGCTCATTCCTGCGGCGCCTGCGCGCTCTTCGACGGCCATGCCCGCGAGACTGCCCTGGCGGCCACGGCGCTGGCGGCCGCTGCCGAGGGCGGGCTCTCGGATGACAACAAGGAGAAGCTCGTGATGCAAGGCCTCAAGCTTGTGGCAATGCACGAGGTGGGCCATACACTCGGCCTGCGGCACAACTTCAAGGGCAGCGCCTTCAAGTCGCTGGCTGATATCAATGATGTCACCAAGACCGCGCAGTCGGGGGCGAGCACGAGCGTGATGGACTACATCCCGGTCAACATCGTGCCGAAAGGTAAGACACAGGGCGACTACTACACCGCAAAGCTCGGCCCCTACGACATGTGGGCGATCGAGTATGGGTACAAGCCGATCACTGCCGGTACTCCGGAGGGAGAACTCCCGGAACTTGAGAAGATCGCGACCCGTAGCGGCGAGGCAGTGCTCGCTTACGCCACCGACGAGGAAACCGAGTTTGGCGACCCCGACCCGCTCTCCAACCGGTTTGATCTCGGCAATGACCCGCTGGAATTCGCCCGGAGCCGTGCCGAACTGGTGGCACAGGTGATGCCGCTGATCGCCGATCGCCTGACGGCGAAGGACCAGAGCTATGAGCGGGTGCGGCAGGCGTTTGGCGTCTTGCTGTCAGCCCACGGGCAGTCAATGTATACGGCCTCGCGGCTCGTTGGCGGCCTCTATACATCGCGGAGCCACAAGGGGGATGCCAGCGCCCCCGCGCCCTTCAAGGTGGTCGAGCCGCAGAAGCAGCGGGATGCGCTCGCGCTGCTTGAGCGACAGATGTTTAGCGCTCAGCCCTTTTCGTTTTCGGCCGAGCTCTACAACCAGCTCGTTGCCACCAACTGGATGCACTGGGGCAGTCATCCACCCGACCGGGAAGACTATCCCATCCACGATGTGATCCTCATGTGGCAGGGCCGCGTGCTCGGCCGGTTACTCAATCCGCTCACGCTCGAGCGGATCCGCGACAGCGAGCTGAAGGTGCCCGCCGACCAAGACGCCTTCACCACGGCTGAGCTACTCGATCGGCTCACGAAGTCGATTATGACAGAGGTCGATGCGACCGGTCCCGGCGACTACACCGTTCGCAAGCCGGCGGTGGGCAGCCTCCGGCGCGGCCTGCAGCGGCTCTATGTCTCACGGCTATCTGCCCTGACCATCGGCTCCGCCGGTGGGTCTCCCGACGCTCAGGCGATCGCGGCGGCCCAGTTGCGGTCACTCGAGGGCCGGATCGGTACACTGCTGGCCAAGAACGATGTGAAGCTCGACGATTATTCGCGGGCACATCTGGGAGAAATGCAGGGCCGGATTCGGAAGGTGCTCGACGCCAGTCTCGAACTCCCCAGCCCGTGAGCCGGCCGGATTGCCGCCTCACTTTTGTCAGTCGCATCTCTGTGAAGTCCCCACCATGCGTCTTGTTGTCGCCGTGCTCAGACCCGCGCAATTGGAAGCGGTGAGGCAGGCTCTGGCCGCCGTCCACGTCACCCGGCTCACGGTCTGCGACGCCCAAGGCTACGATCTTCCCGGCGGAGTCGGTCACGAGAGCCATGGCCTTGTTCAGGAGTCGGTGATGGAAATCGCGGTCAACGATGATTTTCTCAAGCGGGCCGTTGAGACGATCCGAAAGGCGATGCAGCTGGGGTCGCCACAGAATGCTGGTGCTGATTCCCACAGTGAGGCCGGCAGCCTGTTCGTGCTGCCGATCGACGAGGCTGTGCAGATCTACCGTGAAGTGCGTGGCCCGGAGGCTGTATGACTTTCTCGATTGTCAACTCACTGCCGACTGATGACCGTGGCGACGGACTGCGAATTTTGCTCGTCTCGCCCGACCTGCTCTCGACCAGTCGGATTGCAGGACTGGCGCGGGAGGCCGGAGGCCGGCTGGAAACGCTCCGCAGCCTCGACGATCCACTGCCAAGCGGGCCCTACGACCTTGTGCTGCTCGATCTGCAGGCGGTGAGCGGCGACCCGGCCGTACTGGTGACGCGGGTGCTGGCGATCATCGAGCCGCAGCGGTCGGCGGCGGGCAAGGCGGCTCGATTGATCGCTTTCGGACCACACGTAGCAAAAAATCGGCTCGAGCAGGCGGAGGCCGCCGGTGCCGATGCGTCGGTTAGCCGCGGCGAACTCCTCGGTGGCTTCCCTGCCATCATCAAACGCTGGTGCCCATAAGACGGAGCCGACACGGGGGAGAGAAAGGACAAGCTCCAAAAACTTATCCCACAGGGGAGGGAAGGGTCCCGAGTAGGCGGGAGATTCAGGATCCACCAACGGGCTCTTCCACCACCACCTCGTCAAATTCTGTGCCGTCCACATCCTTCCGCAGGAGCAGGTAGCCCGCCGTAGCGATCGCCCAGAAATAGCCCCAGCCAAACGACGAGAGCAGCGCCTCGAGGCCACTCATCCAGAAGCCAATCGCCCGGGCGCCCCAGGGCACACCAGCGCCGCCCGCGCTGATTCCCTCCATGACGGCCTTGGTCCGCTCGTGCCCCATCCCGAAGCTTGCCGCCCACATAGCCAGCGTGCCGGTTGCATCGGCGAAGACGCCCGCGGCAGCGAGCGCCGGCAGGGCCACCAGCGCGGCAATGAGCCCATAAAAGGCGTAGTGCAGCGGACGCTGGTAGAGATAGGAAAACGACGTGGAGATGGCCTGAAAACTATCGCCGCGCTCGACACCGACAGCCGCCACCATCAGCGGCCAGCCGGCCACCATGCCGATGGCCAGGATCGCGACCACAATCGCGCCTGCAAGCACCAGCGGCCAGATCGCACCCGCCAAAGCCAGGCCGATGTCGGTCCGCATCAGCAGGCCGAGGATCGCCCCGGGCACAGACAGACTGAGAATACCGAGCAGCACGAAGGCAACTGCGTTGAACGACGCGAGCCACTTGCGGGTGCCGTACCAGATCGCTCCGCTGAGCCCCTGGGTTTCTTCACCCACAAGTGCAAGTGCCACGTGCCGGGTGATCGCCGTGCCGAAGATTGACCAGACGAGCACGAACCAGCCGATCCGGACGAGGGCGCCAAACATCTGGGCAAACGTGGCTGCTGGCCGAAACGGCACCGCCACCAACCGCAGCACGTCGGCGGCCGCGATCGGTAGGCGGTCGAGGATGCCGAGCAGCCAGGGCAGCACCTGCTGGCTCGGAGCCAGCAGGCGACCACTATTCAACACGTCATTCAACACGCCGCTCGGCTCCGCGGGCAGGGCCAGTCCAGTGGCGGCCGGCTGAGGAACGCCGGCAAGTTGCATGCTGTCGGCCAGTGACCACCCGGCCCATGTGGCCAGACACCCGAGGGCGGCGAGCAGGATGACTGTCGGCGAGAAGGCGACTCCGGCAGCGCGAAACAACACCCACCAGGGCAGCGCCTCGCTCCACTGAATCTCTTGGACGATCCGGTCTGTGTGCGGCCCGCTTGGGGACGGGGACTGGTCGTAGATCGCAGGGCTGTCGATGTCGGTCATGGTTTGGCTTTCGTGGTCTGCTTGCACTGCGGGTCGCAGTAATTCCGCGGACAAAAGTATACGGCGGGCGGCGCAATCCGTCAGAACTCAGGCTCGCTCTCAGCCAGCAGGCTCGCCGGGGCCCGCTTCCTCGTCGTCTTCAGCACTCGGCTTTTCGGGGAGGGCGTAGGCTTCGTCCAGCCAGCGGCCGAGGTCGATCAACCGACAGCGGTCGCTGCAGAAGGGCGCTGAAGGGGTGGCATCGAGTCTGACTTTTGCGTCGCAGACCGGGCAGAGGGGCATTGTCTACTCTGCTCCCTTCGATCCACCGCCAGCCGATTCCGAACCCTTGGAGCCACCTTCCGACTTGCCCTCGGATTTGCCCTCGGATTTGCCCTCGGTCTTGCCGCCGGATGAACCAGCAGAATCGGCAGCCGCGCCTTTTTTATACGATTCGCTGCGGTAGTCCGTCTTGTAAAAACCTGACCCCTTAAACACGATCGCGCCGCCGCTACCGATCAATCGGCGGAGTTTTTTCTTGCCACACTTTGGGCAGGTCCTCTTCACCCCGTCGGTCATCGACTGAAACAGCTCATAGGCATGCCCGCAGCCGTCGCAGACATAATCATACGTTGGCATGGATCAATCCTCCTTGGAGACAAGCACCTGGGCAGGCCGCACCACACGATCGTGCAGCCGGTAGCCTTGGCTGGCAACGCCGACGATTGTTCCCGCCGGAACACCGGCCACAACCTGCTGCATGATCGCGTCGTGAACATTCGGATCGAAGAGTTTGCCGTCGGTCTCGATCGTCTTGCAGCCATGGCTGTCGATCAGTTTCTCAATCTGCTGGGCAGTCATCCGGAATCCCGACCGTAGGCTCTCGACGTCAGTCGTCTTCTCGCTGGCTTCGATTGCCCGGCGGATCGTGTCAAGCACCGGCAGCAGGTCACGAAGCAGATCGATCTCACGGTAGCGGAGCGCCTCCTCGTATTCCCGTCGCGATCGCTTGCGGTAATTCTCCAACTCCGCCTGCGACCTCAGCAGGCGGTCTTCCGCGTCCTGGAGTTGCTGGGCGAACAGGTCGCCGCCGGAAACCTCACCCGGCTGCGGACCGCTGTCTACCTGATCGGGTTGTTCTGGATCGTAGTCAGGTGGATTCATTTCTTCCTTTCCTTTTGTGACGCTGGCTGTGTTGTGGGTTGTTTTTGATCCCGTGGTTCTTCGGGCTGGCCGGCTGCATCCTTTGGCTGGAAGTATTCGGCAAGCCGGCTAAAAAAGCTGGAACGCTTCGGGCTGACCTCCTTCTGCTCTTCGGCAGCTAGGTCTCGCAGCAGTTGCTCCGCCTTTGGCGAGAGCGTCTTCGGCACCTCCACATGGATATGGACGTGCAGGTCGCCGATGCCACGGCCCCGAACCTCAGGCATCCCGAGTCCCTTGATGCGGATGACATCGGCGGCCTGAATGCCCCTGGCGATTGCGAGCGGCTTCGGGCCATCGAGCGTTGGCACCTCGACTGTTGCCCCGAGCGCCGCCTGACTGAATGTAATCGGCACCTCGCAGTGTAAATCGCGGCCTTCGCGGGTGAGAAACGGATGCTCCTCGATTTCGATCACGCAGTAGCAGTCGCCCGGAGGCCCGCCGTTACCGCCGGGCTCTCCCTCGCCGGCCAGTCGGACCCTTACATCGCGATCAACACCCGCAGGAATCGTCACCCGCCGTTCAACATGCTCGACAGTCAGCCCTTCGCCCGCACAGGGCCCGCACTTCTCGCGAATTACGGTGCCGACGCCGCGGCAGGAGGGGCAGGTCGTCTGCAGGCGAAAGACGCCAGCCGACTGGATCACCTGACCGTGGCCACCGCAATACTCGCAGGCTTGAGGCTTTGTGCCCTTCTTTGCGCCGCTGCCATCGCAGGTGCCGCAGAGCTCATGCCGAGAAAACTGAATTGTCTTGGACGCTCCGCGGGCGGCTTCCAAAAGCGACAGCGATATACTTGAAAATACGTCGCGTCCTGGCCTCGCGCGGTTCGCTCGCCGCCCACCACCACCTAGCCCACCGCCACCTAGCGCACCACCAAACAAATCTCCGAACGTGTCGAAAATGTCGGAGAGGTCGTTAAACTCATGACGACCGCCCCCCTGCAGGCCCGCATGGCCATAGCGGTCATACCGCGCCCGAAGTTCATCGTTTGAGAGCACTTCAAATGCCCTCGCCGCCTCTTTAAAGCGGTCGGCAGCCGCTGGATTGCCAGGATTCTTATCGGGATGAAACTGGATTGCCAGCTTCCGATAGGCATTCGAGATGGCCGCACCGTCGGCACGGCGTTCCACTTCAAGCACTTCGTAGTAATCGCGCTCGTTGGGCATGATCAGATGCCGATATGGCTTTGCGCCACTGACAGCTACCGCACGCTGCCTTCAGTTCGGTGCTTCTTGGCGTTGTCCTTGTCAAGGTTCGTGACAAGAACCTGCGTCGTGAGCATCAGGCCGGCGATACTCGCCGCGTTGGTCAGTGCCACGCGGACGACCTTTACCGGGTCGATGATTCCAGCCTTAAGCATGTCGACATACTCGCCCTTGTTGGCATCGTAGCCCATGTTGAGATCTTTATCGGCGACCTCGTCGGCCACGACCGCCCCGTCGATGCCGCAGTTATCAGCGATCTGTCGGATCGGAGCCTCGAGGGCATGCAGCACAATATCGACGCCGATCTTCTCGTCACCCTTGGCCTGCGAACGAGCCCTTTCCACTGCCTCGCGGCAGCGGAGCAAGGCCACGCCACCGCCCGGAACAATGCCTTCTTCAACGGCCGCTCGCGTGGCATGAAGGGCATCCTCGACGCGAGCCTTCTTCTGCTTCATCTCGGCCTCGGTGCCGGCCCCGACGGAGACGATCGCGACGCCGCCAGTCAGTTTTGCCAGCCGCTCCTGAAGCTTCTCGCGGTCATACTCGCTCTCGGTGCCCTCAATCTGGGTGCGAAGTTGATGGACGCGGGCCTGCACGTCTTCCTGCTTGCCCGCGCCCTGCACGATCGTGGTCTCGCCCTTGTCGACCGTGATCTTTTTGGCCCGACCGAGATGCGACAGGTCGAGGTTTTCAAGCTTTATGCCAAGATCCTCCGAAATCAGCGTGCCACCGGTAAGCATAGCGACGTCGCCAAGCATTGCCTTGCGGCGGTCGCCGAAGCCGGGCGCCTTTGAAGCGCAGACGTTGAGCACACCACGGAGTTTATTAACAACCAAGGCCGTGAGGGCGTCGCCATCGACATCCTCCGCGATGATCAATAGCGGTTTTCCCGACTGGGCCACCTTCTCGAGGAGTGGCAACAGGTCGCGGAGGTTCGAGATCTTCTTTTCGTGAATCAGGATCAGGGCGTCGTCGAGTTGGCAGATCATCTCGGCCGGCTTATTGACGAAGTAGGGGGAAACAAAACCCTTGTCAAACTGCATGCCGTCAACGAACCGGACGGTCGTCTCGGTCGTCTTCCCTTCCTCGACAGTGATCACACCGTCCTTGCCCACCTTCTGCAGAGCCTCGGCCAGAAGGTCGCCGATCGAGCGGTCGTTATTCGCGCTGATTGCACCAACCTGAGCAACCTCCTCGGGCCGCTCCACCTTCCGTGCCATCTCCATAAGCCGCTCGACGGCCGCCGTAACACCCTTATCGATACCGCGACGAACCGCGGTTGGGTTGCTGCCGGCAGCAACATTTCGCGTGCCCTCGCGAAAGATTGCCCGGGCGAGCACCGTGGCCGTGGTCGTGCCGTCACCGGCCAGATCGGAGGTCTTTGAGGCGACCTCGTTCACGAGTTTGGCGCCCATATTCTCAAATGGATCTTCGAGATCGACTTCCTTACTTACCGTCACACCGTCTTTGGTCACGGTGGGACCGCCAAACGACTTGTCGATGATCACGTTGCGGCCGGTGGGCCCCATGGTGACCGCGACGGCACCGGCCAGTTTCTCGACACCCTTGAGCAGTTTGGCACGGGCGTTGTCTTCGAACAGCAGTTGCTTGGGCACGAGTCGATACTCCTGAAAAAGGCTACGGAAAGTAGTGCTGAAAGGGTGTCTGGGCTATCAACCAATGAACAGAGAAGCGGTGAACCGTCGAGCGCGCGAGCTTGAAACCAGCTCACCCTAGCCGACGACCTTCGCGAGGATGTCGCTCTCGCGGAGGATCTTCACTTCATGACCATCGACCTCAATATCGCTGCCGGAATACTTGCCGTAGATCACCTGATCGCCAACAGCAACGGAGAGCGGCGCACGACCGCCATTTTCGAGCAACTTGCCGGGGCCCATCGCCACAACATGGCCCCGCTGGGGCTTCTCTTTGGCGGAGTCGGGCAGCACGATGCCGCCAGCAGTTCGCTCTTCGGCCTCAACGGGTTCTACAACCACGCGGTCATCAAGCGGACGGATCTTCAGATTCTTTGCAGCCATGTGTTTGTTACTCCAAAACGGGGAACAGAAAAAGAGAAAAGAAACAATTTCGTGTCGTTGCGAGTTACGTTTTCATCAGGCCGCCACAAGCGGTATGCCAAGGGACAGTTGGCAGCGACGATCACATCATGCCGCCCATGCCACCCATGCCGCCCATGCCAGGCATGCCGCCCATGCCTCCCATGCCCGGCATGCCGCCGCCCATGCCGCCGCCGTGGTGGTCGTGGCCTTCGCCACCCCCCTCATCCTCAGCCTTCGGAATCTCCACGACCAGCGAGTCGGTCGTGAGCAAGAGGGCTGCCACACTCGCAGCATTCTGCAAGGCCGTTCGCACGACCTTGGCTGGATCGATCACACCGGCAATGACAAGGTCGCAATACTCACCCTTGTCGGCGTCGTAGCCGTCGTTCTTGCCCTTCATGTGCCGCACCCGGTTTACCACTACCGAACCGTCCATTCCGGCATTGGCAGCGATGGCCTCGAGTGGATACCGCAGGGCCTGCTTAACGATCGTTGCTCCCA
This sequence comes from Planctomycetota bacterium, assembly GCA_037129495.1. Lineage (GTDB taxonomy): Bacteria > Planctomycetota > Planctomycetia > Pirellulales > UBA1268 > CAMCQY01. Next base: position 24,088 of record JBAXUW010000003.1, on the reverse strand, counting down.
TCTTCTCATCAGCGTCTAGATCACCCTTAGCGATGAGGTTTTCAATCGACTTTTCGCTCTTCAATAGGGCCACACCGCCGCCGGGAACGATGCCCTCAGCGAGGGCCGCCTGCACGGCGCTCTTGGCGTCATCGATGAGGGCTTTGCGCTCCTTCATCTCGGTCTCGGTCGCAGCCCCAACGTTGATCTGGGCCACGCCGCCAGCGATCTTTGCGAGCCGCTCCTGCAGCTTTTCCTTGTCGTAGTCACTGGTGGTCGTCTCGATCTCTGCCCGAATCTGCTTGGCCCGGCCGTCGATAGCGTCTTTTGTGCCGCCGCCACTGATGATCGTCGTGTTTTCAGCCTCAATGATCACCTTCTTCGCCCGCCCAAGATCGCTGAGTTTCACTGCATCAAGTGCAATTCCGAGATCCTTGTAGATCGCCTGTCCGCCGGTAAGGACGGCAAGGTCGCCTAGGATCGCCTTCCGTCGGTCGCCGTAGCCAGGGGCCTTGATGGCAACCGACTGGACAATGCCGCGGAGTTTGTTGACCACGAGTGTTGCCAGGGCCTCCCCCTCAACGTCTTCGGCAATCAGAACGAGCGGTTTGCCCGCCTTGCTGATCGCCTCCAGAAGCGGCACCAGATTCTTGGCGCTTGAGATCTTCTCTTCGAAGATCAGGATGTAGGGGTTCTCCATTTCGCAGACCTGCGACTCTGCGTCGGTCACGAAGTGGGGCGAAAGGAAGCCGCGATCGAACTGCATTCCCTCGACCACGTCGACTGACGTCTCCGACTGTTTGCCTTCTTCGACCGTGATCACGCCGTCTTTGCCCACTTTGAGGAAGGCATCCGAAAGAACGTTGCCGATCGTGGGGTCGTTGTTGCCCGCGATGGTGGCGATCTGCATCAATTCCCTTTTGTTCTTCTCGTTGATGGGCGTGGCCATCGCGAGGATCGACTTCGACACCGCCTCAACGGCCTGATGGATGCCGCGGGCGAGCCCCATCGGATCGGCACCGGCAGCGATCATCTTGAGGCCCTCTCGGAAGATGGCCTCGGCCAGCACAGTGGCTGTCGTGGTGCCATCGCCCGCCACGTCGTTGGTCTTACTGGCGGCTTCCTTGACCAGTTGTGCGCCCAGATTTTCAAAAGGATCTTCGAGGTCAATGTCTTCGGCAACGGTGACGCCGTCTTTCGTGACCTTCGGCGAGCCCCAGCCTTTGTCGAGCACGGCGTTGCGACCGCGGGGGCCGAGCGTGCTCTTTACCGCTCGGGCCAGCTTTGAAACGCCAGCGAGCAGTGGCTGTCGGGCCTCATCGTCGAACACCATTTGTTTGGCCACGAGAAACTCCTTCAAGGATGGACGCGATCAGGAAAAAAGAGCAGAAAAAGAACGTGTTGAATTGGCAGTCTCTGCCGGGCGGCGGAATATCAAAGCAACCGGCGTGCCAAAGTAAGCGCGGAGCGACGGGTTTTGAATGGCTTCATTGTCAGTGCGGGATTTTTGCTGTCTTTGCTCATAGAATTATGTTTCCGCGGCATCTGCTGGGAGTGCCGTTTTGGCAGGAGCCCGCCGTCGCCCTGGCGGGGGCGTTCGACCTTCGGACTATGGTGCCCAGTTGATCGAGCCCTCGAGTCCCAGCACAAACGCTGCCAAGAGGTCGGCCGTTCGGTCGGCATCTTCGAGCGAGATCGTCTCAACTGCGGAGTGCATGTAGCGATTGGGCACGCTCACGAGTCCCGTGGCCACGCCTGATCGCGTGGTCTGCAGGACATTGGCATCGGTGGGGGTCGCCCGGCCACTCGCGCCCGGCTGGACTGGAATATCGTGAGCCTTCGCTGCCGCAAACAACCGGTCGACCACATGCGGGTTCATGTTTGGCCCGCGATATACCACCGGACCCTTGCCGAGCGAAACATCACCTTCCGATTTTTTATCGATGGTGGGACAGTCGGTGGCATGCGTCACATCCACCGCAATGGCAACATGTGGATCAACGCCGTAGCAACTCGTCTGCGCACCGCGGAGGCCAATCTCCTCCTGCACGGTAGACGCCACATAGAGCGCACAGGGCAGGGGCCCCGCAGCCGCGGCGCGACGGAAGGCCTCCAACACCACCCACAGGCCGACCTTGTCGTCCATCGCAACAGAGCAAGCGAGATTCCGACGTAAGGGCATGAATTTCAGTTCGAACGTCACCGGATCTCCCACCCGCACGACACTCTCGGCATCCGCCTTGTCGCCAGCGCCGATGTCTATCCAGAGGTCCTTCATTTTTGGCACGACTTTCCGCTCCTCTTCGGTGAGCAGATGGATCGGCTTCCGCGACATAACGCCATTGACTGGGCCCAGCTGGGCCCAGATCACCACCCGCGCCCCAACGAGCTGGATTGGATCCCAGCCGCCGATCGGTTGCACCGAAATAAAGCCGTCGGAGTCGATGTATTGCACGATCAGGCCGATCTGGTCGCAGTGGCCGGCCAGCAGCATCCGCGTGGGCGCGGTGGCATTTTTTGCACCGATCACGTTGCCGTGCGAGTCGGTCGAGATGGTGTCGGCGATCCCCGTGAGGTAATCGCGCACAACCCGCTGGATCGGCTGTTCGTAGCCGGACGGGCTCGGTGTTTCGAGCAGGCGGACAAGAAATTCGCGGGCCGATGTTTCCAAAGCAGGAGCTCCTGAGGCTGCGAGACAGGGATCAGTCACTTGGATGAGAAGTTGTATGTGATCAGGCGGAAAGGCGAAAAGGCAAGTTGGAAAAAATGATCCCCCGTGGCAGGGATAAAAACCATGCCGAGCACGGCTCGCACGACCCGCACATCTGGCCCTTGGCCGTGAACCACGAGCAGTGCTTCCAGCCGCAAGCTAGGCTCATTACGATCTGTTGATCGTTCCACATTTTCGGAGTCGTTGCCCCTATGATCGAACCAGTTCGTGTCGGCGTTGTCGGTTTGGGCACCGTCGGGTCGGGCGTGGTCCGTCTCCTCGTCGAATCGGCCGACCACATTACCCGGCATGCTGGTCGGCCCATCGTTGTCGAGAAAGCGGTCGTCCACGACATTACCAAGCCGCGAAACGTGGCAGTGCGAGGCGACCGGATCTCCGGCAACATCCGCGACATCTCTGAGGATCCGTCGATCTCCGTAGCGGTTCTTCTGGTCGGCGGCCTTGAGCCCGCAAGAACCATGATGATCGAACTTCTCGAACATGGCAAAGACGTCGTCACTGCCAACAAGGCCCTGCTGGCCGAGCATGGTCCGGAGCTCTTTGAGATCGCCCGCAAGCGGGGCCGGTCGATCGCGTTTGAGGCCGCCGTGGCCGGTGGCATCCCGATCGTGGCGGCCATCAGCGAATGCCTGGCGGCCAACCGCATCGATTCGATCCGCGGCATCTTGAATGGCACGAGCAACTTCATTCTCACCCGCATGGAAGAAGACGGCGCCGACTATGCCGACGTGCTCAGGCTTGCGCAGGCGAAGGGCTTTGCTGAGGCTGATCCCTCCATGGATGTCGATGGCACCGACGCCACGCAGAAACTGGCGATCCTGGCCCATCTGGCCTTCGGCGTCTGGGTGCCGTGGGCCGAGATCCCCCGGACCGGCATCGAGGGGCTCGACCTCGACCTCATCAACTACGCCCGTGAACTCGGCTACCGCATCCGGCTGGTCGCAGTAGCCAGCCGCAACGACGGCAGGCTTGCGATGCGCGTGGCGCCGGCACTTGTGAAGATTGGCACGCCGCTCGCCGAAACGCGGGGCGCCTACAACGCTGTCAGTATCGTGGGCGACGCCGTGGGGCGGATGTTTTTCCATGGTCTGGGGGCGGGACAGATGCCGACTGCATCGGCCGTCGTGGCCGACATTATCGACACCGTTGTAGGCCGGGCGGCGATCACGTTTCGAACCACGGGCGTGCTGGAGTCAGACACACCGGCCGCAAAAATCACCGCCGCGGATACCCTTGAGCGGCACTTTCTCCAGATTCGGGTCAACGATCGGCCGGGAGTGTTGGCAAAGATCACCGGCATCCTCGGTGTGCATGGCATCTCGATCGCGTCGGTGATCCAGCACGATGTCGCGAACGCCTCTGACGCGGGCGTGCCGCTGGTGATCATGACCCATGCCTGCGCGTCGAGCGCGGTGCAAAAGGCGATCGCGACTATCGATCAATCGGATGTTGTCCGGGGCAAGAGCGTCTGCCTGAGCGTGCTTGAGGAGTAGAGGACCTTTATGAAATACGTAATCGTGATCCCCGACGGTGCAGCCGACGCCCCACAGGAGTCGCTGGGCGGCAAAACGGCATTTCAGGCCGCCCGCACGCCAGCCATGGATGCGCTCGTCGTCCGCGGCCGGGTCGGCCTCACCAACCATGTGCCCGACAGCCTGCCCCCCGGCTCTGAAGTGGCCTGCATGAGCCTCTTGGGATACGACCCATTGGTCTACTTTACCGGCCGCGCGCCGCTGGAGGCGGCAGCCCAGGGCATCACGCTCGGACCGGACGACTGGGCGGTGCGGTGCAACCTGGTCACGATCAGAACCGCCGCTGAGGGCCCGCCAGATGCCATGGACGCCATGATGGAAGACTTCACCGCCGGCCATATCACAACGGCAGAGGGCAAGGAGCTGCTGGCGGCCGCCCAGCGGGGCCTCGCCGCCGAATTCCCGGAACTTGCCGCGGCTTGGGAATTTAAGCCGGGCGTCAGCTACCGCAATCTTCTGCTCTATCGCGGACAGGCCGGCACCGCCGCGCCGCTGGGTGCCGATCTGCGGGCCACGCCGCCGCACGATCTCATGGATAAATCCGTCGCCGACTCGTTCCCCCGCGGCACTGGCAGCCGGCTGCTGACAGAGGTCATGTCGCGCAGTGCCGTCTGGCTGGCCGGGCATCCCGTCAACCAGGCACGGATCGCGGCCGGCAAGCGGCCAGCCACGCATGTCTGGCTCTGGGGCGTGGGGCGGGCTCCCGCCATGGAGCCATTTGCAGAGAAATACGGCATCAGTGGCACGATGATTACGGCCGTCGACCTGCTCCGCGGACTGGCGTCGCTCGCCGGCTGGAAGCGGCTGGAGGTGCGGGGCGCGACGGGCTATCTCGATACCGACTATGCCGGCAAGGGTCGGGCCGCGATCGCGGAGCTTGCCACCGCGGACTTAGTCTGCGTGCATGTCGAGGCGCCAGACGAGGCGAGCCATCAGGGCAACGCCACAGAGAAGGTGAAGGCGATCGAGGAGATTGACGCCAAGATCGTGGGTCCGATCGCGGCGCATCTGGCTGGCGGGCCCGATCACCGGATTCTCGTCTGCCCCGACCACCCGACCTTCATTCGCACCAAGACGCATTCCCGCGGACCTGTGCCCTTTGTGATGGCCGGCGCCGGCATCACACCGTCGGGCCAGCAGACCTACGACGAAGTGGCTGCCGCGGAGAGCGGAGAGCGGATCGAGCCGGGCTGGAAGCTGATGGGCGATTTTTTAGGTTCCAAGAGCGTGTCATAACGCAGGAGTGAATGTCGATGGCTCTGGTGGTGCAGAAGTTTGGCGGGACGAGCGTGGCCGATCCCCAGAAGATCCTCGCGGCTGCAAGGAAGGCGATCGCGCGGCAGCAGGCTGGCCATCAGGTTGTCGTGGTCGTCAGCGCCATGGGCCAGCAGACCGACGTGCTCGTCGACCTGGCAAAGCAGATTTCCGAGCGGCCAAGCGCCCGCGAAATGGACATGCTCCTTTCCACGGGCGAGCAGGTGAGCGTGGCCCTGTTTGCGATGGCAATCCATTCGCTCGGGCACAAGGCCGTGAGCCTCACCGGCGCACAAATCGGCATCCGCACCGACTCCACCCACACCAAGGCCCGCATCAAATCGATCTCGACCGACCAGATGAAAAAATTTCTTGATGACGGCGCGATCGTGATCGCAGCGGGCTTTCAGGGGATCGACCAGCATGGCAACATCACAACGCTCGGCCGGGGCGGCTCCGACACAACAGCCGTCGCCCTGGCGGCCGTACTCGACGCCGATCTCTGCGAGATCTATACCGACGTCGACGGCGTCTACACAACCGACCCTCGGATGCTCCCTGACGCCCGCCGGCTGGCATCGATCAGCTATGACGAGATGCTGGAGCTTGCCAGCCTCGGCGCCGGAGTCATGCACTCGCGGTCGATCGAGTTTGCCAAGAAGTTTGGCGTCAAGGTGCTCGTGCGTTCGAGCTTCAAGGATGTGCCGGGCACGGTGATCCTCGCAGCCGAAGAGGCGACGCCAAGGCCCGCCAGCGGCGTGGCCCTGGCCCGAGACGAGGCGCGGATCACGCTGGAAAACGTCCCCGACCAGCCGGGATCGAGCCATGCACTCTTCTCGCAACTCGCTGCGTCCGGGATCGCGGTCGACATGATCGTGCAAAACGTCGGTCAGGGTGGCCAGGCGGATATCTCGTTCACGGTGCCGGCCGACGATCTTGCCGAGTCGCTTGAGCTCTCCACTCGCGTCGCCTTGAAGCTGGGTGCGACTGGCGTCTCGCACGACAGCGCACTGGCAAAGGTGTCGGTGGTCGGCGTCGGCATGAAGACAGAGGAGGGGGTCGCCGGCCGGATGTTCTCGGCGCTCTCCCGCGAGAAGATCAATGTTCGCATGATCACCACCAGCGAGATCAAGATCTCCGTCCTCGTCGATAAGAAAGATGGCCCGGCCGCTGTGCAGGCGGTTCACAAGGCATTCGGCCTAGAGCAGGAGAAGCCGGGTGATGCGGCCGACATCGCGGCCACGCATCTCGCGAAATCGAGCCCACTCGACGTCGTGTGCCGACTTGATGGGATGGAAGATCTTGCGGTCGAGGATTGCCAGCTCGACGAATCGCAGGCGCTCGTCACGTTCACCGATCTTCCTGACACGCCCGGCGTGGCAGCCGACGTCTTCGAGGAGGTGGGCCGAGCAGGTCTGGTCGTCGACATGATCGTGCAAAGTCACCCCCGAAACGGCCGAGCCGAGATCTCGTTTACAGTGCCGGCTGAAAGCCACGACCGGGCGATCGAAGTCGCCGGCAAGATCGCCGCCGCCCGCGGAGCGAAGGTAGCCGACGTGCCGCATGTCGCTAAACTCTCGATCATGGGCGTGGGCATCCGCAGCCATGCAGGTGTGGCAGACCGGCTTTTCAAGCCGCTGGCTGACGAGGGCATCAACATCGACCTCGTGAGCACAAGCGAGGTCCGACTCAACGTTGTCGTCGCTGCCGAGCACGGCGAGAAGTCGCTCCAGGTGCTCCGCAAGGCGTTTGGCGTGTAGGGAGGACCGGCACGTTGGAAAACTCGCCTTCAGTGAGGAATAGGCACGCTCAGCCCAGGACGTCGGCGAGAACTTCCTCGGCGACGTAGATCGGTAGGTTTGGCTCGCAGGTCACCGCCACAGCGATCGCGTCGGAAGGACGGGCGTCGATCTCGACGGTCTCGCCATTCTTCAGCACCCGAATCGTGGCAAAGTAGGTGTGCTCCTTGAGCTCTGAGATCACCACATCCTGAAACTCACCGCCGAGCAGTTCGACGGCGGCCACGAGCAGGTCGTGCGTGAGCGGCCGCGGGGACTGGTGATGCTTTACACGGCGGTCGATGCTCGTCGCCTCGAAGAGGCCGATCAGGATTGGGAAGGTGCGGTCACCCTCCACCTCCTTCAGGTAGACCACCTGCTGATCGTTAATCTCACTGATGATGATCCGCGAGAGTTCCATCTGGACACTCATGATTTGTCTCCGGTTACATGCGACCGTGGCACCTGCGACGCGTCCTCCCGACTTGCTGCCGCCTACCCACATCCTACCTTAAAATCGCAGCCTGTTTCACGCCGGGGCCTTAAAGCCGGGCTTTCAGTTCGGCCAGCGTCACCCTCCCCTTGACGAGTTTTGCTTCGAGTTCAGCCAGTTGCTCCCGCTCCTTCTGCACCACGGCGGGCGGGGCCTTGGCCGCAAATCTTTCGTCGGCAAGCTTTGCCAGCTTGGCGGCGATGAAGCCGGCTGTCTTCTCGTTTTCCTTGGCAAGCCGGGTGATCTCGGCGCCGACGTCAATCAGATCGGCCAGATCGACGAAGATGTCGCAGCCCACCGCGTTGGCAGTCGCCGCGCCGGGAGCGCCTGCCGCATCGGGTCCCATGGCTGTCACATCCGCCGCCGCCATCGATTCGATCGAAGCATACATGGGGGCGAGTAATTCGGCTGTGTCTCGTGGAGCCCGAATCGCCACCTTCAACCGGGTCTTGGGTGGCACGTTTTGCCGGGAGCGAATCTCGCGGATCGCGCCGACCACGCCAAGGAACGTGCCAAACTGTGTCTCGGTGTGGCTGTCGATCCACTCAGCCGGCGGCGCAGGCCACGGCGCGATCATGATCGCGGTGGCAAGGCCGGAAGAATCCCACGGCATCTGCCGGCTGCCTGCCGCCTCGTGGAGGTGCTGCCAGATCTCCTCCGTCACAAACGGCATGATCGGGTGGAGGAGCCGCAGGATCGTGTCGAGGCCCAAGAGCAGCATCGACTGCGCCTGCTTCCTAGTCGCCGGATCGGCGAGCCGCGCCTTGCAGAGTTCCAGATAGGCCGAGCAATACTCGTCCCAGGCGAAGGCATAGAGGATCCGAGACGCCTCGGCGAATTTGTATTCGTCGATCGCCTTTGTTGTAGCGCGGGTGACGCTCGCCAGCCGGCTTAGAAGCCAGCGGTCTTCAAGCGCAGTCACGTCGCCAGCCAGAACACCCTGCGAAAGATCCTCCCCCTGAAACTCTTCCAAGTTCATGAGCACAAACCGGGTCGCATTCCAGAGCTTGTTGGAAAAGTTTCGGCCCGACTCAAAGCGTTCGGAGAGCGCCGGCCCGCGGGGCAGGGCGATGTCTTCGGGCTTCTGCGCCCACTGCGTGCGAAATGCCTTCTTGCACTTCGGGCACTCGACCCGCGGGAGCATCCTATTTTGCACGGTCTGCTCAATGTGAGCCTCGCAGTGGGGGCACTGATACTCAACCGGCATCCGCACGTCTTGTGTCTCAGTCGCCATGCTGACCATCCCAAACCGCAGCGCATCCGCGCCGAGTGATTCGATCACGTCGAGCGGATCGACGCCGTTGCCCTTGCTCTTGCTCATCGTCTCGCCGTAGCGGTCGAGAATCTTGGGATGGATGGCGACATCATGAAACGGGATTTTGCCGGTATCAAAGATCCCCATGATCACCATCCGCGCTACCCAGAGCGTGATGATGTCGCGGCTGGTCACGAGCGTCGTCGTGGGATAGAAGCAGTCGATCGCGGCCGTCTGATCGGGCCAGCCGAGCGTGGAGTGGGGCCAGAGCGCTGAGGAAAACCAGGTGTCGAGCGTGTCGGGATCGGACCTGAGCGACTGGCCGGCGACAGTCTCTACGCCGAGCGACTCTTCCGAAGTACAGACATGCCAGCCGGTGCCACCATCAGTCTTCCAGCGAACAGTCGGGCGGCCGACGAAGGCAAGCTTGAGATCGGCGTCTGTGACTCCTTCCACATGCCAGATCGGAATCCGGTGGCCCCACCAGAGCTGCCGGCTCACCGGCCAGTCGCGCTTCTCGCCGAGCCAGTCGAGATAGCTCTTCGCATACCGCTCCGGCAAGATCCGAACCTTCCCCTGCTCGACGGCATCGAGCGCGGGCTGCGCGATCTCGCTCATCCGGATAAACCACTGATCGGCGAGATAGGGCTCGATCGGCGTCTTCGACCGGTCGGAGTGGGCCAGGTCGATAACACGGTCTTCCACCTGCACGAGCTGACCCGCAGCCTCGAGATCGGCCACGACCCGCGCGCGGGCCTTCATCATCGCCAGGCCCGCATACGGACCCGCCTCAGTATTGAGCGTGCCGTCGGGCTTTAAGATGTTGATCATCGGCAGCTGCTGCCGGAGGCCGACTTCGTAGTCGTTTTGGTCGTGGGCCGGCGTGATCTTCACGCAGCCGGAGCCCAGTTCGGGCTTGGCCCATTCGTCGGCCACGAGCGGAATCGCCCGACCGAGCAGCGGCAGCCGTACCCGCCGGCCAGCCTTTGCCATCGCGGCGAGGGTCTCAAGCAGCGGCAAGAGTTCTGTGCGGCGGGCGGCAAGCTCGTCGAGCTGTCGATCGATATCGGCATGCTCCTTCGCCGGCGCGGCCGTGCGTTTCTCACGGAGCGATGTTTCTGCTGCGTTCAGTGCGGCAGTTGGCTCGGGGTGGACGGCCACGGCTGTGTCGCCCAGCAGCGTCTCGGGCCGCGTGGTCGCCACCGTCACACTGGCCGGCTCACCCGGCTGGGGGTCGATGACGTCATAGCGGATGTGCCAGAAGTGGCCCTTCACCTGCTCATGAAAGACCTCGTCGTCGCTGACGGCAGTCTGCAGGAAAGGGTCCCAGTTCACGAGCCGCTTGCCGCGGCGGACGAGTCCCTTTTCAAAGAGCCGAAAGAACGCCTCGCGAACGGCCCGGCCGCACTGGTCGTCGAGCGTAAACCGCACGCGGTCCCAGTCGCAACTGGAGCCCATGTCGCGAAGCTGTCCGAGGATCCGCTTCTCATACTGTTCTTTCCAGGCCCAGATTCGCTCGACTAGTTTCTCGCGGCCGAGATCGTGCCGGGAGAGCTTTTCCTCCTCGAGCAGCCGACGTTCGACAACGGCCTGCGTGGCGATGCCAGCATGGTCGGTGCCGGGCATCCAGAGCGTGAGGTAGCCCTGCATGCGCCGCGTGCGGACAAGCAGATCCTGCAGGCTGTTGTTGAGGGCGTGGCCAAGATGAAGAGCGCCGGTGACATTGGGCGGCGGCATGACGATCGAGAAGACCTTTTGGCCGGGGCGGCGGTCGGCCGGTTCGGCATGCCAGTAGCGACCGGCATCCCAGAGGGCGCGGCAGCGGGCCTGGGCGGCGGCGTGGTCGTATTGCTTTGGCAGTTCGTGCATGGCGTCTCCTGGAAAACGCCAAACTTTAGCGGAGAGCCATGGTTTCCCGCCATGGGGAGATAGACGTCTGGCAGGCTGTACACGGAGGAATCCGGCGGTGCAGTGCCAGAACTGCACAGCAAAACGCATTGGACAAGTTGGAAAACTTATCCCACAAGGAAACAATAAGAGGCATTGGTTGGCACCAGGCACACTCTCAGCGACTAGACTGAGGATGACTCCGTTAGCCATTCTCCCAAGAGACGTGCTCAGAGGAATCGAATAACGTATGAGATGTTCTCGTCTCAACAAACTTTTCTTCCCTGCACTCGTGGTGCTGGCAATCTCGCCCGCGGCTCTGGCGTCGGGCCCGATCGTGGCGGGCTTTGAGCGGTTTGGTCGGCCGACGACTGATCCGGCGGCCCAGATCGAGTCGGGGCTTCTGCTCATCGGCGAACTCGGCTGTGTGAACTGCCATGCTCCGACCGCAACTGCCGCTGCCCACCTGCTGCCAAAGCGGGGGCCGATCCTCGACAGAGTTGGCCAGCGGCTTGCGCCCCAGTGGCTGATGAGCTATCTCAAGGATCCGCAGGGGGTGAAGCCCGGCACAACAATGCCGCATCTGCTTGCCAGCCTGCCCGAAGCCGACCGCGGCCGCACGGCGACGGCGCTCGCCCACTATCTCGCCTCGACAGGCAGCTTCGACAACGGTCTATTTCAAGGATCCGAAAAGGCAAATGCCGGTGAGGGGCAGCGGGTCTATGAGCGGGCCGGCTGCGCTGTCTGCCACGGCTCCCGCGTGAACTCCGCACTGCTCCTGCCGGATCAGGCTCAACTCATCGATATCGACACGAAATGGTCGCCGCAGGCCCTCGATGATTTTCTCAAAGACCCGCTGGCAGTGCGTCCGTCGAGCCGGATGCCGGCGCTGCCGCTGAAGGATGATGAGCGGCGGCAGCTCACGGCGAGCCTGCTTGGCAAGCCGCAAACGCCCCAGCACAGCTACCGTGATACCGTCGCTTTTTCCGGACGGGCCTGGCTCCGGGAAGTCGACAAACTACCCGCCATCGAGTCGCTCGGCGCTGCGACAAAGGCGGCCGCAGTCAAGGGTTTCGATATCGTGGCGCTGGCGGGATCACAGGATGGATTTGTCGTGCAATTACAGGGGTTTTTGCATGCGACGCGGGCGGGCGTCTATCAGTTTTATCTGCTCAGCGACGACGGCAGTCGACTTTTTATCGACAACACGCTCGTCGTCGATCATGACGGCATCCATTCCGATTCCGAGCGGTACGGATCTATCCAGCTCACGGCCGGCATCCATCCGATCCGGATCGACTACTTCGAGGCCAGCGGCCGCGAAGTGTTAGCCCTCGACATCAAGCCGCCGCGGGGGCCGCGGGTGTCGGCGCTCGCCTTTGTGACGCCAACTGCGGACGGCACGCCTGCATTTCGGCCCGAGGATGCCGGCGACGAAGCCGAAAGCTTCACGCTCGATTCGACGCTCGTGGAAGCAGGTCGGGCGGCGTTTGCCACTGTGGGCTGTGCACACTGCCATCAGCTGGCCGCCGGCGACGGCAAGCCTGTCGCGCCGCAGGAGGGCGGAAAATCCCTCACCGATCTCGATGCCCTCGATACCGGCTGCCTGGCTGCGGGCGGCGGCGGTCGCGGGCCGCGGTATGGCCTCGATGATGCCCAGCGGACGGCGGTTGCGACCGCGATCGCCTGGCTTCAGTCGCCTGAGGCAATCGCTCCGCCGGACCACGACCGGGCGATCGACCGCACGCTCACAGCCCTCAACTGCTACGCCTGTCACAGCCGTCTGACTCCGGGCCGCGACGGCAAAGGGGGCGTATTACCAGCGCTGGCCGCGGTTGATGACGACGGCGAACCTATCCTCAGGGAGGCCGCCCGCGACGCGCTTTTTACGTCTGCGGTGCAGGAACTTGGCGACGAGGGCCGCCTCCCGCCAACACTGACAGGTACGGGCGACAAGCTGCGGCCGGAGTTTCTGCGTGAGGTTCTCCTGCAAGGGGGCAAAGACCGCGGCCTTTACATGCACACACTCATGCCAAAGTGGCACGCCTCCGTCGCCGAACCACTTGCCAGGCTCCTCGCGGATGACCCCAAGACGCAGCAGCCCGTGCCTACACTCACCGGCCACAACGAGGCCGAAATTGACGACGCGGGTCGGCACCTTGTCGGCTCAAAGGCCCTGGGCTGTATCAAGTGTCACTCGTTTGGTGGTGAGAAGGGACAGAGCACTGGCGTCGTCGACCTGGCGCGGACGCCGCAGCGGCTGCGGCACGAGTGGTTCCTCGCCTACGTCGCCAATCCACAGCAGTTTCGACCGGGCACGCGGATGCCGGCAGGTTGGCCCGAGGGCAAAACGTTTTACCCAGACACTCTCGACGGCACGGCGGCGGGACAGATCGAGGGTGTCTGGCGTTATCTCGCCGGTGCAAAGCCGCGGCCGCCAATTGGGGTCGGCAGCAATCCAATCGAACTCGTGCCTATCGACCGGCCGATCATTTACCGCAACTTTATCGCCGGGGCCGGGCCGCGGGCCATCGGCGTGGGCTATCCCGAAAAAGTGAACCTGGCCTGGGATGCCGAGCAGCTGCGGCTCGCTCTTGTGTGGCGCGGAGCCTTCATCGATGCCGGTAGGCATTGGACGGGCCGTGGAGAGGGCTGGCAGCCGCCGCTCGGCGATGCGGTCTTTACGCCCGATGCTGCCGCAGCGATCGCGGTGCTTGAAAGCTCAGTGTCCCCCTGGCCAAGCGATCCCAGAAAACGCGGTGCACGGTTTGGCGGCTATGCCCTCGATGCGACTGGTCGGCCCACGTTCACCTGGTCACTCGATGGAATGCGGATCCGCGAGACAATTCAACCGGCGACGGGTGGTGATCGGCCGATCCTCCGCCGTACGATCCGATTGGAAGGCCGGCCGCAACGTGGAGAGGTGTTTTTCCGGGCCGCAGTCGCCGCAAATCTTGAGGCTACCGGTGACGGCTGGCAGCGGGTCGATGGCCGATGGCGGGTTCGTGTCAGCGGCTCATCGACCGGGCCGGCCGAGGCGACCCGCACAGCCGACGGCAAGATCCAACTCAGACATCCGATCGTCTGGACCGCTGCCCAACCCCGTGAAAGGGCCACTGCTGAAATCGCTGAAATAATCGAGGAGCTGTCATGGTAAGAGCGGTATCTACACTCTTTGTCGCGCTGGCGGCGGCTCTCATGGCGGCCCTTTCGGGTCCCGCCGCGGAGCCGGTCTCGCTTCCCAAGGAGGCCGATTTCTTTGCCATCCAAGCGATCGATATTCCCGCCGAGGCGTTTCTCGAAGTGGGAGCCCTTGAATGGATACCCGATGGCAGGCTGGCGGTCGCTACCCGCCGCGGCGAGATCTGGATAATGACCGCACCGACGGGCGGCACACCCACTTTCAATAAACCTATCTGGAAACGGTTTGCGCACGGGCTGCATGAGGTGCTCGGCCTCGCCTGGAAGGACGGCTGGCTTTACACGACCCAGCGGCCGGAAGTGAGCCGGCTCCGTGACACCAATAGCGATGGTGAGGCCGACCAATTCGAGACCGTCGCCGATGGCTGGGGCGTGTCGGGCGACTACCACGAATATGCATTCGGCTCGAAGTTTGACCGCGACGGCAATCTCTGGGTAGTGCTCTGCCTGACTGGTAGTTTTAACAGTGATGTGCCCTTTCGGGGCTGGGCGGTTCGCATAACGCCCGATGGCAGACTGGTGCCAACCACCTCCGGGATCCGCTCGCCGGGCGGCATCGGCTTCGACTCCGCTGGCAACGTGCTCTACACCGATAACCAGGGGCCGTGGAACGGCTGCTGTTCGCTCAAGCACCTCGTGCCCGGCGACTTCGTGGGGCACCCGGGTGGATTGAAGTGGTATGACCTCGCGCCCGAGATGGGAGAGAAGCCGCAGGAGCCGCAGAGCGGTAGCCGCTGGGCCATCGAGGTCAAAAAGATTCCCAGGCTGCGGCCACCGGTGGTAATGTTTCCGCACGGCATCATGGGAAACAGCGCCGCGGGGGTGGCCTGCGATACGACGGCCGGAAAGTTTGGTCCGTTTGCGGGTCAGGTATTCGTCTGCGACCAGTCGCACTCGATGCTGATGCGATGCAGCCTCGAGACAATCGACGGCGTCATGCAGGGAGCCTGCTTTAAGGTTCGCGAAGGGTTTAACAGCGGCTCGCTGGCTCTGCAGTTTGCCCCCGATGGTTCGCTCTACGTCGGTGGTACCAACCGCGGCTGGGGCTCACGCGGTGGCGGCGACTATGCGCTGGAGCGGGTGACATGGACAGGTAAGACGCCACTGGAGATTCTGGCCATGCGGGCGGTGCCGGGTGGCTTTGAACTCGAGTTTACGGAGCCGGTCGATCCGGCTACAGCCGCCGACGTGAAGAGTTATGCCGCGAAGGGGTTTACATACATTTATCAGTCAAGCTACGGCAGTCCCGTCGTCGATGAGGAGGCCTGCACGGTTGAAAAGGCTGAGCCGACCGCGGACGGGAAGCGGGTGCGGCTGACGCTGGGCAATCTCCGCGAGGGCGTGATCCACGAGATCAAGGCGGCGGGTATCCGCAATGCCTCCGGTCTGCCGCTGCTCCACGACACCGGCTGGTATACGCTCAACCGCCTGGCCAGAAAGTAGTTTTGCTGCGTCGCGAGGTCCACAACAGGCTCATCTATGACCTTTCCAACCAGCGTCCACGTCTCGGCGATCATCGTTGTGTCGGTCTTAGCAGGAACCGCCCCCAAGGCCATCGCCCATCCTTGGCACCGAATTCAGGAGGGCGACCGGGCAAGCCACGAGCCCGCTCACGATTCCACTCTCGGCGGACGGTTTATCTTCACCTCAGAGCGTAAACCGCCACGAGAGCCGGCCATCACTATCACCAAGGCCTTTGAGCCGTTTAGTGATCTTCAGGCGATTTCCTGTCGCAGCGATGACCGGTTTTTCTACGTTGAATCAACTGGTATGCCGGACCACCAGCTGATGGTTGGTATCCGCAACTGGCAGCAGCAGGTGCCACTGCCGCAGAAGTATGTCGGTGACAACGCCTGGCAGATCCCGTTGGAGCCGGTGCCGGCACAGCATCCGGCCACCACGAAGAACCGTTTTCTGCGGGGCGCAATCGCGTTAGCCGTCAACGGCGTGCCGATCTTCAATCCGCTCAATAATCGTGGCGAAGACGCATTCTTGATCGGTGAGCTCGACGCCTACGGCGGCCACTGCGGTCGGGCCGACGACTACCACTACCACATCGCCCCGGTGCACCTGGAGAAGCAGGTCGGCAAGGGGATGCCGATCGCCTACGCACTCGACGGCTATCCGATCTATGGCTACACCGAGCCTGATGGCTCGGCAGTGCAGGGGCTCGACAAGCTCGGCGGCCACGAGGACGCCAACGGCAACTACCACTACCATGCCACAAAGCACTATCCGTATTTAAATGGCGGCTTTCGCGGCGAAGTGATCGAGCGAGATGGACAGGTCGATCCGCAGCCCCGGGCGGAGCCGGTGCGGCCGGCACTCCCGCCGCTGCGTGGCGCAACGATCACAGGCTTTGAGTCGCCCACGCCCACGAGCCACCAGCTCACGTACGAGGTGGGCGGTCGGAAGGGCGTCATGGTCTACGAGATCGAGGCCGACGGCTCCGTGAAATTGACATCGACCGACCCGTCAGGCCGTAAGACCGAAGAGACCTACTCGCCTGGCGACCGGCGACCCGGCGGACCGCCACGCCGCGGTGGACCGCCCAACGATCGGCCACCACCACCGCCCCGACCCGGCGAAAGACGCCCACCGCGTGAGGATGCCCGCCAATCCGAGAATTCATCGCGACCGCAGCGGCTCGGTGCCGCTGATCTCGTTGTCACGAGCCCCGCGTTTGGCCCGCATGAAAGTCTACCGAAGGAGTTCACGTGTGACGGCGCAGGGGTGTCGCCGCCGATCGAATGGCAGGTTGGTCCGGCCGGCACGAAGTCTTATGCCCTGGTGCTCTGGCACGAGGCACCGGACATGCTCAAGTCATACTGGGTCGTTCACGAGATTCCGGCGACAGTGACGCGGCTGGAAAAAAACTCTCGCGGGGTCGGCACGACCGGTCTGAACGACAAGCGGCGCCGGGACTACGATCCAATGTGCTCCAAGGGCCCGGGGCTCAAGGCCTATCACATTACAATCTATGCCCTCTCAGAGTCACCGCAGCTACCCGCGGACGGTTCGACGCGTGACCAATTGCTAGCGGCCATGAAGAAGATCGCACTGGCCGAGGGCACGCTCACATTCACCTACGAACGCCGCCAATCGCGCTGAGTTGGTGGTCGCCTGTAGGCTATTGTCAAGAGTTGTATTCGGAAGAATGGGGTCCACCTCAGCGTTCGACGCTGCGAGTTGGAAGCTTGCATGGCGGCTACCGGGCCGGCGGTGCGGCGGCACTGCTGAGAACATGCCCAGGTAGCCCCGGGCTCCTCAGTGCCGCCGGAGCCGCGTATATTCTGTCGTGGTCCGTGCTTGTGGCAATCCAGCCGAAATCTACCCCGTCCATGCGACTCCTCACCGCGGTTATGCTCGTGCTTCCGATCACCCTCTTCGTGTCTCAGCTCCCAATTCCTGACGCAACCGCGGACGAGCCCCGGCTCCCCGGCATCGGCGCGGCCATGCAGGCAATGATCGACGCCCATGAAATCGTTGGGGCCGTGACCGTGGTCGTCGATCGGGAGCACTTCCGTCACCTTGAGTGCACCGGCTTGGCCGATGTCGCGGCGGGCCGGCCGATGACGCCCGACACGTTCTTCTGGATCGCCTCGATGACCAAGCCGGTCACCGGTGTGGCGATTATGATCCTCGCCGACGAAGGCCGGCTCTCGCTCGACGATCTTGTGGAACGTCACATCCCAGAGTTCGCCGAATTGAGGACTCCCTCCGGCAAGCCTGCGCGGCTCACGATCCGGCAGATACTCACGCACACCTCGGGCGTCGGCGAGGCGGCCTGGCAAGCAGCCCACGACGCGAAGACGCTCGCCGAGCTCGTGCCGGCATGGCTTACGGCGCCGATGCAGTATGAGCCCGGCGAGAAGTGGGTCTATACACAGTCGGGCCTCAATCTTGCAGGCCGGATCGTCGAGGTGATCAGCGGGCAGCCGTTTGACACCTTTCTCCAGAAGCGGCTCTTCGATCCGCTGGGGATGGTCGACACGACCTTCTATCCCACCGACACCCAGCGCGGGCGGCTGGCAACCGGCTATCTCCGCAACAAAAACACAGGCCAGCTTGATGTCGCCATTCCGCGGCGAGAATATGGCGACCGGTCGCGGCCGCCGCTGGGGAACGGTGGGCTCTACTCGACGCCGCTCGACTACGCCCGCTTCTGCACGATGCTGCTCAACCGCGGCCTGTTCGACGGCCAGCGAATCCTCAGCCAAGAGGCTGTTGGCACGCTCTCAGCCGTGCAGACGGGCGACCTACCAACTGGCTTCTTGCAGGCCGAGGCCTATGGCAGCCACGGCCAGAACTATGGCTGGGGCGTCGGCACATGCGTGGTGAAGGTGCCGCACGACGGCGTCGCCGCCGGTCTTTCAGCGGGCACCTTCGGCCACGGCGGCGCCTGGGGCACACAGGCCTGGATCGATCCCGTACAGCACACCGCCACGATCCTGATGGTGCAGCGAGCGAATTTCCCAAACAGCGACGGTAGCATTGTGCGTCGCGCATTTCAGGAAGCCGCCGCCGCGGCGCTCGTCACAGCGGCGGAACAATAGGCCGAATAGCAGTAGTTTTCGGCACGGCAGTTGCTGCCCCCGTGGGATAAGTTTTCGCCTCCTCAGCAGAATCTGTGGGTACATTCTGGCTCGGGTCGTCGTCCGAGGACGTGAAACAGAGCCATTTCGATGCCCTGCGGCGTTCTGAAGCCGTAGGCTTTTCTGGTGGTCAGTTTCGCCTTGCCGTTGAATCCCTCGACGACGCCTGCCGAGATGCCGCCCAGGGCGAGGAACCAGTTGAGGATCAGCGATTTATGACGCCGCAGGCTTTTGGCGACCTTCTTCATCGGCGCAAGCCGACTGCGGAGGGCTTTGGTGCACCACGACTCAAGACCGGGCCGCTTCTCGCCGCAGCCAGAGCAGATGGCCCGCCCATTGGCCCGGGGCTCGACGTGCACCTCCAGGAAGGGGCTGTCCAAGCGGTAATCCCTTGCCCCAGATCGCCGACGGGTGACTGCGACTCCGCGGCCGGCTCCATGCCCATATCGCAGATGCACACCCGTGAGAAAGAGTTGCCCAGCGCCCATTCAGCAGCGATTTTTACCCACAGATTCTGCTGAAGACCCTAAACCCTTATCCCACAGGAGACTTCTGCCAGCCCGAGCTCGACGAGCATCGCTCAGCCGACTGACCGCGAAAGAAAATACTCGAATGAATCAGCAAGCGCAAGCCAGCTGGCCTCAATCACATTCTCGCTCACGCCCACCGTGCCCCAGACGGAGTCGCCGTCGGTGCTCTCAATCGATACGCGGACCTTCGCGGCCGTGCCTTCCTGAGCGTTGATCACGCGGACCTTGTAGTCGAGCAGGTGCATCCGCGACAGGGCAGGGAAGGTCGCAGCGAGCGCCTTGCGAAGCGCCGCATCGAGGGCGTTCACCGGCCCATCCCCCTCGGCCACCTCGTGCAGCAGCACGCCGCCGATCACCAGCTTCACTGTGGCTTCAGTCGTCACATCCGCACCACCGGCGTCTGCTGCCAACTCGTTGCGGCTGTCGACCGTCACGTTGTAGGAGAGCTTTGAAAAAGCCGGCCTGAACGTGCCCGCACAGCGGTCTACAAGCAGGTCGAAGGATGCCCCCGCTGCCTCAAACTGCCAGCCTTCGTTCTCCAGTCGGCAGACCTCCGCCAGCACCCGGTCGAGGATCACCCGATCGTTCTTCACGTCTGGCCGATGGACGAGCGCGGCGATGTTTGACCGACCCGACAACTCGCTCACGAGAATCCGCCGGGAATTGCCGACGCTCTCGGGCGGAATGTGTTCGTACGATTCCGTCGCCTTGGCCACAGCATGCACATGCATGCCACCCTTGTGGGCGAAGGCGCTCGTTCCGACAAAGGGCTGGCCGGGACGGTAGCTCATGTTCGCGGTTTCGTAGACAAACCGGGAAAGCTCCGTTAGGTGGGCTGTGCCACTACCTTCGCGGCCGCCGCCACCGAGCACGGCATAGCCGGGGAGCTTGACCGCGAGATTGGCGACGACCGAAATCAGGTCGGCATTGCCGCAGCGTTCGCCAATGCCGTTGATCGTGCCCTGCACCTGCACCGCGCCGGCGGCGACTGCCGCAAGCGAGTTGGCTGTCGCGAGATCACAGTCGTTGTGACAGTGGATCGCCAGGGGCACCCCTGCGCCGCCAGCCTCAAGCGCGGCCGCCGCCTCACGGACCATGCGGGCAACCTCGGCGGGCAATGTGCCGCCGTTGGTATCACAGAGCACGACTCGAGTGGCACCGGCCCGAGAGGCGGCCAGGATCGTCTCGGCGGAATAAGCCGAGTCGATCTTCCAGCCGTCGAAGAAATGCTCCGCGTCGTAGAAGACCTCCCGACCGGAGTCGGTGAGGAAGCGGACTGTGTCGGTGATCATGGCGAGGTTTTCCGCGTGCGACACGCCGAGCACCTCCGTCACGTGAAACGCCGATGTCTTGCCAACGATCGTGATGACGCTCGTGCCGGCGTCGAGAAGGGCCTTCATGCCCGGATCCTCGGCGGCTGTCAGGCCGCGGCGGCGAGTCATACCAAACGCGCAGACCCGTGAGTGCCGGATTTTAAGTTCACGGACACGGGTAAAATACTGGGCGTCTTTAGGATTCGAGAGCGGGTAGCCGCCCTCGATAAAGTCGATGCCAGCCTCGTCGAGCCGCTTCGTGATCGCCAGCTTGTCTGCGAGAGAGAAGTTGACGCCCTCGCCCTGTGAGCCGTCGCGGAGTGTCGTGTCGTAGATCTCGATCGTGCGCACAGGGAGGCCTTTGGCGATGCTACTACCGTTCATCTTCGTCGTCCGACACTTCTTCCTCGTTGGCGTCCTCGTCGGATTCATCCTCTTCGTCGTCGTCGAAGCCTTGGCCGGAGTCTTCTTCGTCCTCGGCATCCGCAAACGCGTCTTTCACATCGTCGCTGACGTCTTCATCCTCTTCAAGTTCTACTTCCGGTTCCGCCACGACAGCATGTGGCTGGATCTTGAGCCGACGAGGGGCCGGGTCGGGTGCGGGAGCAGGGGTGCCATTTCGGTCCGACCACTGCTCCATCGTGAGCAGTACCTCCCGGGCCTGGGAGCCGGCATACTGACCCACCACACCATCCTCCGCCATAAAGTCGATGAGCCGGGCCCCACGGCCGTAACCCACGCCCAGCGCCCGCTGAAGCAGCGACACACTGCCGCGGCCCTCGCGGATCACCACCTCGACGGCGGCCTCATACATCTCGTCGCGGTCTTTGCCAGTGGAGCCCTTCGGGGCATCGCCCGACGGCGCCGGCTGCAGATTGACCAGTTCGGCGGCATACTGCGGATCACTTGTGCCGATCGCGGCCATCACGCGACCGATCTCCTCATCGGAGACATAGGTGCCCTGGCCACGCAGGATCTGGCTCGTGCCGGGAGAGAGAAAGAGCATGTCGCCGTTCCCCAGCAGTCGCTCGGCGCCGCACTCGTCGAGCACCACGCGGCTGTCAGTGCGACTGGCCACTTGGAAGGCGATGCGGGCAGGCAGGTTGCTCTTGATCAGGCCGGTGATCACGTCGACTGTCGGCTTCTGCGTGGCGAGAATCAGATGGATACCGACCGCCCGGCTCTTCTGTGCGAGTCGAATGATGTGCTGCTCGACTTCCTTGCCCGCCGTCATCATCAGGTCGGCGATCTCGTCGGCGATCACGACGATGTAAGGCATCGTCGTCGGAATCGCCTGGGCCACCTCTTCAGTTTCTGGACTAAACCGTTTGAGCAGTTCCTCGCGGCCGAGCGTGTTGTATTGCGAAAGGTGTCGCACGCCTACTTTGGCGAGCATCGTGTATCGCTCCTCCATCTTATCGACCGCCCAGGCGAGGATTGCCTCGGCCTTTTTCATGTCGGTCACCACCGGATGCATGAGATGCGGCAGTGCCTTGAAGGGTGTCAGCTCGACCATCTTCGGGTCGATCATCAGCATGCGCACCTCGTCGGGCCGCCGCGTCATCAGCATTGAGACAATGATCGAGTTAAGACACACGCTCTTGCCCGTACCGGTGCGACCGGCGATGAGCAGGTGGGGCAGACTCGCCATGTCGAAGACCATCGGGTTGCCCGCCACGTCCTTGCCAAAGTAGAGCGGAATCTTCATGTTCCGGCTCTTCGACTGCGTCTCCTCGATCACTTCGCGGAGGCGGACCATCTGTCGTGTGGTATTGGGCACCTCGACGCCCACCGTATTTTTTCCAGGGATCGGAGCCACGATGCGGACGCTCGGCACCCGCAAGGCGATGGCTAAATCGTCGGCGAGGTTTGAGATCTTCGCGAGCCGTAGGCCAGCCTCCAATTCAATCTCATACTGCGAGATAACCGGTCCCGTCTCGATCTCGACCACACGCACCTTGAAGCCGAAGTCGGCGAATGTCTTCTCAAGCACGCGGGCCCGGTCGCGAACCTCCTGCTCCTGCTCGTCGAGTTGCAGCTGCTCGGCGGGAAGCAGGAGCTCAAGCGACGGCAGCTCGTAGTCGGCCGT
Organism: Planctomycetota bacterium; assembly: GCA_037129495.1. Taxonomy (GTDB): domain Bacteria; phylum Planctomycetota; class Planctomycetia; order Pirellulales; family UBA1268; genus CAMCQY01. Next base: position 1,451 of record JBAXUW010000003.1, on the reverse strand, counting down.
GGGATCGGGTGCCATCTGGATCGCCTCGGGCTTACGGCGGCGATTGACGAGCGATGACTTGACCGGCACGCTGGACCGAGTCTCCGCAACAACCTCCGACTCATCAGCAGCCTCGGCATCGGCGTCTGCATCGCCAAGCTCGTCGTCCGACTCACCGAGCGAGTCGAGCTCTTCAGTCAACACAGGCGCCTCGATCGCGAGTGGCTTTTCACGGCGCTTGACGCGGATCATTGGCTCGGAATCATCTTCTTCATAACCTGCGTCGGCCGGATCTTCTCCATCGTCTGTGTCACCGTTACGCAGCTCTTGAAGCCCGAGATCATCGTCGTTCATGACAGACGATCGCAGCCGCAGGCCGGGGACTACGGTGGCAAGATCATTCTCTAAAGCAACGTCGGCTGCACCAGACCGCGCCGCGACTACCGAGCCCATCCGCTGGAAGGCTGCTATCAGCGTCATGGCGATGCTCCCGAGAATTGCCGCCAGGCCAGCGAGAGAGCGCAGCACGAGTGTATCGGCGGCGAGAAACAGACCCACGCCAGTGATAGCGGTGGCGATAATCGCGGCGCCGGTCTTCGCAAAATAGCCTTCGGCGAAAAGTCGGCCTGCGGCGCCGACATGCCCACCCGGGCCCCAGATCGGCCGCGCGATCCAGTCGGGTAGAAAGAGTGCCAAGAGCGTACAGATGCCAGCAAGTGCGACGATGCCGCCGGCGGTTCGCAGGGGGAGATCAGGGAGCGGCCGACGGCGCAGGAGCATCACGTCGAAGCCGGCGACAGCCGCTACCGCACACCAGGCGGCCAGCCCAAACCACGCGTAGAGCCCGTACGCCACCGCGGCTCCCAGAAAGCCACAAGCGTTCATGGCCCTGGCATGCGGGGGGAAACCATGCGAAACAGGGGGATCGGCGGGATCAAACGTCACGAGCGCCGCGATCATGAAGGCACAGCCGGCCAGCAGGGCCAGCGCAATCAGATCACGAAATCGATTGCGGGGCAGCGCGAAGATGTCGGGGGCTACAGCAGTGGCCGCCGGCACAGGCATCGCACTCGGGCGAGCCGCAGATCCAAATCTCCCGGCTACGGGGAAGGGCGCTCCCGCCGCATGGCGAGACGTAGTCAATGAGGCGAGAGAACGATCGACGTAGGCCATCAGGGAGTCCTTTCCTGCAAACCGGGCAGCATCCATCCAAACTCTACAGGCCGGTTCGTGGCGCGGCGGGCGGGCTCGCTGGCAGGCCTCACCCGACTCATACAGGCTGTACCGGATATGACGGATGCAGGAAATCTGACGGAGTCGTACAGTGTTTTTGGGAGCAGCCGCGACCGCCGCTGCTGGCCCACGCAGGCACCACCTTGATTTTGATCCCGACGTTGACTCCCACCCTGCCACTCTCCCCCAACACGCAGGCGAGCCCATGACGAGCCTCCCGATGTCGGATCTGGGGCTAG
>JBAXUW010000299.1:0-3512 GCA_037129495.1 Planctomycetota bacterium | reverse complement strand
TCGCCAGTTGCGTCGTCTCCGCCGATCCGCACTTCGGCGTTGAGCCAACCGAGGAGTGATTCTCCAAGCGCATAGCGGTCGTAGTCGATCTCTGGGATCGCCGTCGCCTGCGAGCTGTCGGCGAGCAACCGCGCAAACCACGGCTCTAGTCCCGTGCCGTCGCGGGCAGAGCATTCGAGAATCGTAGCCCCGGGGTTCACCGTCTTGAGGGCCGCCCGCAGTCGTTCTCGCCGTGGCTCGTCCACGAGGTCACATTTATTGATGACGATGATCTCCGCTTCCTCCAACTGCTTGCGGTAGATGTAGGCCACATGCTCCGAGAGCTTTGCTGTGGCCAGTCCGAGCACCCGCTCGGCTCGGAGAGGATCGACGACCACGCTCATCGGCGCCACCGTGAACCGGTCGCCGTAGATCTGTTCCAGCGGCAGGCTCACCGTCGCTACGAGATCGGTGCAGCTCCCCACCGGCTCTGCGATCATGACATCGGGAGCTGTCTCCTTGACAAGTGAATCGGCTGCCTCCACCAGCGACGTAAAACGGCAGCAGAAGCAGCCCCCCACGATCTCCTCCACTGGCAGCCGGTGGGCCGCGGCCAGCGCCGTGTCGACAAGTCCGCCGCCCTGGTCGTTCGTGATGAGCCCGACGCGAAGGCCACGGGCCGTCAGCCATTCCACCAGCCGGAGAATCGATGTCGTCTTGCCGGCGCCCAAAAAGCCGCCGATCATCGTGTAGCGGGCCTTCGCAGCGATGTGTGGCTTATTTGTGACGGTCATAACTCAGCTCCTGATTCTTCGTGGGTGGCAGCCAAACCTTCTCCATTCCGATACCGGGAGTCTTGCAGCCGATTGACTGTATCGGTGAGCAGTTCAATGTAGCCGTGAACATCGAGATGGCCGGGAGCGGGCGTGCCCCGCACGGCATAGAGCCAGCCCGCGGCGTAGGGATCGGAATGGGTGAGGCAGGCCTCGGCGGTGAGCGCGGGATTGGCTGCCTCAAACGTGCCGTCAACTACGCAGAAGAGGTCGCTGACCGCCTTAAAGCCCTCAACTGTACCGAGGCGGTCGCCGCCGCCGATCTGTTGCCCGGGCTTTACATCCAGCACCATCTCTACCAGTTCGCCGAGCATCCGCGTGGCAAACTTTGTGAAGCCCACGTGCCAGAGCCGCGGGGCGTCTTCGCCGACACCCACGTCAACCGGCGACGGCCGCAGCCAGAAATGCGATGGCGCGTAGCGGCAGTCAACCGGGAACCGCGCAGAAAAATGGGCATGCCGAAAGCGAACAGTTTCCATGACAGGGATGCTACCCGCGGGCGGCCTGGCCCCGCAAGGACCGTAGCCGTTTGAGCAGCTTCTGGATGTCGGCCGGCAGCGGGCTCGAGAGCCGCAGATTTTCGCCCGTCTCAGGATGCACGAAGCCGAGTTCGGCGGCATGCAGCATGACCCGCGGCGCGGCTGAAGTATCTTCGACCTTCATGCCGCGGGGAACCGAATAGACCCGCTCGCCGCAGACCGGATGGCCGATCTCTGAGAGATGGATGCGGATCTGGTGGGTGCGGCCAGTTTCAAGCCGGCACTCAACGAACGTGAAGGCGTCGCCAAAATGCTCGACCGGTTGCACGTGCGTGACCGCCCGCTTGCCCTCCTCTGTGTCGGAGGAGCCACGGCGGCCGTCCCCCCGATCGCGAACGAGATTTGTCTGGATCGTGCCCGCCCCGACCCGGCCGACGCAGATCGCGAGATACCGCCGGTGGGTCGTGTGCGCCCGAAACTGTTCGGCGAGGATTCGTTCCGCGGGCACGTTGCGGGCAAACACTACCAACCCGCTCGTCTCGCGATCAATGCGATGCACGGCCCGCACCGGCGGAATGCGCCGCGGCTTCCGGCCACGGATCCCGGGGCGGGCCGCCAGATGGCGGGCGATCGCGTCGGGCACGAGTTCGTCGAGCGTGGGCTGCACCTGTCGCCGCCGCGTTGGCCAGGAAAGCTCTTCGGTGTGCCGCGTGGTGGTGATGCCGGACGGTTTGTCGACCACGACCGTCTGGTCGTCGAGATGGACGACGCGGATATCATCCGCCTTCGGGGCGGCGGCGGCGGCGGTTTCAAGCACCTTGACCACCTCGCCGTCCTTCAGCCGTCGGGCCGCGTCGGTACAAATGTTGCCGTGGACCAAGACATGCCGTGACCGCACGAGTTTCTGCACTCGCGACCAGCTTGCCCCGTCGAGCTTGGCCCGCAAAAAAGCCGTGAGGGTCTGCCCGCTGTCGGCAGGAGTGACGTGATGGACGTATCGGCTCGCAGACTTCATGAGGGCGAGTGTACCACGGCCACTTTCCCCTTCTGCCAGTGGGATACGTTTTCCAACTTGTCCTTTGACCCCCCGCCCTCGCCCAGAGAACGCGAGGGCTTACGCGGCGTGGGCCCTGAAATCCTGCTTTTGCCAGAGGGGACAGGAAAAAGCACGTCAGCCAGGTTCGACGCCAGACGATCCAGCTTGCGCCCCGGTGACCAGCTGCTCGATCCCGGCGGTGTAATACCAGGCGAAGTGAGATCGCACGTCAGCGACCAGTGACCCGCCAGCCGTCAGGTATGGCTCGAGGCGGCGCTTCGCCCGGGCCCCGGCATTCAAGATCCCAAGCCGCGTCGGCGGAGCATCAATCTGAAACTCCTGGCAGACTTGGCGGAGCGCGGGCTCAAGAGAACGAAAGTCGAGGAGCCTGGTTGTGGCGGCTGCCGGCCCACTCATGTCGTAGAAATCGTGGTAGTTGGGGAGTCCGCGTTCGACAACGGCCAGCACGAGAAACTCGCGGAACGTCCCCCGGCGGGCAGACTGGATCAGCGGCTGCGTGGGCTCAGCTTCGAAGGCATAGTTTCGCCAGTATTCGTAGAGCGACACCAGCATCTCAAACGGTTCACGCACAACGCCGATGATTCGCGTCGCGCATGGCGTTCTCGCGGCAGAGAACCGGTAGGAGATCTTCGCGTAGACCCGAGCCAGGCCACGACGATTTTTCCAAGGCTGCGCAATCCGTCCCTTCACCAAGCCCAGTCGCTCCAGCGAATCGCTGACGGCGAGGTGGCTCACGCTGTGCCGGGGCTGTGTCTCAACAAGTCGGGCGTCTGGAAAGACCTCGCGAAACCACTGCGCGAGCGAATGGCCTGCGGTCTTGGGATAGTGCGCGAAGCCGATATCTGACGATTCGCTGTAGAGCATGTTCTCACCAGGGCATGAGTTTACGGGGCTGTGGAATCCTCGATCGTGCAACCTCCCCATCCGTGTTTATCGGCAGAGAATCTGGATCGACTTGCTTCAATATTCCACCGCGGTAAAGCAGGCAAAATGATCCGGCTTGACCGGGTTTTTCTTGCTTTTAGACTCAGAGAAAGGCTGTGCAGCGGCAGCCTCCAACTGGCCAGCTGTTTATTCCTTTCTTGGAGGACCTCCTTTCGTGCCCGGCACATGCGTTATCGGTCTGCAGTGGGGCGATGAAGCCAAAGGCAAACTCGTCGACAT
>JBAXUW010000298.1:0-3551 GCA_037129495.1 Planctomycetota bacterium | reverse complement strand
CCGTCGTCCCGTTTGGTGCTGCGGCCGTCAGTGTCAACAACGCTGGCTGCCCCGATTGTGACTGCTGCGGTTGCTGCGATACCGGCGAGTGCGAGTGCAACGCATGCACCTGCGAATGCTGTGTCGACGGCTGTGACCGTGCCAGTGCGACTTCGGCTTGCTGCAAGAGCAACCAGTAGTTGCAACTGGTAGTCGTTGTGAATGACGCATCGGGGGGCCAAAAGCCCCCCGATGCCATTTCAATTCATCCCCGGCTCCCGCACGACTCTCCGCACCCGACCGCCAAGACTGCTGACAGACTGGTGGCGCCAAGGGCTTGGAAAAGTCCTTGGCTGGTGACGGTTTTGGGACGCTAGGAAGCCCGACTGGCCATTGAGGCGACTATGGAGCCGCCTGTCACCGTGAGCCGGAATCAGAGGTCGAAAAGTGCCGGACGGGGCGGGCTTCTATCGCGCTGATGGGGATGCCGGGAGGGGTACCCCCGATAGAGATAGAAGAGAGGAGAAGATAATAATGAGATATAGAAGAGACAGAACCGGTTCAGCATTCGCGTCGATGTAGGTCGGCATACGTGCTGAACTAGGGTCGGCAGAAATACGGATGTTGGTGCCGCCGTCCGTCCGTTCCGCCCGTGGTCCACCCACCGACTAGGCCGAGCTCGTGCAGGCCGATGGCGACCGGGCAATCTTTCATGAGTCGCCAGACGAGCTGACCCCGATCGACATCCGCAGCCTCTGACCCCTGCCGGACGCGAGGTCACAACAAAGCCGCCAAGCGGCCGGACTCGGAGAGACTCCGCGCTGACGCCAGAAAAACGCCAATTCAGCGGGGAAGGCAGGTATTCTGGGAACCGCTTTTTGTGACCGGAACACGGGCGCACGCCACTCACGAGCCGCTCATCAGCTCGGAAATGGTTGCGGAAGTGCCATTGGCCGGGCTATCCCTCATCATCCCCGTTGGCAACCTGATCGCGCTCACACTGGATGCGGGCGGGATGAAATCCAAGGTCGCCATCAGAAGCGAAAGGTCATGCCCGCGACCACGGAATCGATGTTGAAGGTGGCGGAGCCGTCGGTTCGGCCGATCCGCATGCCGTCGACGATCTTCTCGTTGTTGAACCTGTCGTAGAGCTGAAACGCACTGTAGCGGTATTCGACGAAAAAGCCTGCATTCGGCGTGAGCAGCCAGTGCACCCCGGCGCCGACCTGCGCGCCGACGGAAGTCGAGGTACTGACCTGGCCGGCCGGCAGGAAGTTGCCAGTGTCGGTCATCGATGCGATGAAAACTGCCGGCCCCGCCGTCACGTAGGGTTGCAGCCGGCCGCCGGGAAAATCCGCGGACACCGCGATCGGAAGCCTGAAGTAGAGCACGTCGAATGCGAGCGACGTCACGGAGATCTCGAATCGCCTGATGAGATCCGGGCCGTCCGAGACCGGGATTCCGTTGGCGAACAATTCGGTGTCGGACAGCTGCTCCGGCTGATCCGGACCGAAAAAATGCGAAACGTCGAACGCGAACCCGAAGAGTGCGGTGGGACTGTTCCAGTATGCGAAGCGGCCACCGATCAGCGACGCCGTGTCGAATTCCAGCGATCGATGAACGCCCGTGATCCCGATGTCCGGCAGGGCGACCTGCGCATCGTGATCGTGGGTGAATCCCGCTCCGCCGTACAAGTCGAACGACCAGTCGGCGCGGGCGCTGTGGGCGGATACCGCCAGGATGGCGAACCACAACACCGATCCCCGGAACCACGATTTCATTTCGCACCTTCCGGTCCCATGCCGGCCTACGATCGACGATCAACGCGACCGTTCGGGACGGAAGAAAACCCATCCCCCCGGCCAAAGAGCGTGGCACTGCGGGCGTGCGCACTCGTCTTTTGATCGTCCGGATCCTTCCCGATGCTTGCAGCGGCAGCCCTCGGCCTGCCTCCGCGGGCCAGAGTCGCCACCCTGGTTGCGTGGAAGTGGCTCGCCATTCGCCCCAGACCCCCCGCCCAACCGCCACTCGCCCGGTCCAACTCCCGCGAATTCACGACCGCGCGATCCGGGCCATCACGGCACTCGCCATCGGGAATGTCGGCAAGCGGCGCGATGCTGTGACCGGCGGGCATGCGACCGGCGGGCATGCGGCGGGCGGACAAGCGGCGGGCGAAGATGCCACCGGCGACTGCTGCGACTCGCGCGACAAACAGCGATCACACGACACCTCGCGGATCGCCTGGGGCAAACTCATGGCACGGGTGGGGGAGGAGTTTCCACTCAAGTGACCGAGGTGTGGCGGCGACATCCAGCTGATCGCGTTCAGACTGCTTTCCGAGTGCGAAACCATCCCTGGCCTTCGCACTCTTGGCAACCTCCGGTTGCTGCGGACTTCCTGTCCGCGAACCAGGGCCGATCCGGAAGATTCTGACCCACCTCGGCGAACCGCTCGAGCCGCCTCCGCTTTCAACTGCGAGAGGCCCGCCCACCGACTGGGGCGAACTCGTTCAGGCCCATGACCACCGTGACGTCTCTCAGGCGTCGCATGCCGAACTTCCCGCGATTGACATCCACTCGCTGTGATGGCCGACGCGACGAGTCGGCTGATGCCCTGATGCGGAGAACGTCTACGCCGAGCGTGAAAACCGACGTTCCGAAGGGTAACTGGGCCTGGGAATCCCCGCGCCCACCGGCACGGTAGGCACCAGTCAGCCAGCAGCCCGGGCCCGCACGCGACTCATCGAGCGGAGAACGCTGGCGGAAGTGCCATTGACCGGGCTAGCCTTCACTTCGGCACAAATAGCTCCTCCGGAGACAGTGCTGCCGACGGGAGGGCGAGGGGGCTGACAAACTCGTCACCGCGGTGCGTGGATCGCGTCTCGTAGGCACCCGACCGCGGATCCCGAAACACGATCACGCCCCGGCTCACCAGATCGATGACCCAATAGTCGGCGATGCCCGCCGCGGCATAAAGGCCGGCCTTCACCGTGGTGTCGAAGTCGAGACTCGTGTCTGCCACTTCGATCACGAGCGACACATCCTCCGGCAGTGGCCGGCGGTCGGCGTACCGGCGGAGCTTCACCCAGGCGAGATCGGGCTGCGGGGCGCTCTCGGAGCCAGGAATGGCCAGCGGGTTTTGAACACGCACAAGCCATACAACGGAGCCGATTGCAAGCTGGCTCCAGCGGGCAAGCCAATCCACGGCATCCGCATGGCGATCTCCAATCGGCGACATCATGTGCAAATCCCCCGCGATCAACTCCAACGGTTGCGGCTCGGTCGGGTCAAACACCCCCGCCGCGATCATGCGGTCATACATGTCGAGCGTGACAGCCCCCCGTCGGCGAGCCGTCGCGGGACGATCATCCCGGACTTGTGTTTCGGAATGCTCGACAGTGCTCATGCGATTCCTCCGAAGGCCAGTGTACCAGCGTCCCCCCGGCCTCCGCGTTCCGATGAAATCGGGGACGGGAGCAGTCCTGTTCGGCACGGGATTTGCGCCAGGCAGTTTCGGTAATTTGGGATGAATAGATAGAGTTGCGCATTGCGGGCAAGGCTGGCATAGTGTGG
>JBAXUW010000297.1:0-3555 GCA_037129495.1 Planctomycetota bacterium | reverse complement strand
CACAAAGCGTTAGCAGCCAAAGAGACCCTTCACGATTCCGGTGATCTCGTGCATCGCCAGTGGACCGTGAGCGAGGTCGGGCCGCGACGCGATGAAGATCGTCTCGTGGTGATCGGCCGGATCGGCCGCCCCGTGCGAACCCTTCACAAGCGACGTGTCGAGCGGGATGGATATGGCCGGTAGCTTTGTGCGGTCGAGGTGGAGTTCTAGCGGGTCGTAGCCGGGCTTCTTGTGAATGTCGATCGTGCGGGCGAATCCAGGCGCCTTCCCGTCGTCGAGCCAATAAAAATAACTCTGCCAACTCTCGGGCGTGCTCTCGATCACAAGGTCGCCGCAGCGGCTTTCCTTTCCAGGTGGGAACGAAGGTGTCAGCCCGGCCTTCGCAAGATCGGCCCCCATGAGCACGCGGCTCACCCCTGCCCTGCCCCGAAAGAGGGCGGCGACCTGCTCGACCAAGCCGGCATCGCCACCATTCTGAAGATAGATGTGGCTGACCTGATGGTCGGCCAGCGCCCAGGCCCGGCTGCCTGCGATGTCGAGCAGCTCGCCTTCGGCAGTGTCGTGGACGGCGAGCAGGCCCGCCTCGCGGAGGATGCGATTGGGGAAGAGCGTGTGCGATACCGGCCGAATCCGGTATTCGCCGGCGATCAGCACGGTCAGTCGATCTCGGCCCACCAGTCCGCCGAAGCCCTCGATGACCTGCGCAATCTCGGCATCGAGTTCGCCACAGGCCGCATGGGCCGGCGGACTGTCGGGGCCAGTGCGCTGGGCCGCGTAGTCGAGGTGCGGCAGGTAGACATATGCAAAGTGAGGCGGGCTGGGCCGCGAGGCCTCAAGGAAGCTTCTGGCGATCCACCTGGAAGATTCAATCCCCGCAATTGGCCCCCAAAACTTATGCAGCGGGAATTCGCCGAGTGTCTCCCGCAGACTCCCATACAGTGGCTCGGGGTTTGTGTGGCACCACATCGTCTCACTGCCATCGGGATTGTGCTTCGGGGCGGGCAGGCAGACGAGATCAGCGGTGGCATGCTTCGACTGCAGGGCAAACCAGGCTGCGGTCCGTAATTCTGGCCGGGCCGACTTGAGCTGATCCCAGAGCCGCGGGTGTCGATGGACGCTGTCAGGGCTAATCCACATCTCCAGATGGTGTGAGCCGCGGTCAAAGAGGCCGTTGGCAAGAATTCCGTGCGCGGCTGGCCCAACGCCCGTCGTGAGCGTGGCCTGGACCGGGCAGGTGATGGCAGGAAAGCCGGGGTCCAGCGGCACGCACGAGCCGGCGGCAGCGAGTGCACGAAGCGTCGGCATCCGAGCGAGATCCTCCTGCCGCAGGCCTGGAATCGAGAGCAGGAGAACATGGGGAGCGGGGGCAGCGGAACTCATCGGTGGTGTACTCCTGTGGAAGTAGAGGCTTGTGAAAGAAGTTGCTTCAGGAAGTCGGCGGAGTGGCGGGCGATCTCCAGCCAGCGGTGAGCTTGCCGGGGAAGCTCCACATGGAGGCCGCCCGCGTAGCCACCCGCAGCGCTGGCGGCAAGCACTGACTGAAAGTCTACGTCGCCGGTGCCCAGCGGCAGATGCTCGTGGCGGCAGGCCAGCATGTCGTCGATATGGACATTGATGATGCGGTCGGCCCACGGCCGCAGGAAACCTGCCAGCGGTCGTTCTCCCATGCACTCCAGATGGCCGACATCTACCGTGAGCCGCAGGTGGTCCGGCCTTCCGAGTCGTTCGAGCAACTGGCCGTAGCGGGCGAGGGTGTCGATTGCCATGCCCGGCTCCGGCTCGAATCCCAGCGGCATGCCGCTGGCCGCGGCATGCTCGAGCACGGGAGCGAGGCTGCCGGTGAGCCGGTTCCAGATCGCTTCGTCGTCGGCCGAGTCGTGGACAACGCCCGACCAAAGCGAAACGCAGGCGGCGTTTAATTCGGCGGCGATGTCAATCGCCCGGCGGAGGAAATCCACCCGGCGGTCCCGATTCTTTCGATCGAATGTCACGAGTGTCGGCTCGTGCTTTTGAAGCGGGTCGAGCAAATGGCGGCCGCCAGTCTCGATCACGCAAGACATGTCGGCTGCCTGCAGCGCCGTTCGCCAGCGGGCTATTTTTTCAGGCAGGTCGACGGCAAAAGGATTGATAGTGTGATGGTCGAGCGTGATTGCGAGCGACGCATAGCCGAGTTCGTGAAGCAGGGGAATTGCAGCGAGCGGATCGACGTCGCCGATGCTGTTGGTGCTGTAGCCGAGCAGCATGATGGGGCAGGACCTTGTCTGGGGCTGGCGGGTGGGGCTCGTTTAGGTGGGGACTAGCTTTAGGTGGGGCTCACAAACCGGCGGCCAAGGAAAAAAGGCACCAGCAGCATGAGCACGAGGATCGACCAGGGCTCGCCGCAGGTGGCCAGCACGAGGACGGCATCGAGCGTGATGATTGCCATGATCGCATTGCCCACTGCCTGCTGCACGCGGGCACTTGTCGGGTCGAAGATGCCAAGCGCGGCCCGCAGCAGGATCGACAGCGTCAGCATGCCCCAGAGCAGGAGCCAGTTTGAGAGCTTCACTCCGACCAGCCAGCCGCCGGCATCCTCCGCACGGGATGCTAGCCAAGGGGAGAGGCCGGCCGTGGCCAGTCCGACGAGCATGATGAGCGTGCCAGCCGCGAGCGGACCCGACCTGCTCTCCTCCGCCTCGTCGCGGGCATAGACCGTGATGCCCATCACGTAGACACCCATGCCAATCGGAATCAGCCACTCATAAGCCGCCTGCGGCCCGCCGGCAGCCGTCATGCCCAGCAGCCAGTTGAGAGACCGGCAACTGCCCATCACCGCCGGCCCCAGGCTCGTCAGCTTGGCGTGGCGGTTGTAGATCCAGACCGCGGCGGTGAGCAGAGCACCGACAATCGCGGGCCATGGACTCTGGGCGGCCACCGCCGTAATGCAGGCGGCGAGACTACCGATCGAGAGCAGGATGTTGCCCGCTAGAGCCGCCGAACGCACGCTGACCTGGCCGCTGGGCAGCGGCCGCTGGGGCCGTTCTTCACGGTCGATCGCGAGGTCGAACAGGTCGTTTTGCACCATGCCGGCTGCGTAGAATCCCAGCGACGCAAGGATCGCCCACCAGAGCGCCGGGGCCGGCCAAGCAATCGTGCGATACTGAGACACAATGCAGTAGCCGGCGAGTACGTCGGCCACCGCCGTGGCATGGTTGGGAAGTCGCAGCAGCCGCACCCAGGCGAGCAGAGAATGAAGCATGGAAGGTTTGGCGGGGTGGCGTCAGGTGATCGTCACGGCTGCCGCAGCGGCCACCGTCAGCAGGTGCTGCCGGGCCGCTTGCGCGGCCTCGTCGGGCTGATCACGGTAGGGGTAGAGCTCTACCGTGATCCAGCTGTCGGGCGTGTGCGTGGCAATCGCCTTGAACACCCCCGCGAAGTCGATCGCCCCTTCTCCAGGCACGAGGTGATGGTGAACGCGGGTCGCCGCGATGTCTTCAAAATGGTAGTGCCGCGTGTGCTGTTTCATGCGGGGCACCCACTCGGCCGGATCCTCGCTCACGCAATAGGCATGGCCGA
>JBAXUW010000296.1:0-3568 GCA_037129495.1 Planctomycetota bacterium | reverse complement strand
TGAACGTCCCCGCGCTCGGCGGCTTGGCCTTTGCGGTCGGCATGCTCGTCGACAACGCGATTGTCATGCTCGAAAACATTTTCCGTCGCCATCAGCGGGGCGAAGATCCGGAAACGGCCGCGGTCAACGGGGCCGGCGAAGTGTGGGGAGCGCTGCTCAACGCTACGTTGGCAAACCTCGCCGTGTTTATTCCGGTCCTCTTCATTCGCGAAGAAGCCGGGCAGTTATTTCGCGATATTGCGATCTCGATTTCGGCGGCGGTGGCCCTTTCGATGCTCGTCGCCGTGGCGGTGGTGCCAACGGCAGCGATGCGCATCCTGAAAAAACACAAGCGTGACAGCGAGGGGAATGTCATTCTGACCGAGGCGAACCCACGCCGAGAACGCCGCTCCTGGATGGGGGGAATCGTCGACCTGCTGATGCTGCCGATTCGCATGATCTTGGGAGTGGCAGATCGGGTCGCCGAATGGATGGTCGCACTGTTGATCGGGGTCAACCGCACACTCCAGGTCGGCCTGTTGCCGCGGATCATCGTCGTGTGTGGTGTGGTGGCTGCCTCGTGCGTGCTCACTTGGATGCTGTTGCCGAAGGTGGAGTATTTGCCGAGCGGCGATCGCAATCTGGTCTTCGGCATCATCATTCCGCCGCCGGGCTACAACCTCGACCACTTGCTGAAAATGGGCAACCTGGTGGAAGAGGAATTACGGCCGTTTTGGGATGTCGAGGCGACGGATCCCGACGTCATCAGTGGCAAGAAACTGGTAATTGACGATTTCTTTTTCGTGGCCCGAAATCGCCAGGTCTTTATCGGAGCGAGAGCGCTCGATCCCACTCGCGCGAAAGATCTCGTCGGCGTCATTCAAAAAGTGGGTGACAAGCTTCCCGGCACTTTTTTGATTGCCAAACAGGCAAGTTTGTTTGAACAAGGACTTACCGGCGGGCGCACGGTCGATATTGAAATTACCGGGCCGGATATCAATCAATTGGTTGCGCTGGGTGGCCAGATCTTTGGGCAGTTGAAAGGTTCGCCCGATGCACCCGGCTTGATGCCGGCCGCACAAATTCGGCCCACGCCCAGTTTGGACCTGGCGAATCCAGAAATGCGGATCTATCCGAAGTTTGAACAGGCGGCTGACCTGCGCATGTCGGCACAAGAACTTGGTTACGCGGTCGATGCGCTCGTCGATGGTGCGTACGCCACAGACTATTACAAAGGTGGCGACAAGATCGACCTGCGGATCGTCGGCGAAGATCGCTTCGCCAATAGCGAACAGAGCCTGCAAACTGTGCCGATTGCGACTCCGAGTGGCCAACTGGTGCCGCTCGAAGCCCTCGCTGACATCCGCTTGGAACCAGGCCCGGAACAGGTGAATCACCGCACGCGGCAACGGGCTATCACACTCGAAGTGAGCCCGCCGCCGGAAATGCCGCTCGAACTCGCGATGGACATGATCACTAAGCAGGTGATTCAGCCGTTGCAAGCCAGCGGCCGGTTGAAGGGTGGCTATCGCATTAGTCTGGAAGGAACGGCTGATAAACTGCGCAGCACTTGGCAGTCGCTGCGGTGGAATCTCGTGCTCGCCATCGTCATCACGTACTTGCTGATGGCTGCGACGTTTGAATCGTGGGTTTATCCCTTCGTGGTGATCATGACGGTGCCACTCGGTGCCGTGGGTGGTTTCGCCGGCCTGTGGCTGCTCAACATGTGGGTGCTGCAGCCGCTCGATGTGCTCACAATGCTCGGCTTCATCATGCTGGTCGGCACCGTCGTGAATAACCCGATTCTGATCGTCGAGCAATCGCTGATTCACTTTCACGATGATCACATGAGCATCGGCGACGCGGTGATTGAAAGCGTGCGCACCCGTATTCGTCCGATCTTCATGACTACAATCGGCGGCCTGGTCGGTTTGTTGCCCCTGGTGCTCGCGCCGGGTGCCGGTAGTGAACTGTATCGCGGCATCGGCGCGGTGTTGCTCGGCGGTTTGCTCATCTCCACGGTGGTGACACTGGTATTCGTCCCCGCGCTGCTGAGCGTGATGATTGAGTTGCAACAGTTGATCTTCGGCGGTCGGCGTCGCGATCATTTCAACGATGTGCCCGGCGGCAACCTGCCGAGGAGAGGAGAGGATCGCCCGGTCAACGGCACTTTCGCAATGGATGAACCAGCGTTGAGCGGCCGATAAAGTGACCTGCCCCTCCTCAACGGCACCACTTCCAGAGAGTGAGTCTGGTGGTGTCACAACCAAAGGAGGGCATTCAATGCCACGCGGAATGAAAGAACTGGCCGAGCAGATCATCCCCAAGCTGCGAGTGTTGAGGCCGATGTGGGGAGAGGCAAAACCGTCGCCGAGGCGGTCAAGAAGATCGGTGTGACGGAGCAGACGTACTACAGATGGAAGAAGAAGTACGGCGACCCTCGGATTGACTAGGCTAAGCAACTGAAGGATCTCGAGCAGGCGCAGCCCGACGTCTTCAACCACATCAACGAGACGGCACCGCGGCCAACAGCGGCAGTCGCTTGCGGCTCGAGACGACCACGCCGCCGGGCTTCTCCACGGTGACGGCGAACGCCGTGGCCCGGCTGACCGTGAGCCGCGGATCGATTTGAACGACGATGTCGCCAGCGCCCTGCACCGGCACGTCGAACACACCGCCATCAACGGGATAGGCCTCGTCCCGCTGCGCATCGAAGATCCAGAGTTGATACTGGGAGACGGTCGGGTCATTGGCCTCCAGGCCCCGAAACCGCATGAATCCCTTTTGCGTTGCCTGGCTCCAGACCACGTCCCCCAGATCTCCGGCCGTTTTTGCGTCGTCCTTGCCAGAGTTAATCGTCGGATCGTCCCCTGCCTTTTTCCACGCAACTGTCACTGGCTCGGGATCGTTGGCTAGCAGCTTTTCGCGGCGCTCTGCCAGGGTCGGCGGGGCCCCACCACCGAGCGGAGGTGCCGCGATCCGCGGCGCCGCGCTCCACTGCCAGAGGAGCACCCCGGCCAGGCAGGCAGCCATCCACCAGCCCGCCATCGCAAGACGTGAGCGAGCGGCAGTCCCTCTACCACGCCTCTGCACGTCGGGCCTGGGCTGGATGACGCTGATCCGCGGCAGGTGTGCCGGCGCGTCGCGACTGATTCTTTTGGCGAGTTCGGAGGGGAGTGGCGGCAGTGAGCCGCCGGCACGGCCAAGCAGTGCCAGCTCGATCGCCGCGGCGGCGAGTTCCCAGTCGTTCGAGGCCATTTCCGGGGCTGCCTCCCAGGGAGCGTCGTCAGTTATTTCGTGGTTGCTGCTCATCGATCGCTCCCTCCGGCCGTCAATCGGCCGTGGCGGGCTGCGTCGCGTTTGGCCAGCTTGTCTCGAAGGCTGTCGAGCCCGCGGCGGATGTGCGACTTAACAGTGCCCAATGGCAGGCCCGTGCGATCGGCAATCGCCGCGTGCGAAAGGCTGTCGTAGATTGAAAGCCGAAGCACCCGCTGCTCATCGGGCTTGAGTTGTCCGAGATGCGCGTCGGCGAGCTTGGCATCCTCGCCCAGTTCCAGCCCTTGCCCGACCGACACATCACCGGCGGGAT
>JBAXUW010000295.1:0-3575 GCA_037129495.1 Planctomycetota bacterium | reverse complement strand
AGCGGGATCTCAACATCGCGCGGACGATTCAGCAGGGGTTGCTGCCGCGGCAGCAGCCGACGCACGCGGGCTTCGACATCGCTGGCTGGAATCAGCCGGCCGACGAGACGGGGGGCGACTACTACGACTTTTTTCAATTGTCAGGCGGGGGCCTGGCGATCACGATTGCCGATGCCACCGGGCACGGCATCGGGCCGGCGCTCGTCGTCGCGGAGACGCGGGCGCTCTTTCGCGCCGTGGCGAGGCAGACGCAGGATCTGCAGCGGACGGTTGAGGAAGTCAACGGGCTGCTCTGCGAGGACCTCCCCGAGGGCCGGTTCGTGACGGCGTTTTTTGGCATTCTGACGGCCGCAGAAAATGGGATCACGTTTATGAGTGCTGGCCAGGGGCCGCTGCTGGTCTACTCAGCGGCCACCGGAACCGTGACAGAACTTCCCTCCCAAGGCCTGCCGCTGGGCCTGATGGCCGATTTTGGATACGAGCCCGCAGTCGAGCATCCGCTTGCTCCAGGCGACGTGCTTGTCTTGTTAACCGACGGTTTTTTCGAGTGGGCGCGGGCCGATGGCGAGCTCTTTGGCGAGGAACGGGTGAACGACCTGATCCGCCGCCATCACGACCGGCCGGCTACCGAACTGATCGAAATCCTCTATCGTGCGGTGCTCGACTTCTCGGCCGGCACCCCGCAGTATGACGACCTGACGGCAGTCATTGTGCGGAGGCTTGTCACGGGCTGATTCCCGCCCGACTCGCGGCTGCCCGGCCGGCCCCTGTGACGAGCGGCAGGGCTCGCGCCGCAGCCCACGGCATGAGGTTGGCCAGTTGCACCGCGGCGGTCACGATCGTGGGATGGCGGACGCCGTGGGCCACCCACGACACGCGGGCGTGGTGCGCTGTGAACATGCGGCGGTGCTGCACCTGGTACCCAGCGGCCGCGGCTGCGGAGGCGATCAACGGCGCGCCGCGATTGCCAGTCAGCGATGCCGCAAGGATGCGGCCGCTCGCCAAGGCCCAGCCGATGCCCTCACCGGTGAACGGCTCGACATAGCCGGCAGCATCGCCAACGCGAAAGATTCGCTCTGAATGGCTGCCGAGCAGCGGTGAAGCATGCGTGAGCGGAGGCGTAGCGCGGAAGCTTACCGCCTTAAGCAATGGTGATAGCTGCGAGCAATCAAGGGCGGATCCGCCGCCACCGTCGGCGTCGGAAAGCAGCTGTGTAATGCAGCCGGCTAATCCGTCCGCCCCGGCGATCAGTCGTCGATCGACCGCAGCCGCAAAGTCGATCCGGCCATCTTCCAGAGTGACGATACCGCAGTAGCCGTCGTCCGCGACCGCCATGATGAGTTCTCCGGGCGGAAGGTCGAGTGCGCCGGCGGGGAGAGTCGTGCCCAGACCGATCCGACTCCGGCTGGCCACCCGCCGGCCCCGCGGCAAGCGCATCTGCGCACTAGCGTGGTTCTTGGCCGACGTGATCTTAATGGCATCCGCAAGCCCGGCGGCGATCACGACCAGCCGGCTACGGAGTCGGGCAGTTTCTTGTGGCTCCGAGACAGAAGAGCGGGCGGTGAGCAGAACGCCGCCGTCCTCAGGGATCGTTTCGGCAGACTCGTGGATCGATTCGACAACCACCTGCGGTAGCCAGGCAGAGCCGGCAAGAATTGCCTCCCTCACAAGTTCTGTATCGAGCGCCTCGCGTGAGAGCACGTTGCCGCGGGGCATTGGGATGCGGGCCTCCCCCCCGCTGGCGAGCAGTCGCACCGTTGCCAGCGGCAGCGCCGCGGCCAAGACGCGACCGGTTCCAAGGTCAACGAGTTCGGCGACTGCCAGCGGCGACAGGCAGCATCCGCAGACTTTTGGCCGCGGGAGCGCGGCGCGGTCGACCTGCAGCACACGACGGCCTTGGCGGGCAAGCCGAATCGCAACCGCGGAGCCGGCCGGCCCGGCACCGATCACGATCGCATCCCAGTGGATCGTTGCGGCCTCAGCGAGCGCGAGCGTTGCCGCGATGGGATCGGGGCCTCCGCAGTGGTCTGAAACCGTGATCATCGCGTGGCCTCCACAACGAATGGCATCGAACCGTTCGTCGGCCTTGTCCACGTGAGGATTACCCGCTCTGGCCAGGCGTGATAAATCTTGGCCTGCTGGAGGCCGGCCCGGTCGAGAAGCCCACGGTATTCGGCCTTCGTGCGTGCCGAACGTACGGAAGCCGGGCCGTCGACGCGGGCCACGCGAGAGCCCGTCAGCACGGCCGTGCCGACCACTGCGAGAGTTAAGCCGGCGGCCGTTCGCAGTAGATCCGACACCACGATCCCGATTCGCGCCGCCCTGGCGAGCGAGGTCAACACGTGAACGGCGGTGTCGTCATCAAGATGGTGGAGAAAGAGTGAGCTGATTGCGACATCGCAGGTCGGACAGCCGGCGGCGAGGATGTCTTGCACGATGAACGACACGCTGGCGCTGCCTGTACGGCCTTCACTATGCCGCGTCGCCCACTCGACGGCGCGGTGGCTGATGTCGATGCCAGTCATCTGCACTGCCGGCGCACCCTCCGCTCCGCTCGGTAGGCGGCGTGCGAGTTGGCGAGCCACGGCGACAGTTACATCGCCGCCCCCGCAGGCGACGTCGACGACTTGCAGCGCATGGCCTCCGAGCGGCGTCGGCTGCCGGCCCGTCGGCATGCGGGCAATCTTCCGGACGATCTGTGTCGCGGTCAGCGACAGCATGTTGATGCGAGCTAAGGCGTTGAGCGCATGAAAATGTTCAGCCGCCGGGAGGGCAGGATCGTCCATCATTTCGGGCTGCAAGGAATAGGGGACCATCCATGAGGCCATGCGCGGGTCTCTGGGGCATCCGGGTCGCCGGACATGTCAGCGGCATGACCATCCTAGGTCATGCGTAGGTCATCGGTCGAACGACCAATGACAAATTCGATCTGCCGTCACTGACCCGGCGGACACGGCGGCGTCTGGCCGCCGCCTTCGATCATGCCGGAGGCACCGATCACCATGCCGTTGCCCGACGGACCGCAGTCTGGGCAGGGCCCGCCTGAGGCGACGATCACCTCCCCCGGGGCCGAGCCCGCCATGACTGCACCCGCCGGCATGCTGCCAGCCGGGAGAACGCCTGCGGGCATTGCCCCAGCAGGCATGCCCACGCCTGGCATGGCGTAGGCGACCGGTTGGGCGACGCTCTGGGCCATCGGAGCAGCCTGGGGCTGCGGATAGACCGGAGGGGCGTAGGGAGGAGCGTAGGAATATTGATCGGCGCGGTGATGCGCGCAGCCGACAGTGGCGGTGAGCAAGAGCGCACTCAGAAAAGCGATTCGGACGAGCCACCGATCGTGCATGCAATCATCTCCCGCGTAAGTGGCGAGACGGTAGGTGCGGGGGCCACGGTCAGCAATGCCAGAAAAAGCGGTTCTTACGGGGGAGGACAAGTTGGAAAACTTATCCCACAGGAATCCGGAAAGCCGGGATCGGCTGAAGCTCGACGAGCGTTGGAATTTCGCCCTACCAAGGCCTGAACTACCACAGAGCCCCAATGGCGAAAGTCCCCGCGAAGGAGACTTCTGCCGGCCC
>JBAXUW010000294.1:0-3583 GCA_037129495.1 Planctomycetota bacterium | reverse complement strand
GCAACGTCTCCACCAGCGACTGGTCGCTGTTTTCGCGAAGCGTTTCCGGCGCCCACGCCCAGACGCGGGCCCTTGCCAGGACCGGCATGCTAGGATCCTTCAAAAGGTTCTCGAACGAGTTCTGCACGAGCTTGGGGAATTCGAGGAGCTTCGTGTCTTCGAGCACCAATTTCTCGCCCGGCCGGCTGGTGGCGTAGCGGCGATCGTAAACGGCGTGGGCCACGCCGATGTAGCGGTTGAAGACTTTTAAGTCGCCCTTCGCCAAGCCCTCCAGCATCGCGCGGCGAAACATGGCATCGAGGAACTGCCGCAGATCGGCCAGATTCACGTTGACGCTACTCGAAAACCGGATCGCCACGAAATTTTCAATCGTGTCGGCATAGACCGGCTCGTCCCCAAACCCGCGTCGCGTTACGAGCTCGCGGAGCAGCATGAAATACCTCTCCGCCTCGGCCTGGTCGCCGTACAGGTAGGTGAGCATCGTGGCGAGATTGAGGAATTTCTCGTAGGTGTCGAAGAGGTCCGCCTCGACGGCGATGCCGAAGCCGGCGGCCGACACGCCTTGTTCCGAGGCGATCAGGCCGAAGGCCTCCTCGATCGCCGTCTCGTAGACTCGCGCGAATCGCGGATCGGGCAGCAGATCGACCCGGTTCGTGGCGGGATCCAGTTCGACCCGGCCCGACCGCATGAGTTCCATGAGCATGAGCAGTCGGCTGCGGACGAGCATCAGCTCGTTGACATCTTCCCGTCGCGAGAGTGACTGGGAGACCTGCACCCCCTGCTCCGACCAATAGACACCATGGGAGTCGGGATGCCGCCAGTCGAGCGGACCATACCGTTCCATCGTGGCGAGCATCTCGGCGGTGTCCATCCGGTAGCGGTCCTCGAGGATCCGCTTCTGGAGATGCGGAATGACGTGGTCGAAGAGCAATCCGGCGGTCTCCCGGTCCGCGCGAATGGTGTCGAGCAGGCCGCGGTTGGTGTCGGCCGGGAGGGCCGTCTTGCCCAGAATCTTGGCATCGAGCGAGCCGCTCGTCATCAGCACCCTCCCGAGCATCCGCACGAGCGACTCGTCCGGTTTGGCGCCATGGGCGGCAAGCAGGTCGAGCGCCCTGCGAACGGAGGGCGTCTTCGCCTCCAGCTCTACCAGCGTGTCTGGCGCGGAGCTGATCCTCGCGAACCGCTCGAGTGCCTCGGCCGTCGTCTTGCCGCCCGTGAGATCACCGAGGAACTCCTGCATCTCCGCTGCCAGCCGGGCCTTGTAATACCAGTGCTCCTTGTCACCGACTCGGCCTATCTTGTTTTGGTAGAGCCAGGCGAGCTCGAAATAGAGGTTGGCGGCCCGCGGGTTGAGCGGGATTCCCCGCGATCGCAGGAGGTCGATGCCACGATTCACCCAGCCCCATCGCTCCGCCGGGACCTGCGTGGCGGCGGAGATGTTGTAGGCGAGATTCCAGGCCTGGAAGGCCCAGACCTTCTGAAACCGCGGCTGGAGCGTGGTGATCCACTGACTCAACGTCTGGGCCTCGTAGAATTCCCCGGCGTTCTGCAGGGTTTCGGCCCGCGCCCAGAGCAGGTCGACGGCCAAGCCGCGAAACGTGCCGAGCGCCGCGGTCACGATCGCGACGTGCGGCGGCATGGATTCGGTGTCGTCAGTGGTCACCACCAGTTTGAGGTCCCTGCGCTGCTGTTGGACATGCCCGGCGAGCGTGGAGGAGCCCGCCAAACAGGCCACGAGGACAAGGGAGGCAATCGTGATCGTGAGCCGATCGTTCATGATGAGGAACTCACGAGGTCGCGTCGTTCCAGCAGCCACCAGCCGATGCCAAGCAGCAAAAGAGGATAGGCCAGACCGAGTTCACACACGCCCGCGGCAGTCTCGGCCAACGACACCAGCCGGCCCGTGGCCACCTGCGTGATCGAGTCGTAATCGCCAAAGGAGGGAATCAACGATAGGAATGCATCGGCCGCATACGAGCCGATTGTTTTGATCGCATCCCACCACTCGAACTTCGCCACCCGCTCCAGAAGCAGGGTGGCGCGGAGCCGCAGCATCGACGTGAGCGTGGGATTGCCGCCATCGACGCCGGTGTAGATATCGATCGCATCGGACAGGAACCCGCTGGCGACGGCCACCGCGAAGACCATCAGGCTTGCGAGCATGGCCACCGGCAATCCGAGCCATGAAGCGGCCGCCAGCGCCGCGGCGGCGAGCATCGCGAGCTTGGCCCACATCAAGAGCAATCCACGAAGAACATTTCCTTCGAAGCTGCCAACACGATACAGCAACTCAAGCCCCTCGCCCGGATTGAACCCGATGCTCGTGGGCGCCGGGTCGCCCGGCATGAGCATGTTGCGGTTGGCAATCGTCACCCGCAGCGTGCCGTCCTCCGCAATCGCCGAGGCCGGCAGTTCGAGCGTGTGCACCGGACCGGCCGCGAACACATATTCTTCGTGCTTGCCCTGCTTGACCGGGTAAGGCCGCTCGTTGAGCCACAGCGCAAAGCGGACCTCTGCGGTGCTCGTCGTGGAGTTGTCCGCAAAGGGCTGGAGCCGCAACTGCACGACCTGAGTCCGCAGCCTTGCCGCTTCCAGGCCTGTAAAAAGATAGCTCGACACAACGTCGGGGCTGACCGTGTGCCACAGGAAGACATGCTGGGCGAAAATCCGCCTGCGTGCCGCGGCCGGATCCTTGTCGAACAGGGCAGGGTCGTCGTTACGGATCTGCGTGATGGCCGCCTCGATGGCCTTGTCGAACTCCTGTTGACGGGGATGCACAGGCCGTGCCGATGCCCGTGCCGTCAGCACCTGTTCCTCTACCGCCCGACGGTCGGCGTTGTCAGCCGCCGGCGACCGCCGCAGGGCCTCCGCGAAGGCATAGACGCCAATGCCCACGAGCGAGACGAGCAAGAGATCGAGCAGCACGACGCCGAGCCACTTGCCCAGCAGGTATTCCCAGCGCTGCAGCGGCTTCGAGAGCGCCATGTGGATCCGCCGGCTGTCGATGTCGCCGCAGACACTGCTGCATGACAGGGCGATCGTGATCAGGGCCAACAGCGCGCTCGCTCCCGACAGCGACCAATCGAGAAAAAACTGCAGCCGATAGGCGAGCCGCTCACCGGGATCGAGCACAAGCGGCAGCGTTGGCAGGGCGACTACGACAAGCATGACGAGCAGGACCGACAGCCGCGTGCCAACGGCCTCCTCGACGATCGCACGGGCGATCCCGATCACCGGATGCCCGGCCGAAAGGAGCCGCCGCAGCAACGCGACCCCACAGACCACACCGAGGGCCAGGCTGACGATGCCGACGATTGTGATCGCCGGGGCCGGCCGGCCGCCGTACCACAGGGCCGCGGCGCTGCCGAGGGCCCCGAGCACCGCCAACGGCCGTGCGAACCGCTTGAGCCGCCGTTTCCGCCGTCCCTGCGGTGACTCGTCGTCGAACCAGCTGGGGATCTCGCGGGGGTCGGGGCCGGCTGACAGCGGCTGCGGCCGCGCGGCCGCGATCGGGAGGTCTGTCGTCATGGCGCGATCCGCTCACTTGCCGACGGCGTCACGAGGCTATCGAGCAGGCCCGTAT
>JBAXUW010000293.1:0-3599 GCA_037129495.1 Planctomycetota bacterium | reverse complement strand
CAAGTGCCTTCTCGTCGACGAGGTCGGACAGCGTGACGAGCGTGCCCTGTTCATCGACGTAGGTCACTGCGACGACACCGGCCGAGAAATACCCTGGCCCTTTGAGTGACGAATCCTTCGTGTCGCCCGCCGCCATCGAGCCGACGGTGGCGTCGCCGATTTCCGCCTGGTACGGAATCTCGAGGCCGCGTGACTGGAGCCACAGATGCAGTTTCTTGAGCCTGCAGCCGGCCTGCACTCGCACGACACTCCGCCCCACCGCATCGGTCTCGACGCCGAGGATCTCGTCGAGCTTGAGCGTGCAGAGGAGCGTGCCGCCGTCGTTGACGACCGTCCGCGTCACCGAGAGCATCGAACCAACGGGGCTCACAGGCGAAGGAAATTGGATCGGATCGACCACAACCGCCTGCACATCGGCATAGCTGATCGGCTCCACGTAGACGGCCGGCCTGGTCTCATGCGTGAGACCCCAGCTCTGGTAGGCGTGCCCCTCGTTTTCGAGCAGACCTTGATACGGCACGGGAGCGGGCGGCGGTGGTGCGGCGGCATCCGGCTCCGTCGCCAAAACCTTCCCGCCAGACACAGGGGCCGCTGTCGCGACGCTGGCGACGGCCGCGACGGCCGCCCGGAGGACGGCCCGACGCGAGGGGGCCGTCGCATCGAGCACTCGACCGGCCGTGATGGTGCGAGACTGATTCATGTCTTTTTTTCCTAGCTCGCCAGTTTTTTCCTAGGTCGCCTGGATGGTACTGCCGTCGGCCTCCTCACGCCCCGAGCCACCAGCGGCAGCGACTACAGACACTTGAGGAACTCGAGCACAGCGAGCCGTTGTTCCTCCGAGAGGTCGTCCCCGAAGGTGTGACCCGTGTTGAGCATGCCGGTATAGAGTTCGGGCTTGGTGGGGTCGACCTTCACGTTCTTCACGTTCGCGAGCGACTGCTTGAGCGCCTCCCACTGCTCCGGCGACCGCCAGTCGGGGTCGAAGACGCGGACATACGGCTCCTGCTCCATCTGCTCCAGAATCTGCTGGTGGCTCTTCGAGGATTCATCGATGAACTTCCAGCCGATCTGGGCCTGGTCGTAGTTATTTGGGTCGGTGCTGCTGGGCCGCATGGAGTATTTCCGCGGCCTGGTCGACGACTTGAGCAGGTTGTAAACCGTGGGCACCGAAGCATTGTGGAGATAGGGGCCACGGGCCCAGATCCCGACCAGCGGCGGTGCGACGTACTTGTGAGTCACTGTCACCTTGCCACTCAGGAACCGCTTCTTCTCCTCGGCATTCATGTCGAACACACCGGTGATCCGCAGCGGGTCGGTGCCGAGTTCGTCCTGGTCCACGAGCGTATTTGGGAAGCTGACGAGCTCGTAGGTCTTCGATCCCGTCTTCTTGAAGTCGCCATGACAGCGGGCGCAGGTTTCCATGAAGACTGCGTGGCCAGCATCGGCCTTCTCCTCGGTGACATCAGCAATGAACGGATACCGGGGCGTGGTCAGCGACTTGAAGTATTCCGGAACACACTGCCTGAACACCTCGCGGGCATCGGCATAATCGGCGCCGAGATGGTCGCGGCTGATCGCCATCGCATAGGTCACGTCGGCGACGTTGCCGGCAAAGCCGCCGTCGACATAGAGGCCTTGGCCCTCCGTGCCGGCGGTCTTGTATTTGTAGTTGGTCCAGGGCTGAGGTTTGAGAAAGGGGATCAGCGGCACCTCCCCCTCGATCTTCTTCGTGTAGCTGCTGCCCTGCTCGGCCACGAAGAATTTGTCGTAGCGGAGCAGGCTCGGCTTGATGCCGTCGGGTCGGACCACGGGCACGAGGATCCCAAAGAAATCGGCGGAGTCAACGAAGAAGCGGGGCAGATTCTTCGCAAACAGGAAGCCCGGGCTCGTCCCGCCGCTGGTCGCCGCGTTTTGATGAAACCGCTCGAAGTCGAGGAATGCATTTGGAATGCCCTCCGCGAACCGTGGCTCGGGGTTACGGGGATCGGGATTCGAAAAGAGCATGGTTGAATGGCAGAGACGGCAGCTGGAGACGATGCCTGGCGAGCTTCCGCCGACGACGTTCGCCTGCGTGCGGAGGAGCCCCAGCGCCACGGTGAAATCCTGATGACTTTCCGGCACCGGGGGATGCATGCCGTAGCGAAATTCCATCTCCCGCCACCAGGCTGGGCTGAACTCCCGAACCGCGTTCAGGCGGGCCCGCTCCGCCTCGTTGGTCGCCTCCTCGGCCCACGCCTCGTTGAGCGTTTCCAGGCCGTCGTAGCTCCACATCGCTCTGGCCAGATGGAACCGGCTCTCGATCTCCAGCTTGCCCGCATCGATGGGCCGGCCGGCGGCGATGAGTTCCTTGGTGCGTTCTGACTCGTGGTCAGAGGGCGGAGCGGGCGGGGCGTCGGCGGGCGCGGTCGCGAGTTCGTTTGTCGATGCCTGCGGACGGAACCGGGCTCGCATGTGGATCTCGGGATTGGCCCGCAGTGCGGCGGCGGCCTTGTCGGAGAGCGTTTCAAGCCCCATCAGGTACACCACGCCCTTGTGTCGGGCCAGCGACTCGGCCGCGGTGTCGGAGAGCGTGGTGATCCCGTGCAGCCCCATTGGGCCTTCGTGCCGAGAGAGGGCCGTGGCAACCTCGTCGGAAATCGTCTGCAAGCCATCCATTCGCAGGAACTGCCCGTGCGCCGTCAGGGCCGCGGCAGCCTCCGGCGTGAGCGCCGTGAGCCCGTTGAGCCCGAGCATCCCGTCGTGTTGTCCGAGCGCGGTGGCCGCCCGTGCAGAAAGTTCCTTCAAACCTGAGAGGCCGAGGTATCCGTGGTGCGCGGCAAGCAGTTCAATCTGGCGGTCGGTGATCCGCTCCAAGCCCGACAGCCTGAGGTAGCCGTTGTGCTGGCCCATGCGTTCGGCAACTTCGTCGCTGATGTCCGTGAGGCCACGGAGCCAGAGCACCCGTGGGCTGGTGGGAGTGATGAGGGCAAGGGCGGTATCGACTGGCAGTTCGGTGAGACCATTGAGTTCGAGCATAGCGTCCTGCTGCGAGAGCACGGCGGCCGACTCCGGCGAGAGCGACGTCAGGCCGTTGAGCATGATCGCGCCGCCGCCACTACTGATCAGTTCAGCCACCCGCGGCGACAGAACACGCAGATGGCTGAGCTCCAGATCACCATGCACGCCGGCGAGTTCCGTCGCCTGCTCGATCGTGAGCTCCGTCACCGAGGGGCCGACGACATCCTCGGCACGAAGCACCGCGCGAGCGTCCCACATCAGCACCATCACGATGATTGGCAACAGGCGGTGCACAACAGCGTTCATACCCATCCTAGTTTGATTCGAAGGGCTATCACACAGCGGAGAAACTGCAGTCGCTTTCGAGAATACCAGAGTCCCGCGGCCCGCGGCAACTTCCCCCAACAGCGGAAAAGCCCCCATCCCATTCCGGCTTGAAGGCGACAATCGGCATGGCTTCCGATATAAAAGCGAGGGGTCCAACCCAACGCGATTTTATTTTTCCTCCATTCGTGTCCGCAGGAGCATCCTTTCGATGGCAGCCGCTCAGGATTTTTCTCGCTGAGATTGAGAAGCTGCTCTGCTCGAACCACGCCACGCTG
>JBAXUW010000292.1:0-3604 GCA_037129495.1 Planctomycetota bacterium | reverse complement strand
CCGTGAACGTGAACGGCGTCGCGCCGCCGCCCGTGCCCTCCGCCTTTTCGGCGGATGCCGCGGCGATAGCAACCATCGGCGCGGGCGGAAAGTCGTCGTTACGGATCGTGCCCGACGCCGAGTCCGGCGAGCCGAGACTCGCTCCAGTCGGAGAGGCAAGCGTCACAGTAAAACCCTCGTCCGACTCGATCGCCGCGTCGGCGGAGACGTTGACGGTGATCGTCTTCGTAGCCTCGTTCGCCGCGAACGACACGCTGCCCGACGGGAGCACCGAGCCTGCAAAGTCAGCCGCGCTCGCCTGGCTTCCACCGCTTCCCGTCACCGCCCAATAAACGCTCGACGCGCCTAAGAGGTCGCCCGCGCGGGTCACCGTGAATGTGAACGGCGTCGGGCCGCCGCCCGTGCCCTCCGCCTTCTCGGCCGATGCCGCTGCAATCAAGAAGGATGGCGGTGGCAGATCATCGTTGCGGATCGTGCCCGTCGCGGATGCCGGCGTGCCAAGCGTGGCTCCAGTCGGCGCGGAAAGGGTGACGGTAAAACCCTCGTCCGATTCGACAGTCGAGTCGGCGGAAACGTTGACGGTGATCGTCTTCGTAGCCTCGTTCGCCGCAAACGACATGCTGCCCGACGGGAGCACCGAGCCTGCAAAGTCAGCCGCGCTCGCCTGGTTTCCACCGCTTCCCGTCACCGCCCAATAAACGCTCGACGCGCCTGCAAGATCGCCCGAGCGGGTCGCCGTGAATGTGAACGGCGTCGTGCCGCCGCCCGTGCCCTCCGCCTTATCGGCGGATGCAGCCGCAATCGCGATGGATGGCGGAGGCAGATCGTCGTTGCGGATCGTGCCCGTCGCGGATGCCGGCGTGCCAAGCGTGGCTCCAGTCGGCGCGGAAAGGGTGACGGTAAAACCCTCGTCCGATTCGACAGTCGAGTCGGCGGAAACGTTGACGGTGATCGTCTTCGTAGCCTCGTTCGCCGCAAACGACATGCTGCCCGACGGGAGCACCGAGCCTGCAAAGTCAGCGGCGCTCGCCTGGTTTGTTCCGCTTCCGGTCACCGCCCAGGAAACGGTTGACGAAGCCGCGAGGTCACCGCCGCGGGTCACCGTGAACGTGAACGGGGTCGTGCCGGCGCCCGTGCCCTCCACCTTATCGGCGGATGTGGCGGCGATCACGAGCGTCGGTGGCGGCGTGGAGGAACCTTCGAAGGATGCCGTATACTGACCTAGCGACGCGTATTTCGTGTATCCAGTGCTCAAGGGGTCTCCTTCACCAGTGCCCTGCACCCGCAGATAGTAGGTGCCGGCGGTGGCGGTGAAGTTGAAGCTGGCATCGAGAGCACCGATCGGGTTGCTCGTTTGCAAAACAGTGCCGTTCGAGTCGAGGATCTCGGCAAGAATGTCGAGGTTCGCCCCGACAGCCGCTGGTGAAATCTTCACCTTGACCGTGCCCGACGAGGCGAAGCTGAACACGTCAACATCCGTATTTCGCTCGACAATACCGTTCGCGGCCGTACCCGAGACCGCGGTCGCGGTTCCGGTCGTATTGCCATGATCATCCGCACGGTAGCCGAAACCGTTTTTCGCGGTCGTTGTGATGATCGAAAGATCATCTTGCTTGTTGTCGGCGCCGTTGTACTCCCCCTTACTCCACTGGACGAGCGACTTATCGCCGCTGCCCATGATGGGCACCCAACTCGTGGCCCCGGTGCCATGGCCGGCGTAGTAGCCGGTGGAGCCGGAACCGTCGTGGGAAAGGCCAAGCGTATGGCCAACCTCATGGCTGATGCACTGGGTAACAACGTTGGGGTTGGTCTTCCACCACTGATCGGCAAAGACGAAGGCGGGCGACCCGTCGCTCTGGCCAAACCCGCCCACGACCGCAATCCCGGCGCTTCCCGCCCATGCTCCGTCGCCACCGACCACTACCCTGATGCCCCAAGAGTTGTCGCTGCCGCCAGTGTTGAGGAGACCGTCGACGCCCGGATCCTCAGTGGTCACATCCACCTGAAATGGCAAGAAATCCTCCACAACCCGAGCCCAGATGTCTTGGATAGCGCCTTTCTCAGTGTCACTGAAGGTGGTGTAGTTGGAATCGAGACTGAAGGCAGGGGTATTAATGTCGCTGTATCTAAAGTAATTTTGCCATATTGTGTTTGTGGTGAGGTGGCCGTCGAAATCCAGATAAATCCGCTTGGTTGCCGTTGGCAGGCTGTGAAGTTTGAAGGTGTCGGCGAGCGGAAGTTGCGGAGGAGCGAACTGCGCAGTGTTGAACGCGGCTTGGATAGCCGGTGGTCGAGGTACCTCGCAGAATTCAGCGGCAAAAGCAGCCGATGTGTCGCCAGCACCGATTAATTGCTTCAACGCATCGCCGTCGGACGGACTGACGGAAAGCATCGCGCGCGGTTCAAGCCGCTCCGCCAGGGGCTTGATTTGGCACCTACGGAAAGAGCGTGATTGAGCAAGCTGCCTGTTCTTCCGCATGAGAACTCTCCCCTTGAAAACCCCGGGTATGCAAAAACAAAGTCGATTCCGTCGGCGGGCGTCTGCAACCCATGTCCGGGCCTCAGAACTGCCCAAGAGACCCGACGCCGGAAAACGGCCTGGGAGGGGAGGCTACCCTTCTTTTAGCGGGCGGTCAACAATCCGGCCAAGATTCGGCTACCGCCTTGGAATCGGCCAAGAAACCTTACGTTTCCGACAGCTTAAGCCAGCCAGCAATTTCCGCCCAAAAAATTCCCATCCCATTGGTTGACTTTCGCGAAAGCCGGTCATAAGACATCTGTACCCCCTCACTTGAATGGTACGTAATCTCTTCGGACCCACGAACCGATAGAGAGTAGATGCTGGAACAGTGTCTCTGGGCGACGCCCGGAGAGTGGGGGCCTTGGGCAATTTGCAACGCCGATTTTTGCTGCTTTTCTTTAACTACCTGACCCCCTCAGTTTCTTCCAAGAAAACCGGAGCGTTCTCCATGTACAGACCACTCGAAATCCTGCTCTCGCAACTTTTGGGTCGGCACCAAGCCCGCAGCGGCCACCGCGGCATCTCCGTGTTCACGAAATGGCGGCACCGTTCCGCCGGAGTCAGGCAAGGGACTTCATTTCTCACGCTGGCTGCGCCAGAGCAGGTCGAATCCAGGACGCTGATGGCAGTGGTGCCCATCGAGGCTTCGAACGTTCTGTACATCAACTTTTCTGGAGGCACCGACCTTTCCGCCTATGTGCGCGTGCTCCAAGATCCGCTCAGCGGAGTCAACCAAATCCAAGTCGCGAATTCGACTACCGGGTTCAGTTTTTCAAGCAACAGTTTTGTTGCGTCGAACGTCAACGAAGTTCGAGTCCTCGACACCGACGGCAACGCTGGGCAGAGCTTCACGCTGATGCAGACGTCATTCAGCCTCAATGCTGCCCTCAACATCACCGGCACCGGCACGAATGTCGTCGAGTCCGTGTCGCTCAGCGGTTCGGTTGTCAATCAGGTCGCGGTTGCATCGAACAATATCACCCTCGGCGCGGCCCAGGGCGCCAGCGGGAGGACTGTCAATCTCACGGCACTTTCGGGGAATCTGTCCGTTATTGCGGCCGTCGTGGGCTCGGCGATCGACAT
>JBAXUW010000291.1:0-3610 GCA_037129495.1 Planctomycetota bacterium | reverse complement strand
TGCCGGGGCATTCGCCGTCGTGGAGCGTTTTTCAATGGGGTGCGTTCCCTTTCGATGGCTGGGCCAGAATGGGGACAGACTCCGCGACCTGGCAAACGGCAAAGGCATACCGTGTGTTTCTTCTCAACGGGATATACATGCCCGCCACAATGCTGCCCAGCAGGAGCATTCCGAGGCAGACCGGCACGTGCGGGCTGAGCGTTCCGCGGAACAGGAGTGGGGCAACGGCCATCCACCCCGGAATCAAGGAGACCGCCATCACGGCACCGACAATCACGCCCTTCAGCAATGTTACGAGATTCGTAGATCTATCGATCCTTGCGGACTGAGGTGCAACAATTCCTGTCATCGTGAGTTCCCGAGAGCAGACATACCTGATCGTCCCTGCAGAGCTGGCTTCTCCCATGGTCCAGAAGGCAAGTGCATCGCGCTGGCTGACATGGGCCTCTTGTGGAGCTGACCTACCCCCATGAATGCGACTCGATTCTAAATTAGAGTTTTGCCATCCAGCAGACCAGCCCTGTGCGGTTGCTACGCCTGCGCCTCCGCAGCGGCGAGTCTGCTGAGGGGCAACATCCTCAACTGGAAACGGGTGTCACTCATGGAGGCCGACCAGTGACCGGGCCATCAGTGCCGATATGGAATTGGCCGGCGGCGGGGAAGAAAACTGCCGGAGCAAAAAGAACCGATGGTCCGCTTCGGCTTCAGGATGCCATTCCTGAGATAAAGATTCGCCGCAAGGGACCAGTCTCAAGCGTCTCGCGGCGTCTCACAGGAACGGCAAAAACATCTCGCCCCAATCGCACCCGTCCCTGATTTTCCACTGTGCAATCGCCCGACTCGACCCTGCCTAATGGTCGTGTAGGATACAGCCTCCCGAAATCGCGGCCCTGGCTTCAGATTGAATTGACGAATGACGGCTCTCGGCAACGATAGACCTCGGGAGCTTCACTGGTACCACGCCGGGCCCATGCTCTTTGGCGACCTTGGCACCAGCCGGCTCTACGTGCTGGGACTGGCGTTTTACTTCACCCGCCATGCCTCGCTGTTCCACATCCTGTTCGTCAATATCCTGTTGCTTCTCGTCGGCGGCTGCTACCTGATCATCTGCCGTAAGTATCCCGATGGCGGCGGGGTCTATTCGGCGGCCCGCTCGACGAGCCGGGCACTTGCCGTTGTGGGAGGGCTGACGCTCTGTGCCGATTACACGGTCACAGCGGCGCTCTCCTGCCTCGATGCCTTCCGCTACTTCGGCGTCGGTGGCGAGATTCTCGGAGTGCGAATCGAACTGCTGTGTACGCTGGCCGCCATCGCGGCCATCGGGTTTGTCAACTGGTTTGGCCCGCGTGGCATGGGCAGAGTGGCCCTGTTCGTCGCCGTGCTGACGGTGCTGCTCACGCTCGTCATCACGGTCTGCGCGATCCCCAGCCTGCACCATACGCGGATCGAACTGCCCGTGCGCGAGCGGTATAGTCTCACCGCCTGGAGTGACGCCTGGGTCGGCTTCACGGAAATCGTTCTGGCTCTCTCCGGCATCGAGGCCATCGCCAACATGACGGGGATCATGGTGTCGCCAGTGCGGGTGACCTCCAGGAGATCGATCGTGCCGGTCCTCCTTGAAGTGGTAACGCTCAATATCCTGCTGGGGGCGGCCATGAACGCGCTGCCGGACGCCAAGCTGATCGATCCCGAGGGACACGCTCTGGGGACCGACAACATGATGAACATTCTGGCGACAGCCTACGTCGGAGGCACGTTCAGCTTTGTAGCCTCGTTCGTATTCGGTGCGCTCCTTCTCTCGGCGGTCAACACCGCCATCACCGATCTGATGGCCATTCAATACATGATGGCCCGCGACGGTGAGGCACCAGCCCTCCTGGCCTGTCTCAACCGCCATGGCGTGCCTGGCTACGGACTGCTTCTGGCCATGTTCATTCCCGCGGGCCTGCTGGTGATGTTTCCAGACCTCACTCAGCTCGCAGGCCTCTATTCGGTGGGCGTCGTTTCAGCCATCACCATCAACCTCCTGACCACAGGATCCACGAAGCAGTTTGATCTCCGGGCTTGGGAGCGCTGGCTGCTGTGCGGTGTTGGCGTGTTGATGGCCTGTATCCTGGTCACGCTGCTCTGGAACAAGCCCCATGCGCGGATCTTTTCCATGGCCATTCTTGTTGTCGGGTTGGGAGCCAGGCTTTTCACGCTGGCAGGCCGCTCGACGCTCAGCAGGCCGTATATCCGTGCAGTCTGCCTGTTTGCGGCGGTGTGCTGCATCGGTCAGGTGTACCTCGCTTTGATGGTGCCCGCCGACAGCCCGGCGGTCTTTGCGGCGTCAGCCGCCGCAGTCGGACTGTTGGTGTGGGTGGGCCAGTTCGTGTCCGCATCCATTCCCCAACAAGAGGCTGCAACGGCCTTGGATGACTTTGATGGGGACTACCACCCCGACAGTTGCTTCATGGTCAGTGCATCCCGCTCCTCACCCCTGATCTCCGGGGTCATTGAGGAGGCCCGCCGCAGCCAGGCGAGCGTGGTGGTGCTGTTTGTCAGAGAACTGGCCATTCCGGTAATGGGCTCCGGCACGACGCAGGATGCCTCGGAAGACCCTGATGCACGAGCTATTTTTGGCGAAGCGCTGGCCCCTGCCCGACGGTTGGGCGTGCCGGTGAAACTCATGTATTTGGTCGGCGGTTCAGTGGTGGACCGGATCGTGCAAACCGCGACAGATGTCTCGGCGTCGCGGATCTACATGCAGATTTCCAAGCGGCACGGCATCATGAGGTTTTTCAAGGGAGATGTGATCGGCCCAGTCGCGGAACGCCTGCCTGAACACATGGAATTGGTCATCCGTGTGTAGTGTTGGTCACTGTTGGTGATCGAGGGGCATTCGGCGGCCGCTCTCCCTCTGGATGCGGCGCCGTTTGCGGCACTGCCGGGAATTGCCGTTCTCTCCATTTCTTGATCCATCCGGGATGTTCGGTTTTTCACCTTGGCATCATCAGAAAGGATGAGTTTTCCTGATGGGAAATCCACTGATCGATGTCTTCGCTGTCCTCGACTGCCGGCAAGATCCTGCCGCAATTGAGTCTCGCCTCCACAATTGATCTGATCGGCCGGAGTCTCTCGGCCCAAAAAGGATAGCCCGGTCAATGGCACTTCCACAGGCGTTGCCCTCCTGCTGAGCGACTCGTGAGCCGGTTGCTCCCGCCTCCCGGGCTTGCCCCGGCCCAGAAAGGCTGTGGATGTCGCCATCAGCTTGGCCCAGGCAATCCGGGAGGTGTCGTGGGAGCGAGGCTTTTGGTTCGCGTCACCACAGCCTCCCGTGGCGTGGTTCGAGCAGAGCAGCTTCTCAATCTCAGCGAGAAAAATCCTGGTCACCGCCGCGACGGCCTTGGGCCGGTCGCCGAGCACTCCCCGCAGCCGTTTGGGCAGTGAAATCACCCACTGCCGCACGGGCACGGGCGGGATAACGTGGTCGACGAGATGCGCGGCAGTCCCGCGAAACTCCTCTTCGATGGAGCCCGCGTAAGCAAGACGCAGAAGCGGCTGCCGAAGGAGGTCTACGACGAGGTCTTCCGGTTCATCCTCCGTGTCGCCGCCCGGAAGGGGCTGCTGT
>JBAXUW010000290.1:0-3640 GCA_037129495.1 Planctomycetota bacterium | reverse complement strand
ACTTAGCTAACCGGTACTAACGGACGAATGCTTGACCACTCGTATCGAGTGCTTCCGAACCTGCCCTGATGGGCGGGCGGAGCATGCCAATTACCACGACCCTTATTACGTGCCGCCTGCAAAGGCGACACGGCTGATATTTTCCGGTGAACATATCTGAAAGGTCACACCCGTTCCCATCCCGAACACGGCAGTTAAGCTTTCAGAGCCGATGGTAGTGCCAAAAGTGCGAGAGTAGGTATCGCCGGAATTTTATTGACCGACCCGTGTGGTGGAGCAAAACTCCCCATGCGGGTCGGTTTTTTATTGGCTTTTAGGCGATGCGTGGCCCGTCAAGCTCGGCCAGCATGATCCGCAACCGCTCCAGTGGCAGTCCAACGACGTTAGAACCGCTCCCCGCGACGAGTCGGAGCGGGAGCCGATCGTCTTGAAAGCCACAGGCCCCAGCTTTTCCCTGCCACATGCCGCTGTCGAGATACCAATCCAACAGCGGGCCCGCAAGCGGCCCCATTTCCAGCAGGCTTTCTTCGACAGCTTCCAGGAGAGTGGGCCGCCTCTTTGGCCTATTGGCCTGCGAGCCGGGCGGCTGAGAACCGAGCGTAAGAGAGTGGTGGCAGAGCCAGATCCCGGTTAAAACGCGATGCACACGGCCTGAGAGAAGCGTGAGCATCCGCCGAGCGTCGTCTCGATCAACGGGCTTTCCCAGGGCGGTGCCGTCTACTTCACTCAGGGTGTCGCAGGCGATGATGGTGCCCTGGGCCCCCGCCTCGGCCACGGCCCGGCCCTTTGCCCGGGCGAGCCTGAGGACATAGTCTTTGAGCGACTCGGCCCCCGATCGCGGGGCGGCCGCGGCCTCGACCGCTTCAGGTGGCGGCACCACCTCCACATCCCAGCCCTCAGAAACCGCCAGTTCCCGCCGCCGTGGAGAGCTGCTTGCAAGCACGATTCGTCGACGCGACGCTGGAGCCATAGCCGCTTACCCTGTTCACCCAAACTTACCCTGTTCAACCAAGCATGAGTCTCTCGATATGAGACCTCAGACATGAATCCAAAGATCATTCTTGAGGATGACCAGCTTATGGCGGTCGTCAAGCCGGCCGGTCTTCCGACGGCAAATGCTGCCAGGGGAGCGACGAGCATGTTTACGCTCCTTCGCGACAGGCTCCCTGCTGGAGCGTTTCTTGGCGTGGTAAGCCGGCTGGATGCGCCTGTCTCAGGCGTGCTCGTGATGGCCAAGACCAGCGCGGCCGCTGCCGAGCTCTCCAGGCAATTCCGGGAGCGGCTGGTGGAAAAAGCTTACGAGGCCGTCGTGGAAGGCCGATTTCCGGCGGCCATTGGCCAGTGGTGCGACTGGCATGATCGGATCCAGCGGCAGGGGGAGGAACGGCGGTCTCAGCTCCGGCCGGCCCGCGTCGGCCGGCCGGCGAGTGAGCCCAACGGCGCCGATGCAGAAGAGGAAGCCGTTGCCGGAGGCGATTGCCATGTGCGGGCCAGGGTCGTGAAACGGCTGGGAGAGATTTCACTCGTGGAATTAGAGCCCTCGACGGGTCGACGGCATCAGCTGCGGGCGCAGTTATCCGGCCGGGGCTGCCCGATCGTCGGCGATCGGACCTACGGGGCCCGGCTCCCGTTTCCGTCGATTGCAGGGGGTGGGCCCGCCATCGCGCTTCATGCCCGAAGCCTCCGGCTGGTACATCCGGGAACCGGCCAAGCCCTGTTACTGCAGGCCGACTGGCCGTCGGCCTGGGCAGAGCGTTTTCCTTTGCTGTGATCGCCAGCCGGTTCTGTCGCCGATCGCTATCCGCCTGAGTAGCATGGTGTAAACTAGGGTCAAAACGGTCCGTTCTTCCAAGCCGCCTGCTGAGTCAGGTCGACTGTTCAGTTACCCGCCGCATTGGCTCGCCTCGCCCGGCTTTCTGGCTGTTTTGCCACTTCTTGGGTTTCTCACGTTGCCATGTCGCCAGCGTCTCAGGATTCACCGTCGCCCAAGCCCACGCCGGCCGCGGCCGCGCAGCGGCCCGGGCCGCGATTGCGTGACACGGCACTGGCTAGCGGCATCGTGAAGCCTGAGCAAATCGACGCCTGCCAGCCGGAGGCGGCGGCGAGTCTTGAGCCCGCCTACCGCGACGATCCTTCCCGCGTCGATAAGGCACTGGCTCGGTGCCTGGTCAGTCGCAAGATCCTCACTCAGTTTCAGGCGGAGCAACTGCTCGCGGGGCGGCGAAAACTGACGCTCGGTCAGTACGAGATTCAGGATGAGATCGGCCACGGCGGCATGGGGCAGGTCTTTCAGGCTCGCCATGCCCTGATGGAACGAACGGTAGCGGTCAAGGTGCTCCCCAGATCCAAGTCAACAGCCGATACGGAGGCGGCCTTTACGCGGGAAATCCGCATGCTATCGCGGCTCGACCATGAAAACCTCGTGCGGGCCCTCGATGCTGGCCGCGACGGCAATGTCTACTACCTGGTTACCGAGCTGGTGCCTGGAATGGATCTGCGAAAACAGGTGCTCAAGCATGGCCCGCTCAAAGAGGGGATGGCGGCGTCGATCATTGCTCAGGCGGCTCGGGGCCTCGCCTACGCGCACGACCAAGGGCTCATCCACCGCGACGTGAAGCCGGCCAATCTCCTCGTCGGCCCCGATGGCCGGACGAAAGTCCTTGATCTTGGTCTGGCTGGATCAGTGCTGGAGGCGGATTCAACCCGGCTGGGACGCGTGGTTGGAACGGTCGATTTCATGGCTCCGGAGCAGATTCGCTCGCCGGACGAAGTCGGAACCGCAGCCGATATCTACGCCCTGGGCTGCACGCTTTATTTTGCTGTCACTGGACGAGTGCCGTTTCCGGGCGGCACCCGTCAAGAAAAGGCAGAGCGGCAGAAAAAAGAGCAGCCCAGACCCATCCGGGAACTCGAACCGGAAATAAACGCAGATTTCTGCAGCGTCGTCGAGCAGATGATGCAGAAGAATCCCAAAGATCGGCCACGGACCGCGGCGGCGGTGGTTACTCTGTTGCAGGCCTGGATTCCTGATGCCCTGCAGGACATGCCGCGGACTAAGTTGAAACGCCCCACGGCTTCACCAGATCAAGACGCGAATGCCGCGGCGTCGCTGAGCGAGAGACCAATAGAGCTGTCGGGATCGAGCCAGGGGCAGGCTTCAGCGGACTTGTCTGCCGGTGTGAGCCAGCTGACCAAAGGCCTATTTTTAGACACTGCTGAGACGCACCGGGAATCTGGCAGACAGACCGTCCGACGAAAGAGAGGGGCGGCGCAGAGCCCCGCTCTTCCTGACCCGGCCACACCGGGGCCCGCAGGAGTGTTCTCGGTTGTGGAGCAGTCCTTGTCGGCTGGGCAGCAGCCTGCTGAGAGCGTAGTGTCGTACTTTTTGCGGCGGGCGAAGCTTGCGCTGCGGAGCCTTTTTATGGCGGCGATCGCCGCCATCGTGGTGGGGGGATGGTGAGGCTCATGGCCGGCGAGGTGGTAGTTCGGTTGCCTGCCCCGCCCGGTAGCCCCACGCGTTGACAGGGGAGCCCTTAAGGCCTAGGAAATGGTGTCTGGAAACCCCGGACGGGTAGCTCAGTTGGTAGAGCAACGGACTGAAAATCCGTGTGTCGCCGGTTCAATTCCGGCCCCGTCCACT
>JBAXUW010000029.1:0-22581 GCA_037129495.1 Planctomycetota bacterium | reverse complement strand
GTGGCAATGTCGAAGAGCATGCCTGGGACGGCTCTTGGTATCGCCGCGGCAGCTTTGACAACGGCCTGCCACTCGGCTCGGCCAGCGGCATGGAATGTCGGATCGACTCGGTCTCGCAGAGCTGGGCAGTCCTCTCGGCCGCAGCGCCCCAGGCGCGGGCGACCACGGCACTGGCCAGCGTTGATGCCCTGCTCGTCTCACGGCCCGACCGGCTGATAAAACTGCTCTCGCCCCCGTTTGATACCGCGCCGATCGAGCCCGGTTATATCAAGGGCTACCCTCCGGGCATCCGCGAGAATGGCGGCCAATACACACATGCGGCGGTCTGGACCGCGATGGCCTTCGCGGCGATTGGAGACCACGCCCGCGCCTGGGAATTATTTGGGCTCATCAATCCTGTCAGCCATGGCAACACGCCCGAACGCATCGCCACCTATCGGGTGGAGCCCTATGTTGTCGCGGCCGACATCTACGGCGTCGCCCCGCAGACGGGCCGCGGCGGCTGGACCTGGTATACGGGGTCGGCCAGCTGGATGTATCGCTTGATCGTTGAATCGCTCTTGGGTATCGAACGCGAAGGCTCGCGGCTTCTGCTATCGCCCCATCCGCACCGCGACTGGCCGCACTACACCGTCCGTTACCGCTATCAAGACACGACCTACCGGATCACTATCCGCCATCCGGGGCACGGTGTCCGCGAGGCGGGTCCGATCCGAACGATTTCGGTCGATGGTGTGTCGCAGACCGATCCCGCGATCACGCTGGTCAACGACGGCATCGAACATCTTATCGATATCGAACTCACGTAAATGAACCCGACTGAGGGGTGTTTCTCGCCCGCGCCGTGCCCCTCCCCCGTGGAGGCGAGTTTTTTAAGCTTGCCGTTCCCCCGTGGAGGCGAGTTTTCCAACTTGCCGTTCCCCCGTGGAGGCGAGTTTTCCAACTTGCCGAAGAAGACAAAGAGGATACGTTAGAAAACTTATCCCACGAGGAGACTTTTGCCGGCCCGGCGCTGCAGTGCCATAACGGGTAGCAAAGCGGATTGGAAAGCTCTCAAAACTTATCCCCACGGGAAGAAGATCAGCCGATCCGCCGCCGGAGCACAACCAAGGGGTCTGCCTCTGCGCGAACGTGCCGGTGGCTCATCGGTTTGGCAAGGATCATCCCCGCCACGAAGCCCGCCACGTGGGCCGAGTAGGCCACGCCACCACCACCACCCGTGTCAAAGAGTCCGCTCACCAGCTGGAATAAAAACCAGATGCCCACTGCCACGTAGCCGGGCACGTCGATCATCATCCGCAGCAGAATCACGCTCACGCGGCGGTGCGGATGAAGCACGAGATACGCCCCCAGCACTCCGGAGATCGCGCCGGATGCCCCGAGGCAGGGCGTGAGCGCCGCCTCCCCGGAACTGTTGATCGCCACAAATGCAAGCGATGCAATGATGCCCGTGGCCAGGTAGAAGAGCAGATATTTAAAATGACCCATGTCATCCTCGACGTTATCGCCAAAGATCCAGAGAAACCACATGTTGCCGGCCAGATGCATGATGCTGCCGTGCATAAAGATCGCCGTCAGCAGCGTCATCCACGGGGGGACAGGCGTCGCCTTGAGGCCCGGATCGGGCACCTCCACCACGCCCTCCGGCGTGCGGATCGACCGCACCGAGGGCTCGGTGATCACATCCTGCCCCGAGATGATCTCGGCGGGCACCTGGCAGTAGGCGAGCGTGAAGTCGTCGTTCTGCCCCATCTGCTGTAGCACGACAAACACGAATACGTTGGAGAGCAAGAGCGCGATCGTCACATAGGGAAATATGGTGCGGTCCGAATTATCATCGCCAACGGGAAAGACCATGCCATGCTTTCTGAGATGGATGACGGCGAAGAATGGGGGGGCGGGTGATCCAGGCGTTGCGAAGCGGCGACAGACCTCTTCGTCAGCGGCCCACCGTGAAGCGGTGAACCATTGTGTGGCGATAGGTCTGCCCCGGATCAAGCCGCACACTCGGCCAGTCAGCCTGACCGGCATGGTGGATGGCATCGGGATAGCCTTGAGTCTCTAGGCAGATCGCTCCCTGCTTGGCATAGACCGCGCCGCCCTTGCCCACGACCGAGCCATCGAGATAGTTGCCCGTATAGACTTGGATACCCGGTTGGTCGGCGAGGATTTCCAGACTGCGACCACTCTGCGGCTCCCGCAGCACAGCGACCCTCCGCAGGCTGCCATCCGGCTTCCAGTCGCGGATGATAAAATTGTGATCAAAGCCCCAGGGATTCTTCCCGTCGGCTGAGGGCGGGAGCAGCTTGATTGCCTCGCCGAGCAAAGTAGGCCGCTGGCGCTGGGAGCGGAAGTCAAAGGGCGTGCCCGCCACCGGCGCAAACTCACCCGTGGGAATGCTGCCGGCATCCACGGGCAGGTAACGGTCGGCCACCACTTCTAGTTCATGCCCCTCAATTGAGCCAGCGGCATGGCCGGCCAGATTCCAATAGGAGTGATGGGCGAGATTCACAATCGTGGGTGCATCGCAGGTAGCCGACATCTCCACCCAGAGCTCGCCGTCGGGCGTGAGCGTGTAGCTCGACTTCACCGCAAGCCGGCCCGGATAGCCCTCATCACCGGCGGGCGACACCATCTCGAAGTCGACGGTTGGGCCCTTCTCAGAAAGCCGCGGTGTTGCCTTCCAGAGCTTCTTGTCGAAGCCGACGAGGCCACCGTGGAGGTGGTTCGGCTCATTATTGATGGCGAGCTGATACGACTTCCCGTCGAGTTCAAACTTACCGGCGGCGATCCGATTGGCGACCCGGCCGCAGGTCGCGCCAAAGTAGGGATGCTTGGCGGCATAGCCAGCGAGCGTGTCGAAGCCGAGCACGACATCCACCGGATTCCCATCCTTGCCCGGCACATGCAGGCTCGTAAGGATCGCGCCATAGTCGGTGACCGTCGCCTGCCAGCCTCCCGGCACCGCAAGCGTGTAGAGTTGTGCTTCGCGGCCATCGGCAAGCCTGCCAAACGGGCTGACAGTCGGCAGTGTAAACGCGGCGTGTGGCATGGTCGCGGAGGCTCCGGTGGGCGTGGAAGATGTTGCGCGAGTTGCGGTCGGCTCGACAGCCTGGGCTACGCCATGCGGCATCAACAAGCAGACAACCATGGACAACAGAAACACCGCCATTATTCGCAGTCTCATCATGATCGAGGCTCCTTGTCGTGCGCTCTCAGTGTATTGCCACCGATCAGTTTGGCTTCGGGCTGACCCGTGGCTTGGCCGCTGCCGTGCCGCTCTCAGCCTCTTCGCGTTTGAGGCTGATCCAGCCATCGATGCTCCATGGTCCACCCCCAAAGGCGATGAGCGATAGCAGGCCGCCGGCGATCGCCAAGTTCTTCATAAACTGGATCGTCTGCAACTGCCGCTGCCCGGAATCGGCAAATGTCCAAAAATCGTGGAAGTAGTAGGTTGCGGCCACCAGGAAGATCAGCAGACATGCCGCCCCGATCCGTGTCCACGCGCCAAGCAACACACAGAGTCCGCCAATGAGTAAGAGCCCGATCGCGCCAAAGAGGGCAAACTTTGGATTCGGCACCCCCTCCGTTGCCATGTAGGTAGCGGTGGCTTGGAACTGTGGGATCTTGTTGCCGACGGCGCTAAGCACAAAGATCGCCGCCAGCAGGAGCCTAGCAAGCAGCGCGATGAATCCCTGCACGGCAGTGGCGAGTTGGTCCATGGGTCACTTCTCCTGCGTGGTACGGCTGGCATCAGCCCAGATCTTCAGCCCAGATCGTCGCGAACCGGCCGTCCCCCGGCAAGAGCGGATCGTCGGTCGGCCCACCACATACCGGCACCAGCACCGCGCCGTTGGCCACGTAGAAATCCAGATCGGGATAGGACGGCCAATGGCACTTCCGCAAGCGTCTTCCGGTCGGTGAACGGCCGATGTGGGAGGGTGTGCCTGGCTGTGGGCGCTCACGGCCACGGAAATCAGTCCGTGCGGGCCGCCTCGCCCCCATTCTGAGAGCCTTTTTTCCCCCTCGGCGCAGACCTTCTCCCCGTCGGGCCACGGGGCTGCTCATTACGTCGGCCCCCACATCGATTGGATGTCGATCACGGGCAACTCGTTGGGTGACGATTGGACTCTGTCGCGGTCGTCATGGTCCTGTACGAGCTCGAATCGGGCCCGGCTTGGGTGGAACGCGATCAACTGGATGTCAGGGGAGGGCCGGGGTGGGTGAGCAATTACCCTTTTGCGGACCTTCAGGCCCGATGTTGGCACGGGCTTCGCTGTTTGGACGTGCGGCAGTGATTCCAATCCATCACGCCGATTGCCTCAAAGGTTCCCACGTCGCGCCAGTGAACGGCGCGTGACCGCCAACAACTCGCGGCGATAGCCAGCGACGTCAGCCGACAAATTGGCGGCGTGAACCCGCTTGTGCAGCACCACCTGCGCCAGCATGACGAGCGGGTAACCCCCATCCAGAACCCGCGCAAACCAGTCGCTGTCACAGCCTACGGTGAGCGTATCGTCGAACCCGCCCACCTGCTCGAACAGGGCACGACGAACCAGCAGCGCGCCCGGCGTGTAGCCCGGAACCGGCTGACCCAGCCAGCCCTCAGCATAGGCTGGCGGCAACGGCGCCCCCGCGTGCAAGAAGCGCACAACCTGACCGCAGACGCCTGCGCCGTCCGGATGCCGGGCCAGATGTTTGTGACGTGCGGCCAAACTGCCGGCCGGCCAGAGGTCATCGGCATCCAGAAACGCGACCAGATCACCCCGAGCGGCGGCCAACCCACAGTTGCGGGCGGCGGCAAGACCATACCCCTGCTGCTCGATGAGGCGCACCTGGGGCCAGGTGGCCGCGGCCTCCCGGCTGCCGTCGCTGGAAGCGCCGTCGACGACCAACACCTCCAGCGGCGTTAGGTCCTGGGCAAAGATGCTGGTCAGGGCTTCCGGCAAGAACGGCATGGCGTTGCGCACCGGCATGATCACCGTGACAGATGGCTGGTTCATCGCCTGACCCCCCATGTGGCGGCTGCCTGAAACGCTTGGCCGGCGCGTGCGGCATCACCCCGCTGGGCCAGTGCCAGCCCGGTCCACAGGCGCAGATACGGGTCGTCGGACCAGGCGCGCGTTCGCTTGGGCTGGGCCAGCAGATCGGCGCGCCGCTTTTCGTCCAGGCCTGGCAGTACTTCCACACCGGACTGACGGGCCATGATTTTCACCACAGGTGATCCTGCCGGCTCCAGAGTGCAGACCACGTGTTCCTGCTGCAAGCCACGCTTGGCCGCGTATCTGGCCGCGGCCATGATTGCACGCTCGGGGCCGGCGCTGGAAAAGCGTTTGATGATGTGGATGATCTTCATGGGTGCGCAGCCAGCGCAACCAGATCAGCCGTCAAGCGTCGCAACCGCGGATTGTCCTCCCTATAAGGTGTCACGTGCTCCAGGGCAGCCAGAAGTTCGTTTGGGCGGCGCAGGGGAGGCAGCAATGCGCGAGCGTTGGACGCCAGGCCGGGAATGACAAGGTTCGGAGACTGGCCGAGGGCGCGCAGCCAGAGACGAAGTCCGCGGACGTTTCGATATAAGTTCAGCACCACCAGGAGAAAGACCATCCGGTCGAACTGCTCGTCAATCTGGTGAGTGAACTGGTCTGAACTGAGCACCGGTCGTTGCGGTGCGCTTCCGCGCTGCAAAGAGAGGCGCAGATCGTCGGTAATTGTCGTGTGCGTGGCAGAAGCCCCAAAGCCAAGATTCGTGATCAAATTGACGGCGGGACGGATCCAATGCCTACCACTCATGCTGCCTCTGAGCGACCATGCTCAGTTCCACGGCGTGTCCATTTGATGGGCGTAGAAGTCAAACGATTGCCCGCGATGCTCAATTTGCTCTGGATCTGATAGATGATCTCTGAGCCTAGACTTCACGCCTTCATAGTCAAGCCCATCCAGCCCACGGTTGAAGTGCTGCCATGCCCGCCGCCAGGTCGCCCACCCCCAAACGACCGCCCAGCGATGAAAATGGTAATCACCGCCGCCGCGCCACCTCCCCGTAAAGTTGAAACCACCGACACCCATCACCCGTTCGTCATCGCGGTAGCGGGATCGGGCAGGATATCATCTTCCAGGATGATTGCCTCTTCGACCTGTGTGAAGACCCACGTCAGCCCGCTGACAATGCGCGGATCGCAGCCCAGATTGGCCTCGGCGTAGTTACTCTCGACCTGGCAGGGCCAGTCCACCTGCTCCACGATGGCGCGACAAGCGGCGCAGAGAGCGGCATCTTCCGGGTGATCCGACCGCGGCCCATCCGCAACCACGAAGAGGCGATTGGGGCTCGCCGCGCGGATGCTTTCCCAGACCTGGCGAACCAGGTCTGGGCGGTTGAAGATGATCAACACGACAGGTGTGTGCAGCGAAACTGAAGGCGACATTTGCAGAGTCGGCATCGCTCAGGCGCGGTGCGGCCAGCCGGCGTCGCCCACTTGGTGGATCGGGTCCATCAGCAGCAGATCGCTCATGT
The DNA here is from genome assembly GCA_037129495.1 of Planctomycetota bacterium. Classification (GTDB taxonomy): domain Bacteria; phylum Planctomycetota; class Planctomycetia; order Pirellulales; family UBA1268; genus CAMCQY01. Next base: position 16,070 of record JBAXUW010000029.1, on the reverse strand, counting down.
CGGTAAACTTTTGCAGGGCAGGTGGCGTGAACACCTCATCGTCGGCGTACTGCAACTGCATCTTGCTGGCGGTGTTCACCTTCCCAGCCACAGGTACGATCAACGCTTCCGCCAGCAACTCGGCCACGAATGCCTCCAGCAGCGGGCGCAGAGTAGACGGGTCGACGGCGAAAGCAGCGGCTATCTGCATGCTCAAACTCTCCACGTCAGCACCCTGGTCTAACATCTGCATGACCAGATTGCCGCTGCCCGTAATGCTAAAATAGGCGCCCGATTCGGTGTCGATCGCCACGGTCTCTTTGTCGATAGTCTCATGAATCATTCGCGGCGCGTTGATGGTGTACATAGAGTTCCCTTTTGCTCATGGGCGACACCCATCGGGTATTGAAAATCCTTATTTTACATTGCCTTGAGTGACCGTCAAAGCGGCATCGTCCAGTGCAAGAAGAGGACGGCAAGAGCGGCTCCTCGCGGGGAACAAGAGCGGCTCTTTGCGGGGAATCAGAGCGGCTGGTCGCGGGTAATACAGTGCAGGGCGCCGCGGCCGCGAACGAGCCCTTGGCAATCGACCGGCACGATCCGTCGGTCAGGAAAACAGTCAGCCAGCACGCGGATCGCCGGTTCGTCGGTCAGCCCACCAAATACCGGCACCAGCACCGCGCCGTTGGCCACGTAGAAATTCAGATGGCTCGCCGGCAACTGGGTGCCCTCGAAGGCAAACCGCGACGGAATGTCGATCGGGATTACCTCTAGCCGGCGGCCCCCAGCGTCGACGGCCGACGCGAGCAGGGCGAGGTTCTCCGCAAGCGACGCCCAGCTGGGGTCGAGCCGATCGGGCTGCCGCGCGGCCACAACCCGGCCGGGGGCCACGAAGCGGGCGAGCTGATCGATGTGGCCGTCGGTGTCATCCCCCGCGAGTTCGCCACCTAACCAGATCACCCGGTCGATCGCCAGCCAGTCGCGGAGCACCTGCTCCATCTGTCTGCGCGAGAGACGAGGATTTCGCTTTTGATCAAGGACGCAGCGATGATTCACGAGCAGCGTACCCAGCCCGTCAGTCTCGATCGCGCCCCCTTCAAGCACGATCCCCGGCGTCACGGCTGGCATGGCCAGTCGGCTCGCGATGGCCCGTGATACCCGCGCGTCAGCATCCCACGGCGGATACTTCCCTCCCCAGGCATTCCATTCCCAGCAGACGGCCCGGCCAGCGCCGCGACTGTCGCCCTGCCCCGTCGTGTCTTCCGGCACGAGGAATACGGGCCCCGTGTCGCGGAGCCAGGAATCGTTGGTGGGGATGTCGACGAGTTCGACGTTGTCGACACCCTCTAAGAGGAGGCGGGCCTCGGCGAGCGGCGGGCCCGACGCGATCACCCGCACCGGCTCGCAGGTTGCCAGCAGGCGGATGAACCGGGCAAAGAACCGGGGGATCTCCGTAAAGTCGCCGAGAAACGTCGCGCGGCGGTGCGGCCACGCGATCCATGTCGCCGCATGCGGCTCGCATTCCGCCGGTAGCCGATAACCGTCGTCTGCGGCCATGGCTATCTTCCCCAACGCTTGAGCAGGCTTCCGTAGGCGTCGATCCGACGGTCGCGGAAGAAGGGCCAGCGGGTTCGCGACCATTCGATCCGGGCCAAGTCGCATTCCACCACGATCGTTTCGCGCGTGTCGTGGCCGGTCTTCACGAGTTGCTCGCCATTCGGCGCATAGACCACGCTCGCACCCCAGAAAGTTAAATCGCCCTCGCGACCGGTGCGGTTCACCGCCACGACAAACACGCCGTTGGCAATCGCATGGCTGCGGAGCATTGTGTCCCACGACTCATACTGTTCACGGTGCAGCGGCTCCTCGCCGTCGAGCCAGCCGATCGCGGTGGGATAGAAGAGTACCTCGGCGCCAGCCAGGGCCGTCAGTCGGGCGGCTTCGGGATACCACTGATCCCAGCAGACCAGCGGGCCGACCTGCAGCCGGCTCGTCGGCACAGCCATGAAGCCGGTATCACCCGGTGCAAAATAAAACTTCTCGTAGTAGTGAGGGTCGTCGGGGATGTGCATCTTGCGGTACACGCCCGCGGTCGAGCCATCCTGATCAAACACCACGGCGGTGTTGTGAAAGACACCATGCGCCCGCCGCTCGAAGACACTCCCCACAAGCACGACACCGTGCTCGCGGGCCGCTGTGGCCAAGATCTCAGTGAGCGGCCCAGGCACGCCCTCCGCCTCGGCAAACTTCGCATGGTCTTCTGCCTGGCAGGGATACTGGCCCGCGAAGAGTTCCTGCAGGCAGACCACCTCAGCGCCGGCCCGGGCCGCCTCGGCGATGCCGGCGACGGCCTGCTGGATGTTGTGATCGCGGGCGGCCGTGCAGGCCGACTGCACCAGGCCGATCCGCACCACACCACCCGTCGTGGCGGGGCTCATTGTGTGGCCACTTCAAAATGCCTGGCCTCGAGCTTCGCGGCCGGCACGGGAAAGTGCTCGGCTAATTCGGCGACATCCCGCTTGGTCTTCGCGATCACCTGTGGATCGTCAGCCGCCTTGAGCACACGCAGAATCCAGGCGGCGATCTGCTTCATCTCGCCAGCGCCCATGCCGCGGGTGGTCAGGGCGGGCGTACCGAGCCGGATGCCGGAGGGATCCATCGGCTTGCGTTCATCAAACGGGATCATGTTTTTATTGCAGGTGATGCCGCAGCGATCGAGCACCTCCTCAGCCAGTTTGCCACCAATGCCCAGGGGCGTCACATCGACGAGCATGAGGTGATTGTCAGTGCCGCCGCTGACGAGCTTGACGCCGCCGGCAGCGAGGCTCGCGGCCAGCGTCCGCGCGTTATCGACAACCTGCTGGGCATACTTCTTAAACTCAGGCTGCAGCGCCTCGCCGAAGGCCACCGCCTTGCCGGCGATCACGTGCATCAGCGGGCCGCCCTGCGTGCCAGGAAATACCGAGCGGTCGAGCGCCTTGGCATTTTCCGCACGGCACATCGCGATCCCGCCGCGGGGTCCGCGGAGAGTTTTGTGGGTCGTGCTCGTGACAAAGTCGGCGACCGGCACGGGGTTGTCGTGGATGCCGGCGGCGACCAGGCCGGCGTAGTGGGCCATGTCGACCATCAGCTTCGCGCCGACCTCGCGGGCGATCTCGGCGAACGTGCCGTGCGGAATCTCGCGGGGGTAGGCACTGGCGCCGGCGATGATCAGTTTCGGCTTATGCTCCCGGGCGAGGCTCGCGACCTGGTCAAAGTCGAGGAGTTGATTATCGCGACGGACGCCGTAGTGGACGAAGCGATAGAAGATGCCAGAGCTGTTGAGCTTCATGCCGTGCGTGAGGTGGCCTCCGTGGGCCAGGTCAAACGCTAGCACCGTGTCGCCCGGCTGGATCGCCGTCAGGTAGACGGCCGAGTTGGCCTGACTGCCGGAGTGGGGCTGCACATTGACATGCTCGGCGCCGAAGAGCGCCTGAAGCCGCTCGCGGGCGAGATTTTCGACCCTATCGACAAACTCGCAGCCGCCGTAGTAGCGGTGGCCAGGATAGCCCTCGGCGTATTTGTTGGTGAGCACGCTGCCAACGGCCTGCATGACGGCAGGACTCGTAAAATTCTCGCTGGCGATCATCTCCAGACCGTCCTGCTGCCGGGTCTGCTCCGCGAATATCGCCGACCAGACCTCGGGGTCTTCCTGTTCAACGAAATTTGGCGTGCCGTTCACGGGTTTTCCTTCTGGGAATGCCGACTCTGGAAAGTCGAAGGGGGAACTCTTTAATTGTGTGATCGCGGGGCTCCATCGTCAACATCCGGCTGCTGTTTTACCGGAGGGTCAGCGGCTCGGGCATGAACGTTACGATCGGGATCAAAAACGACAGCAAGCCGAGCATTGTCCGGCCCAAGCCCAGCGGCCGGCCGTCGTTGTGGATTGGCGGGTGATCGGTGCCCAGCAGTGTCACGATCACGACCATCGCAATCCAGTTGGTGCGGCCGAGGATCACGATCGCCGCGATTGCGGCAACGAGTATGCTCCGCGCGATCCAGTGGGCTCGTCGGCCAAAGACCGCGTAGCTCACATGCCCGCCGTCGAGTTGGCTGATCGGGATCATGTTGAGCCCGGTAACGAGCAGCCCCACCCAGCCAGCCATGAAGAGGGCGTTTGGCGCAATCGTCGCCTGGGCGGCGATATCGGGGCGGATGAGCCCGAGGATGCCGCGGGCCAGCGGTGGCATGGCAAAGGGGCTGTGTTTCGCAGCCTCGCCAGTCAACAGTCCGATGGCCAACACGGGCATCGCCACGATCAGTCCCGCCAGCGGGCCGGCCAGCGCGATGTCGAAGAGCTGCCGGCGGTTGGCCCGTGAGCCCTCCATGCCGATCACCGCGCCCATCGTTCCGGTCAGCAGCACGGGCACGGGGATGAAAAAAGGGAGTGTGGCCGGGATGCGGTGCAGCCAGGCCGCGATGAAGTGCCCCGCCTCGTGGGCCCCCAGCACCGCCAGCACCGCGATCATGTAGACCAGCCCCCGCTGCCAGTGGCCGGCAAGTTCAACGCTCAAGTGGTCGTCGAAGCCGAGCAGTTCTGGCTGCCAGCCAGCCACGCCCGCGGCAAAGGTAGTGATGCCCGTGAGGAGCAAGAGCAGCAGTTGCAGTCGAATCCGCGCATGAAAGGCCACCGGCGCAGCTGGGGAGTGCGACCAGGGGCCGGGCTCGATACCAGAGGGGAGCGGCTGCATACACTGATCAGTATAGGATGTCATCTGCGGCTGGTAAGCTTAGGGTTCCGTGTCGCGCAGCATGCGGTGGCACCCGCCTCACATCCCAACGTTGAGAATACCGGTTGAAAGCCATAGTCTAGCTCCCGAGATTTTATCCGCGAGGAACCTTTTATGATGCTGCCATTCATGCCTGTCACTCATCGTGGCCTCCGAGTGCGAGGGCCGGCTTTCCACTTTTTCTTGGCCACAGCTGTCGGCATGGTCGTCGGCAGCCTCGCTGGCGGCCCACCGGCTCGGGCTGCCGAACAGACGGTGCTCGCCGTCGTCACTTGCGACAGCTACGCCGATCTCAAGAAGCAATTCGGCTGGCTCGGCGGCCAGGTCGGTCAGCCAGGCTTGGCGGGCATGCTTGAGTCGCTGCTGCTCGTGACCACGCAGGGCCGCGGCGTCGCTGGGCTCGACGTCAAGCGGCCGCTCGGTGTGGTCGTGACGACCGACGGCGACGCGCTCGCCGTCCATGGATTCGTGCCGGTCAAGAGCCTCGAGAAACTGCTCGATTCACTGCAGGCCGTGACCGGTCCCACACAGCAGTCTGGCGATGCCCGCAGCCTCACGCTGCCCAGCGGCATCGCGATCAATGTGTTGGAACGGGATGGCTGGGCGATCATCTCGCAGCAGGGGGCCGACGGGCAGGCGATCGATCCCGCGCCGTTCTTTGCTCCCCTGGCAGAAAATTATTCAATCGGCATCCAGCTTTTTCCACACCGGCTGCCCGATGGGCTCCGCCAGCAGCTCCGCATGCTCATCGAAATGCAGGTGGCCACCGCCAGCGAGCGGGGGCAGCAGATCGATCCGCAGGTGCTCGGCGCAGCGATCGACGGCCTCACCAACACCGAGTCTCTGGCGCTCGGCATTGCAGTCGACGCCGACAAGGATCGGCTGTTCATTGAAAACCGCACGGTAGCCCTGCCAGGAACACCGCTGGCGCTGGCCATGACAGGCGCCGACAAGGGACAGCTCACGGTGCCGCTGCCACTGGCCGCCGAGGGCGGCCAGCCGGCCATTTCAGCCCACATGATTTCAGCCCACTTGGTGCAGCTGGTGCCCGAGGCCTCCCGCCGCGAGTTCCTCAACCTGCTTGAGTTTGCCCTGCCTGCGACCAGCAACGATCCGCTCACAAAGACAGTCTCGCTGCTGCTCCGGGAGGTGGCGTCATCCGTGCTTGCCACCGGGGGCATCGACGCAGCGATCTCTGTCGACCCGCCCGAGCAGGACGCCGGCAAAAACGGCCGCGCTGTGCCGCCGGTCGTGACGGCCGGTGTGCGTGTGAGAGATGGAGCGGAGTTGGCAGCCAGCGTCAAACAGGCGATTGTCCCGCAGGAAAACGGCAAGCGTCTCCTGCCCGCCGGCGTGGAGGTAAAGTTCGATTCCGGAAAAGTTGGCAAAGCCAATCTCCACACGATCACAGTCGACTTACGCGGCACCGAGGCCGCCGAAACTTACGGTCCCTCACTCGATCTCACGCTGGCCATCGCCCCCGAGTATGCCTTCCTGATGGCGGGAGGCGATCCGCAGCAACGGCTCGCCTCGATGCTCGGCCCCGACGGCAAGTCTGATCCGCAGGCCCAGCCGATCGCCGGCGTGGACGTGGCGATCGGCCGCGTGCTGGCGTATGCCGCAAGCCAAGGCGGCGGGCTTGCAGAAGCAGACGCCACCGCAGGAGGCGATGCTCCAGGAAACAAAGAAAGTGGAAATGTCAAACTTCTGTTGCGACCGATCGATCGAGGCATCGCCATTCGTTTGTCAGCAGATGGGGCGGCAATGCGACAGGTGGTGACGGCAACAGGGGCCGGCGGCCAAGAGGGCGACGGTCTGGGCATGCCCCCCGGTCTGCAGATCCCCAACGGATTTCCGATTCCAGGGGCCGCTCGTTGATGCGATCTGCCGACAGCGGCCGATTTCGTCCTCACCTCTAGGTCGTCTTCCTCTTCGTCCTCTTCCTCAAAGCTCTGCTGTGATCACCAACAACTCCACCTCAGCAAACCACCACGCCTCTGCAGCGGCTGACCAGGCTGCCACAGCAGTATCCGCCTGCATCCGCCGGCAGATCGCCGGCGTCGACGTGGCAGACCTTGCCCGCGAGTATGGGACGCCGCTCTATGCCTACGATGCTGAGATCATCCGGCGGCGCTGCCGCGACCTCGCGGCTTGGGATACGATCCGCTTCGCCCAGAAGGCCTGCTCGAATCTGGCGGTGCTCAACCTCATCCGCCAGGAGGGCGTGGTGGTCGACGCCGTGAGCACTGGCGAGATTCATCGGGCCCTGAGGGCGGGCTATCCAGCCCACACTGATCGCACCGCCACGGCCGTCGGCCTACCCGCCGCGATTACTTCAGCGCTCCCCTCAGTGCACCCGATCGTCTACACGGCCGACATCTTTGACCGCGTGAGCCTCGACGCGGTTGCCACGCTCGGTATTCATGTCAACTGCGGCTCGGCCGACATGCTCGAGCAGTTGGCCGAACGAGTGCCTGGCGCGAATGTCACGCTTCGGGTCAACCCTGGCTTCGGCCATGGACACAGCCAGAAGACCAACACCGGTGGTGAGGGCTCGAAGCATGGCATCTGGCACGAGGAGATTCCCGAGGTACTGCGTCGCGCCGAATGGGCGGGGCTCTCGGTGAGCGGCCTGCACATGCACATCGGCAGCGGCACCGACCTCGTGCATCTCGCCGAGGTGGCCGGCGCCCTTGAACGGGTCGCCATCGAGATCGGTCGGTCGCTCACAATGATCAGCGCCGGCGGGGGTCTGCCGGTGCCCTACAAGCCAGACGAAGTGCATGCCGACCTGGGCGGCTACTTTGAGTTATGGAATACGACTCGCAAGAAACTCGAAGATCGCTTCGGCCACCGGATCCGCCTTGAGATTGAACCGGGCCGGTATCTCACCGCCGAGTCGGGCTTCGTCGTGACCGAAGTTCGCGCGATCAAAACCCAGGGCGCGAGAAAATACCTGCTCGTTGACGCCGGCTTCAACACGCTGGCGCGGCCTGTGCTCTACGGCTCCTACCATCCGATGAGCCTCTGTCCGGCCGACGCTACGGCCGGGATCACGGCAGGAGCCGAAGAGGTGGCGGTGGGTGGGCCCCTCTGCGAGTCGGGAGATATTTTCACGCAGACCGACGGCGGCTTCGTGGCCTCGCGCTCGCTGCCGCCGGCCCAGGTGGGCGACTTTCTCGTCATCGAGATCGCCGGTGCCTATGGATTCGTGATGGCCAGCAACTACAACTCGAAGCCGCTGCCAGCCGAGGTGCTGATCGACGGCGGCCAGGCCAGGCTCGTCCGCGGCCGGCAAACCCCCGAGGATCTCGTCCGCGGCGAATCGGTCTGAAGAGGCGATTTTTCCGCTTCTGGCCACCTGATTTGGACGGTTTGCCGGGGGCGGCTAGGATAATAACTCTCTCGTTCGACGCCCCCCTCTGCCGAATAAAAACACCATGGCTAAAGCAGGTCCCCGCAAAAAGCTACCGAAGGAATTGGCGGTCATCAACGCCGATAATTGCACGGGCTGTGAGTCGTGCCTGGAAATCTGCCCGGTCGACTGCATCTTAAAGTTGCAGCAATACGATAAATTCCAAAATCTACAGAGCTGGTGCGAGATCGACCTTGAACGCTGCGTGGGCTGCGAGGTTTGCGTCCACATTCCTGGCAAGAAGTCGAATCTCTACGACCTGAAGGTCTGTCCTTGGGACGCCATCGAGATGGTGCCGACCGAGCAGGTAGCGCAGTTTGTGGCGGTGAGCGGCGGGCCTCCAGAGTATGTCGAGAAAAACTGGGAGCGGCTTGTAAACACCGCGCAGTACTTGGCCGAACTGAAGTGCGCCACCTGAAGTCCTTCAGACCGAGGCGCCCGCAGCGACTGGCCACACGCAACTCTGCTTGATGGCCTTCCTGCTCAGTCTGGTTTGACGGATCGCGGCCAGCCCGCTACAACGTGACAAATGTTCACGTCTGGAGCACTTGCTGCTATGTCGTCCGCTGAACTCCGCGACCACGTCCGTCTCGCCTGTGTGCCCGGTATTGGCTCCCGCCTCCGGCGGCTTTTGCTTGAGCGATTCGGCTCTCCGGAGGCGGTCTTTGCAGCCAGCCCAGCAGAGATCGCCACGGTCGAGAGGATCGGCCCCAAGCTCTCCAAGCTGATCCCCACGCTCGCCCACAATCCGGCTCCCGATGAGGTGATCGCGCTCTGCAAAAAACGTGGCGTTGACATCATTCTCGAAGGATCGCCCACCTACCCTGCCCTGCTCTCGCGGATTGATGATCCTCCCGGCCTGCTCTTTGTCCACGGCACTATCGTCCAGAGCGATGCGTTGGCCGTGGCCATCGTCGGCGCCCGTCATGCCACGGCCTATGGCCTCAAAGTTGCCGAGCAGCTCGGCGCGAGCCTCGCCCGCGCCGGCTATACAGTCGTCAGTGGCCTGGCGCGAGGCATCGACGCCGCCGCCCATCGCGGGGCGCTTGGGGCGGGCGGGCGGACGCTCGCTATACTCGGCAGTGGCGTTCTCAATATCTACCCGCCCGAGCATGCTGATCTGGCCCGCGAGGTGATCGACTCGGGTGCCGTGATCAGCGAATTACCGCCGCTCATGGAGCCCTTGCCCGGCACATTTCCGCAGCGCAATCGGATCGTTTCAGGACTCTCGCTAGGTGTCGTGGTCGTTCAGGCCGCGGACCGTTCGGGGGCCCTGATCACGGCGCGGCTCGCGAGCGAGCAGGGCCGTGAGGTGTTTGCCGTGCCAGGGGCAATCGACTGCCGAATGTCGCGAGGCTGCCACAAGCTGATCCGCGACGGTGCAAAACTCGTCGAGAGTGTGGACGATATCTTGGAGGAGTTTGGCCCACTCTTTGAAACTACGATCTCGGCCGACGGTCGGGCGGTGAAAAGTGCGGCGGAATTACAGCTGGGCGACATCGAACGGCAGGTGCTCGATGCCTACGACACCCTTGCCGGAGGCGGCTCGCAGCCGGTCATGATCGACGCTGTCGTTGATGCCAGCGGCCTGGCAGCATCGCAGGTGCTGGCCACGATCGGCGTGCTCGAAATGCGCCGGCTGATTCGCCGGCTGCCTGGCAGCCAGATCGCTCGGGCGTAATGGCATCGGAATTGCTGTCTCTGCTTGCGAAACCTCTGCTCGACTCCGCGGCCTTCCGCCCCGCAGCCGCTCGTCGCCCCGCCGGCAGCAGGTGAACTCGATCACCACCTTTGTCGATGGTTCGCAGGTGTATGGCTCAGATGCCACCCGGTCCGCAACGCCAACGTTGGCCAGCCGCCGAAGCCGGCAGCGGCCATCAAGCCGCCCGTGTTGCAGCCGTCCGTGCGGGTGCCACTGGCCAACGCGTTTGCCATGCTCAGCGGCCCGTCAGCCACACCCACAACCACGAAAGCCCGCCGCTCACTTTCCGTGACAAAGGCCGTTTAAAGTCCCTCACCTGTGCGCAATGGGCCGAGACGCTTATAGTCAATGTCATGGATACTGCTCTTTTAAACCGCGCTGAAACCATCCGGGCCCGACTGCTACGGCTGCGGGACTCTCTTTGACTGGGAGGGACGCAAGGCAAAGGTTGGTCGGCTGGAAGACGCCATGGGTCAGGCGGAATTCTGGAACAATACGGCCACGGCCCAGGCTACTGTCGCTGAGTTGAAGATCGTCAACACGATCCTTAAGCCGCTCGACGAGGCGCTTGCTGTCAGCCGCGATCTTGAGGCGCTTGAGGAATTGGCCCGCGAGGAAATCTCCCTGGAACCAGAGCTTGCTCAGGAGGCTGACCGGCTGGAGAAACTCGTCGACAGCCTAGAGCTTGCCTCGCTGCTCTCCGGCCCGCACGATTCCAGCGACGCGCTCGTCTCATTCCACGCCCGCGACGGCGGCACAGACGCCAACGACTGGGCGGAAATGCTCCTGCGGATGTATTCGGCTTGGGCGAGCAAGCACGACTACACCGTCGAGCTTCTCGACCGGCAAGACGACGCAGTCGCCGGCATCCAAAGCGCGACGATCGCTATTCGAGGGCCGTGCGCATACGGCTATCTCAAGGGGGAGATGGGCATCCACCGGCTCGTTCGGATCAGCCCCTTTAACTCTGAGGGCAAGCGGCAGACAAGCTTTGCCGCAGTCGATGTCGCACCCGAGATTGCCGACGACGACACCGAGGTAGAACTCCGCGATGAGGATATCCGTGAGGATGTCTTCCGGGCCAGCGGGGCTGGCGGCCAGCATGTCAACAAGACATCAAGCGCTATCCGGCTCACGCATTTCCCGACCGGCATCGTCGTGCAGTGCCAGAGCGAGCGGAGCCAACACAAGAACCGGGCCACCGCGATCAAAATGCTCCGGTCCCGCATCGCCCGCCTGGAGGAGGAAAAGCGGGAGGCTGAGCAGCTCGCCCGCTACAAGCAGCAGCCGAAGGTCGGCTTCGGGTCACAGATCCGCAACTACTTTCTCCACCCAGATCAGCGGGTCAAAGATCAACGGACAGGCCATTATGTCGGCAATTTCCAGAGCGTGCTCGACGGTAATCTCGACGGCTTCTTCGACGCCTATCTTCGCTGGAAGGCCTCGGGTTCGGCCCCGCAGGCCGTCGGCGATGATGCCTGATCTGGGCCGCGGCTGGACTGTTTCGCGGGCCGGGGCTACGATCAAGCGTCCGTTTCGTTTATTCGATGCCGTGAGCCCACGGCGACAGCAAGGAAACCCATGCCGGAAAAAGAACAGGCTCTCGAGGTAGAAGGGGTCGTTACTCAGGCCCTCGCCAACACGCGGTTTCGCGTCCAAATCACAGGTGGCCACATTGTCAACGCGCATGTCGCTGGCAAGATGCGAAAAAACTTCATCCGCATCGTGCCGGGAGATAAGGTAAAGATCGAACTCTCACCCTACGACCTCACCAAGGGCCGGATCACGTTTCGCGAACGTTGAACCGCTGGTGGACATTCTTCCCACTCAGCCCTCGGCTTTGGACTGGCCATCGCTGCCATCTGCTGGTGAATCTTCGCGGGTGGTGAAAAACTGCTTGAGGTCGCCGAATGTTCGCAGCGGTTCCTTGCCCTCTTTCATCTTTGTGGTGAGGGGCTTGGTGACTTTCTTCGCAGTGGCCGTAAAGACACGCGGCCCATGCTCGCGCTGCGGTGGACGGCCGCGGCGGCCAGCACCTCCCTGCTGCCGCTCAGCACGCGGTGCCGACGGCGGTCCAGAAGCACCGTTGGCCGGTACTCCGTTGGCCGGTACTCCGTTGGCCGGTACTCCGGCAGCCGCTACCCGCGGCGGACGATCATCAGGCCGGCGTGAGCGACGCCCCTGCTGGCCAGCCCCTTCCGCCTGGCCCTCTTGCTGGCCCTGCCGTCGCCCGCCCTGCCGCGGTGGCCGCTCCTGCTGCCGGGGCGTGCCCGGAGCGATCATCGTCAGCGCAACCCGACGGCGTCCCTTATCAATCTCGAGCACCCACACCCGGACAACCTGACCAACGCTCACCACATCGTGCGGATCCCGCACGTATTGATTCGAGAGATGGCTGATGTGCACAAGCCCGCTATCATGCAGGCCGATGTCTACAAAGGCGCCAAAATCAACTACGTTGAGCACGGAGCCGAGCAGTTCCATGCCGGGCTGGAGATCTTCGAGCTTCAGCACGCCCTTCTTGAAGAAGGGCTTCGGCAGGTCTTCACGGGGATCTCTGCCGGGCCGGGCCAGTTGCTCGACGATATCTGCCAGAAGGAGCCGCCCCACTCCGAGTTCACCCGAGAGCGCGTCGAGGTCGAGGGCCGCCGCCCGCTCCGCAATCGCATCCGCCTGCTGACGCGAAACCAGATCCTCCCGAGATCCATTCAGCCGCTCCAGCACCTTTCCGGCCACCTCATAACTCTCAGGATGGATCCATGTGGAGTCGAGCGGCTCGACCCCACCGCTAATCTTGAGGAACCCCACCGCCTGGATAAATGCCGCCTCACCGAAGCCAGGTACATCGAGGAACTGCCGGCGGGACGTAAACGGACCGTTCTTGGCCCGCCATTCATGCAGGTTACGGGCCGTCGTCTGATTCAGGCCCGACACATAGCGGAGCAGCGCTGGGCTAGCCGTATTCACATCGACACCCACGTAGTTTACACAGCTCTCCACCACGGTATCGAGCGAAGCATGCAGATGCCGCGCCTTGACGTCGTGCTGGTAGAGCCCCACGCCAATGTTGGCGGGCTCAATCTTCACCAGTTCAGAGAGGGGATCCTGCAGCCGCCGGCCAATTGAAATCGCACCGCGGACGGCGGCTTCGTGGTTGGGCAGTTCTTCGCGGGCATAGCCGCTAGTCGAATACACGCTCGCTCCCGCCTCGTTGACAATGACGTAGGCAACATCAAGCTCCTGCAGTCGACCGGCGACCAGTTCGGCCACCAGGGCCTCAGTCTCGCGTCCGGCCGTGCCGTTGCCAATGGCCACGACCGTGCAGGAATGCGTCGCGAGCATCTCAACAATCTTCTCCGCGGCGGCAGCCCGCTTCTCCGCTTTACCGATGATGTGGAGCACTGCATGCTCCAGCGGACTACCACCTTCGTCGATCACCACTGCCTTACAGCCACTCTTGAAGCCAGGGTCGAGTGCCAGCACGCGGCGGCCAGCGATCGGGGGCTGCAGCAGCAGATTGCGGAGGTTGCGCGCAAACACCTCGACGGCATGCGCCTCACAATAATCGGTCATTTCTCGGCGGAGTTCGCGTTCGAGGCTCGGCAGCACGAGTCGAGCGAGCGCATCGCGAACGCAGCCCTTGAGAAAATCGGCGTGGGGATGGCCTACCGCTACCAACATCTCTTCGGCAGCAGCCTGTATTTCTTCCGCTGGCCCGTCGATCCTCACTTTGAGGAGTTTCGCCCGCTCGCCACGGTTGATCGCTAGCACGCGGTGGGGCGGCACCCGCTGGACATGCTCGGCGTAGTCGAAGAAGTCACGAAAATGCTTTTCATCCTTCGACTGGGCCTTGCCAGGGCTCTCGACCCGCTGGCTAGTGAGGCGTGCCTGCTTGTGCAGGATACCTCGCAGTCGCTGCCGAACGTCGGCATGTTCACTCAATTCGTCGGCGATGATGTGCCCGACGCCGAGTAGAACATCGGCCACGCTCGTCACCTGCGAATCCGCGTCAAGAAAATCGGCGGCCCGCTTATCGAGGTCGATGGCGGTGGGATCGGCCGCAAGGATTTCACGGGCCAACGGCTCCAGCCGCCGCTGCCTAGCTACCTCCGCCAACGAGAGTTTGCGGGGTTTGAACGGCAGGTAGAGATCTTCGAGTGGCTTCAAGCTTGAAGCTCCGGCGATCCTCGCTTCCAACTCAGGCGTAAGCTTCCCCTGGCCTTGAATCGTTCGCAGGATAGTCTGCTTGCGATCGGCCAATTGGCGGGCGCGGCCCACGCTTTCAGCGATCAGGCGGATGCCAACCTCATCAAGGCCACCAGTCTGATCGCGCCGGTAGCGGGTGATGAAGGGAACGGTGTTCCCTTCATCAAGCAGGCGCACGGCAGTTTCGACCGCGGCTGCCGGCAAGCCGAGTCGCTGGGCAATCGGCCCCAGATCAATGAGTGTCGTGGATCCCATCCAACCAGCAGTTGCAGTTCCACAGGGTGTACCGCAGACCGCACAACTCCACATTCCGCTCGCTGTCCCACACGTGCACGCGCGGGCTCTTCAACGAGAATAGGCAACCCGGTGAATTTATGGGCAAGGTGGGGCGGGTGTCAAACCTCGGGAAAACACCACACTTTCCCGTAGCTACCCATTCCACCGGATTTACCAGGAGTTTTCCTTGATCTTGACGCCGATTCCCGCGGTTTCCTATTCCACGGTCTTCGGTTGGGACCGAGATGCTGGAGACTTGGCCGGAACCGTTTTAGCTATTTGTCGTGAGTTTGACTGTAGTGAATGTGGCAAGTGTGACGATCCCGACGTTGAAGCGTGGTGCGGCAGCGGAATCACCTGCCTGCCAAGATGCCTTCGCGCTTCCGGCTCAGGAGATCTGAACATTATGACCCGCTCACCCGCCTCGTTAACCTTGTCCCACACCAAACAAGCCGCCGTCCAAGTCGCCGTAACTCCGGCCACCAGCGAGACCGGCGCCTCCGCGACCGCGTTCCTGCCCGCCGTGCCGCTCCTCGCCCTTGACCGTCAGTATGCCGTGCTCCGCGAAGACATTCGGGCAGCCCTTGATCGCGTCTGCGAATCGGGGAAATTCGTGCTTGGCCCCGACGTCAACGATCTGGAGGCCGACCTCGCGCAGGCGCTCGGGGTGCCGCACGTGATTTCTTGCGCCTCCGGCAGCGACGCACTCCTGTTGGCACTCATGGCTTTCGACATCAAGCCGGGCGACGAGGTGATCCTCCCCAGCTACACCTTCTTTGCCACCGCCAGCGCCGTCACGCGGTTGGGCGCGGTACCTATCTTTGCAGATATCGATCCCGTCACCTATCTGATCGATCCCGCCGACGTGCAGAAGAAGATCAGCAAGCGGACAAAGGCGATCATCCCCGTCCATCTCTTTGGCCGCACCGCCGACATGGACGCGCTGCTCCCGATCACGAAGGCCGCCGGCATTCCCCTGGTTGAGGACTCCGCCCAGTCGATCCTCTCGACCTGGCACGGCCGCTGCTCCGGCGGGCTCGGCGACATCGGCTGCTTTAGCTTCTACCCCACAAAGAATCTCGGCGGAGCCGGCGACGGCGGCTTCCTCACGACCACTCGCGACGACATTGCCGCGACG
Organism: Planctomycetota bacterium; assembly: GCA_037129495.1. GTDB lineage: Bacteria > Planctomycetota > Planctomycetia > Pirellulales > UBA1268 > CAMCQY01. The sequence goes on along the minus strand of JBAXUW010000029.1, from coordinate 585 downwards.
CTCAGACTCCTCCGTGTGCACGGCATGGAGCCGCGGTATTATCACAAGATTATCGGCATCAACAGCCGCCTCGACTCGCTGCAGGCCGCGGTGCTTCGCGTGAAGCTACCGCACCTCGATGCCTGGACGACCGCACGGCAGGTCAATGCAGCCCGCTATCAGCAACTCTTTGCCGACTACGATCTGGCGGGTCAACTGGTCGTTCCCGGCGACGAGCCGCGCGGCCGGCATGTCTGGAATCAATTCGTAGTTCGCGCACCGGGCAACCAGCGTGACGCCCTGCGGGCACATTTGGCAAAGTGCGGCGTCGGCTCGGAGATCTACTACCCCGTCCCCTGCCATTTGCAGCAGTGCTTTGAGTTTCTTGGCTGGCAGAAGGGCGACCTACCCCAAACGGAATTGGCCGCCGAAGAGACGCTGGCTCTACCAATCTTCCCCGAACTGCGGGAAGAAGAGCAGCGGACCGTAGTCGGCCGGATTGCCGAGTTCTTCCACGCCCCACAGATCAGCCGGCAGACCAATGACAAGCCTGACCAGCATGACGAAGGCCGAGCCCACCAGCCAGAATCGGTCATCGACGAACCG
>JBAXUW010000289.1:0-3657 GCA_037129495.1 Planctomycetota bacterium | reverse complement strand
CCTGGAATCCGGGTACAAGATCCACGGCGAGCCTCCTTGCTCAGAGTGAATGGGGGTAGAAGTCCATTCACTGTGAAGGAGGCTCGCCGCTTTTTAGATGGCAGTTTCGGCCGGGGAATCGCCCCTCAAAAACTGCAAAAGTCGAACTAGCCGTCGTCGTCGGAAGAGACCGTGTAGCTGCCGAGCGGCCCGCCCTGCTTCTTGGCGTCGGGCTTGAGATTGCAATGCAGAATCGCGATCAGCCGGCCGCTTTGGAGGACGTAGAGTTTGTCCCACGGGCCGGTCGTGTAGGCATACTCCTTGTCGCTGATGACGATCGGATCCGACCAGGTCTTCCCCTCGTCGCTCGACCGGCGAAACACCTTGATCGCGTCGGTGCCGTTGGCGAGGGACGAGTGGGTGAGGCCGAGGTCGCCGCTCGGCAGCCGGGCCATCGAACACTGGAAGAGCGACCGCTTGGGATCGCTGAAGACGGTCTCCGGCTCAGACCAGGTCTTGCCGCCGTCGCGGGAGCGGATCTGGCGGATCTCGCCGCGGTCCCAGTCGCCCGGCTTGGAGTGGGCCCCGTAGAGCAATAGCAGCGAGCCATCTTTCAGCGGGATGAACGAGGCCTCGCCGTTCCGCCGCGCCTCCTCGGTGGCCCGCACGATCTCATGGCTGAGCACCGGCTCGACCGCCGGGGCTGCCGCTGCCGCCAGCGCCGCCTGCATGGCCGCGAGGAGAAAGACGAGGGTCGCAAGGACGCGTGGCATAGGCTTCTCTCCGAGTGTGATATGTCACGGAGCAGCATAGTGGCGGGAGCGCAGATTGCCAATCTGCGGCTACGTGTCGATGCGACGGTGTGCAGATTGACAATCTGCACCTACTTGTAGCCGCAGATTGGTAATCTGCGATCATCCGCCCGTGCCTGCTCGTTGACGGCCGATACCTTTTTCATCACGGTCGCCGGTCGCTTTCTGGGCGGAAAATGCATATTCTGTGCGCAGGCATGTCATTTTCTGCACCTGATCTCCCCGCATCCCATGCGACTCGGCGGCCACCTCACTGCGCAGGATCAGCGGCTCGAGGCCGTTTTGGTCTCGGCCAACGACGGCCTCACGCCGTTCCTGAAGACCCGCTGGGTGCCGTCGCGGTGGCCGGGATGGGTGCTCGACATTACCCACAGCGACCAGCGGCAACGCATCGGCAACGGAGACGCGTTCACCCGCAAGGCCGGCACCGCAGCCCTCTACCGGCCGAAGCTGCGGTACTACGAATGGCAGACGAGGGCCGGCTCACAGTATGAGTCGTGGGTGATCTTCTCGCTCTCCGGGAAGCTCGAACGGACATTCCTCGACCTCACCGCCGACGGCGGCTTCTGCCACCTGCTCGATCCCGACATACTCATCGCCGGCCATCTGCGACAGGTGAGCCGGCATGTGCACTACCGCCGGCCCGGCCATGCCCTCCGGGCCCAGGCCGAGTTCCTCGAGCTCATCGGCCTCGTCGCCACGTCGCAGCAGATCGAGCCGCGGCTGCGGCTGGTGCGGGAGACTGCCGACTCAGCCGACGCCGACAGCCTGGCCCAGCGGGTCGAACGCTACATCCGCTCCAGGATCGACGAGCCGTTGCGGGTGGCCCAGCTTGCCGCGCACGTGGGGCTCAGCCCTTCATCGTTCGCCCATGCGTATTCGCCGCTGGCCGGAGAGTCGCCTCACCGCACGATCGTCCGCGTGAAGATCGAGACCGCCAAGAAACTGCTCGTCAACGAGCGGCTCACCGTCAGGGAGGTGGCCCGCCGGCTCGGCTACTCGAGCGAGTTCCAGCTCTCCCGATCCTTTAAACGGTTCGAAGGCGTCTCGCCGACCGCTTATCTCAAGTCGATGACCACCAAGCAGCGGCCGTGATGCGGTGTCGCCCGTGCAGGAAAAGCCATGCATTCAGCAGGTTTGGCTATTCCCTCGCAGGGCGGCATCGCGGACGCTAGAGGTTTATTGAAGGAGTGCCCTTGATGCGTGCGCTCGTTCTTGGCCGGTGGCAGCGACCGCTGTCGTTGCGTTGCCTGGCGGCGCTCGTCTGCTGCGGTGCCGTTGCGTTCCTCGTGGCCGTCGACAGTGGTGCCGCGGAACCATTCATCCCGCTGGAGCCGGGCAAGGTCAGGCTGGGGGGCGAGATCGGTCGGCGGATCGGTGTCACCGTCGACAACAACCTGCTGGCGATCAACATCGAGCGGGACTTCGTCCAGCCGTTCATCAACCGCAATCGCAAGGACGGCTTCATCGGCTTGGGGATGCTGATCGACAGCCTCGTTTACATGGCCGCCCATACCGGCGACGCCCGCGTGCTCGACCTCAAGAAGCGGACGGTTGCCGCGGCAATCGCGACGCAGGAGCCCGATGGTTACCTCGGCATCATGGTGCCCGAGAGCCGCATCGAGAGGCTCTGGGATACGCACGAGATGGCGTATCTGATCCATGCGCTCACGAGCGATTTCAACCTCTTCGAAGAGAAGCCCTCGCTGGCGGCCGCCACGAAGATCGGCGACCTCGTCATGGAGAGGCTTCGCGCTCACCCCGACCGGGATCTGGGCGATCAAACGGTCTCGAACGACACCGCCACCACGGGGCTCGATCTGGCCCTGCTGCGGCTGTCGGTGGCCTCGGGCGATCCGAAGTACCGGCAGTTCGTCGTGGAGCACCGGCGGCTGCCCGAATGGAAACTGCCAATCATCCGCGGCCGGTGGGGCAAGGTCGACGGGCATGCCTACGCCTTCGTCGACCACGCCCTGGCCCAGTCGCAGCTGCGGCGGCTCGAGCCTCTCCGTGCGACCGACGACAGGCTGCTCGCGCAGCTCCGCACGGCCGTCGACTTCCTCACCCGGCAGAACGGCCTGGTTATCACCGGGGCCTGTGGCGACCACGAGTGCTGGCACGACACGCAGCAGGGCACGATCAACCTGGGCGAGACCTGCATGACGGCGTATCTCCTGCGGCTCATGGACGACTGCCTGCGTCGGGATGGTGACGGCCGTTCTGGCGACATCATGGAGCGGGCGATTTTCAACGCGCTCTTCGCGGCCCAGTCGCCCGACGGCCGCCGCATCCGCTACTACACGCCGTTCGACGGCCCGCGTGCCTATTACGGCACCGATACCTACTGCTGCCCCTGCAACTACCGCCGCATCGTGGCCGAGCTGCCGAGCCTCGTCTATTACCAGACCGACGGGGGCGTGGCCGTCAATCTCTACGCGTCTTCGCAGGCGTCGCTCTTGCTTGATGAAGTGAAGGTCGAGATCCGGCAGGAGGCCGACTATCCGCGGTCGGGCCGCGTCGTGCTCAGGATCGACCCCGCACGGCCCGCCGAGTTTCCGCTTCGGCTGCGGATCCCCCGCTGGTGCCAGGGGGCAACGGTCGCGGTCAACGATGAACGAGCCGCGGCGGCCGAGCCTGCCGGCGACCGGTTCTTCGCGATCACGCGCACGTGGCGGGCGGGAGACCGCGTGATGCTCGAGATGCCGATGCCCTGGCGGCTCGTGAAGGGCCGCGTTGCGCAGGCCGGCCGGGTGGCCGTGGCCCGGGGTCCACAGGTCTTCTGCCTGAGCCGGTCGCGCAACAAAGACGTGAAGGGGCTCGACACCGTCGACCTGCGGCTGCTCGTGCTCGATCCCGCGTCGATCGA
>JBAXUW010000288.1:0-3700 GCA_037129495.1 Planctomycetota bacterium | reverse complement strand
ACGTACGACGTGCCGCTGATCATCGAGACGGCCGCCGCGCGTCGTAAGGCGATTGATCAGCCCGACCCCAAGTTCGGCCACTACCAAAAATTCGGCAACGCCCCCGAGAAGCACCGTAATTTCTCCGCCGTCAATCATGTGGCCCGCAACAAAGGAATTCCGCCGTTCTTGCTGCTCCATGTCGCCGACGATCCAAACACCACCGCCCAGGCCGAACGGCTCGGCTCGGTCCTCAGCGCAGCCGGCGTCGTCGCGACGGTTTTCGGCGCGAAGGAAACGAATCACGACCAGATCAACGCCAACCTCGGCATCGCCGACGATCCCTCGACAAAGGCCTTGTTCACGTTTCTCGGCGAAGCGTTGAAGAAGTAATTCCAAGCCGGCGAGGTTGTCCCACTCCGTGGGTGGCCCACGGGCGGGTGACACCGGAAGCGGTTCGACCCGTTCGTTGACGTGCGCGACGAACTTCCTGATCGGTTTGGATTGCGGACAGGAAGTTTTGCAGCAACCGGAGGTTGCCAAGAGTGCGAAGGCCATGGGTGGTTTTGCACTCGGGAAACGGTCTGAACGCAATGAGCCGAATGACGCCGCCACAGTTGGGGCAGACAAGTGGAAACTCCGCCGCGATTCGCCAGAGCAGTTACCCCTTCGCCGCATGGAGATTTCCTGGAAAACATCGGTCGTTCGGGCATCCCCAACGGCTGATGTTGCCGACGGCCCGATTCATTTTCCCGTTCGACCGCTCGCGGTCAGCGGTGATGCCGCGCCAAGCAGTTTCCGCAGCAACGGCTCGTAGGCTTCCGCGATGCGGACGAACCCGAGATCGGTCGGATGCACCCCGTCGACGGTGCCCTCCTCACCGCCGGTGTGCAGGCAGTTGACGCTCGGCAGATAGTGCAGGCCGGTGACGCCGTCGGCCAGCAGCCGGTCTCGAACCTCCCGTAGCGCCTCGTTTTGCGGGGCCTCGGTCGGCATGGCTAGGTTTTCGACCAGCAGGATCGGGGTCAAAGAGTGATCGCGCCGCAAGCGGCGGACGAACGGGTCGATGCGATCCCTGACCATCTCGATGGTCAGGTTTGGCAGGCATTCGAGTACGTAGACCGAGGCGTCGATGCCGGCGATGCAATCGGCTAGGGCGGGCTCCATCCTGCCGGAGCCGCTGAAGCCGAGATTGATCACCTCGCGGTCGAGCCGCCGCGCGAGGATGGCGGCATGGCTCATGCCCGCCCGCGACGCGCAGCCGCCCTGCGTGACGGAGGTGCCGTAGAAGACGATCGGCTTCTCCCCCGCGGGCCGCCGTGGCGCGGCCGCGACCTTCGCACCGACCGGGAAGCCGAGCTTCAGGTCCGTCACGTCCGCGTAGAGCGGCAGGAAGATGAGATACTCGGTCTCGACGCCGGGCCGGTCGCCGACGATCCGACGGACCGTGCGTTCCTTCTTCGGTATGCCTGTGGCAACGTAGCTCCAGCCGCCCGCGGCCGCCCGCTCGTACACGTCGAGCCCGCTCACGCCCGCCGGCGGCATGTGCCACATTCCATCGCCGCCGTCCCAGTCGGCGTGGATTTCCCGAGCGTCGGTGACCAGCCGCACGCAGACGCCAGCGGTGTTCTTGGAGAGCTTCCAGACATCGGGCGGGACAACGCCCTTGGCCCGAGCTGGCAGTCGATCCCACCGGCCTTCAGTGTCGGCGAACCCGCGGCCCTCGACGGTGAACTCGCGGGCATCGTGCCAGGCCAGTGAGATCGGCCCGGCCGCCGCCGCGGGCGATGAAGCCGTTGCGGGCACGGGTGCCGTGGAGGAGGCGCGGATCGGGTCTGCCCCATTCTGTTGTGGCCCGTTCGTTTCGACGGTGTTGCCAGCGACGTCGTACACCGAGCCTGTCCATTCGTCGACGAACGTTGTGGCCGCCCAGTCGTTCCACTGCCGCACCAGCATCTCCGCCAGGTCGGTCCGCTCCGCGAAGAGGTCGTGCTGCTCCGTGCGATCGGCGGCGAGGTTGTAGAGTTCCCACCGGCCCTTGAACGTCGAGACCGCCTTCCAGTCGCCGCTGCGGATCGCGCGGTTACCCTCGTGCATCCAGCAGAGCGGCTTGAGCCGGTGCAGCGTGTCGCCGCTGAAGGCGGGCAGCAGGCTGATCCCCTCCGCCGGTAGGATACGGCGGCCGTTGTACTCGGTCGGATACGCCGTGCCGGTCGCTTCCAGCGCCGTGGGCAGGATGTCGATGACGTGGCTGGGCTGCCGTTCGAACCCGCCGCACCGCGCCGCGGGAATGCTGGCCGGCCAGTGCACGATCAGCGGCGTCGCAATGCCACCCTCGTGGGTGAAGTGCTTGTACCCGCGGAACGGGGTGTTGTTGAGCGTGGCCCAACCCATGCCGAGAGTGACCCGGCTGTCGGGTCCGCCGAGAGGCTCGCCCTCGGCGATGCCCTGCGGCCCCGATTCCGCGTTGCCACCGTTGTCGCTGAGCAGCAGAATGAGCGTGTTGTCGTACAGCCCACGCTCCTTGAGGCCGGCGACGAGGCGGCCCACGCTCTGGTCGATGCAGTCGATCATCGCGGCGTAGACGGCCATCATGTGGTCGAAGCGGTCCTGCTCCGCGGGGTCGAGACTATCCCAGGCTGGCACCTCCGGCGGCCGTGGCGAAAGCGGCCACCGGGCATCGACGAGCCGCATCGCGATCTGCCTGCGGTGCCTCTCGGCGCGGAGCGCATCCCAACCTGCAAGGTATTTCCCGCGGTGCCTCGCGATGGCGTCCGCGGGTGCCTTGAGCGGAAAGTGGGGGGCGCAGTGCGCGATGTATTGGAAGAACGGTCTGCCCTTTGAGCGCGCATCGTCGAGGAACCGAAGCGACCAGTCGGTGAACATGAACGTCGAGTACCAGTCTCCCTCGCCCACCTCCGGCGAATCGGCGGCCACCTTGCGGCCGTCCAGATAGACCCACTTTGCAGATTCCGGAGAGCGTTCCCTCGGGAAGGAGAGCTGTCCCACACACGCCGCCGTCCGCTGGAAGCCGCGGGCCTCGGGCGGGGTATCGTTCGGCTGGCCAACGTGCCACTTGCCGACGATCGATGTGTGGTATCCGGAGGATCCGAGCACCTCGGCGAGCGTCACGCAGCGTTCGTGCAGCCGACCGTAGGTGCCCTGCGATGCCGGCAGGATCTTCTCTTCGTTGTGTCCCATGCCCGCCTGGTGCGGATGGAGACCGGTGAGCAGCGCGGCCCTCGTCGGGCTGCACCGCGCCGAGTTGTAGAACTGCGTGAATCGCAGCCCGCTGGCCGCGAGGGCATCGATGTTGGGGGTCGGGATTTCGGAGCCGTAGCAGCCGAGATCGGAGAATCCCATATCGTCGACGAGGATGACGATCACGTTGGGCCGCGGTGCCTCTGCCGCCGGGGGCGCCGCGGTCGAGGAAACTCCGCCAGCGACGACCGCCGTCAGCGCCACCGCGGCCGCGAGAAGACCGGAACGAATGAAAAGTCTCACTGCATGGCCCCTTGGTGAGTGACGCAGTTGTGCTATCGCACCCTGCGAATCGATTTTATAACAAACGACTTGGGGCTCCCTGCGTGACGGCAGCGGTCTTCTGCGCTGAGGGGGGCGGCTTCGGACTGCTGTCGCTGTCCCGCCGCACGCTCGACGTCCACGGATAAAAGATAGCCCCGCCAATGGCCCTTCGCAACTGATCCGTAGTTGACGGACT
>JBAXUW010000287.1:0-3725 GCA_037129495.1 Planctomycetota bacterium | reverse complement strand
GCGTGGCGGCTTCGCCGTACTGCTGGGCACCGGTCGTCGTCACCGACTGGAGGCTGACCGTGCCGCCAGCGTTGGTGGTGAGGCTCGTCAGAGGCGTCGATCCACCGACTACGCCGCCGAAGGTGGTGGCACCGGTGGAGTTGGCCGTGAGATTAAACGCGCCGTCCACATAGCTCGAGAAGGTGATGGCGCCAGAGCCAGTCGACACGGTCGCGTCGGTGCTGAGAGTGGTCGCCCCGGCCACGCTGAATAGGCTGTCGGCGGTCGCGTAGTTACCGTTCAGCGTTGCGTCTTCGCCGTAGGACTGGACGCCGGTCGTGGTCACCGACTGGAGGCTGACTGTGCCGCCCGTGTCGGTGGTCAGGCTCGTCAGGCTGGTGACACCGCCGACAGCGGCGCTGAAGGTGGTGATGCCGGTAGTGTTCACCGTGAGGGATCTGGGGCCGTCAACGGCGCCCGAAAACGTGATTGCTCCGGAGCCGGAGGAGCCGAGCGTGACGTCCTGCGTGAGCGTCACCGCGCCAGTGTAGGTCTGCCCACCAGACGTGGTGATCGACGGCGTGTTGATGGTCGTGGTACCGCTCACGGACAGATTTGCCACGCCCGACACGGCGCCGTTGATGACGGCGTTGCCTGTGACGGCGAGCGAGCTGCCCCCGCCGGCCAGCGTGCCGGCCAGCGTGAGCGTGGAACCGGCCGCCGAACCGCTCGCGAGCGTGATCGTGGAACCGGCTCCGAGCGTGACGTTACCATCGAACTGAAGCGCGTCCCCCGCCGTTGCTATATTAGCATTGATCTGGATACCCCCAGTTCCAATCCTAATGTATCTCACATTACCCGTATTATTGATACTCTGGTCGATCGTGACGGTGGACATGTCCTGCACGTTGAACCACCCAGCCAAGCTGAACGTCCGGCCTCCTTGGACGCGGAACGTTCCGTTTTGTCCTTGGCTTGTGCCCGAAACGGTAATGCTTCTTGTGGTACTAGCTTGCCTATTAAATACCACAACATCGTTGTTTAACACCTGGTAACTCAAACCGCTGCCGTCCAGACGCAGACCGACCGCGTCGTCAGCCGAGTCACTGTTGATCCGCCATTCGTTATCGGCCCAACTTGCAACCGTAACGGCCAACATCGATCGCCGTTCCAGCGACTCGCCCGCGAGGGCATGGCGCGAGGCGGCCCGCCGCTTCCGGCTCGCGGCCCGCGAGCCGCGAGTGGCACGGCTGGCCTCGTCCCTCGTCCGTGCAACAAACAACTGATTCAGAACGTTTTTCAGCATCACTTTCTCACCTTAAATCCACCGGGTGTCCCCCCAGAAAGCAGAGGTCACCTTGATCTGTCATGGGTGGCATGTCAAGGAATTGGTGGGGCCGGCAGTTGCCGTCGGCGTGGGCTGCCGCAGGAAAACCTGGCCGCACACCGGAAAATCAGCGGTTCCAGCCGCGAAATGGCTCGTAAAGCCTGAGCGAGAAGATCAGTTCGCTCCCGCCCAAGGATGACGTGTAATAGCCAGCAGGCTCGTTGCTGGCGAGCCTGTTCAGCCCGATCGTGCCGGTTCCAAACCCGACGAACCGGTAGCCGAGATCGAGCGCCAGCCGGTCGCCGAACCGGTAGGTCACCCCCGTGCCGGCCAGCCAGGCGAACGTGCCCACCGTGTCGGTTCCGGCCACAAAATTATCGTTGACAGTGAGTTCGTAGCCGCCACCGCCGATGCCGCCGCCGAGGTAGAGCCCCCAGTGGTTGCCAGCCCAGATGTCACGCCAGACGTTGGTCGTCACCGTCCAGACATCAGCCGCGGTCACGGCGTAGTCGAGCGGCACGTCGGGCGCGCTGACGGTCGTGCCGGAGGCGTCGCTCCTCAGCCGGCCTTCGATCTCCAGCCGCAGCTGGCCCCCTGAGCGGTCCCAGGCCAGGCCGCCCGCTCCACCTGCCGATCCAACACTGCTGGAGAAGCTGCCAGTGTTCGTGAAGCCACTATCCACGTTTGCTCCGCCGCTGCGAAGCGACAGGTACGACCCACCTCCGATGGCGGAGAGATAAAACCGGGGAGGCCGCGAGCCCGGTTCGGTACAAGGCCTGGCGTCATCGGCTGCCATGGCCCGTATCGCCGCGGCGATGCCGCTATTCCCGGGCTGCCATTCAGCCAGTGGATCTTCTGCCGGCGTCGGCACGCTGTCAGGCGTCTCCGGCTGTTGATCTGGCATTCCCGGCAACAGCCCCAGAAAGCTCGGCAGTCTGGCTGCAACGCGGGGCTCCCCTGGAGGAGCGGTGAAAGGGGACGTCGCCGCAGGCGGAGGAGGCATCATCGAAGGAGCTTGAAGGGGTGGCTGGAATCGAGGCTGCGGCTGAAACTGGGCCTGGGGCTGGGCCTGGGGCTGGGCCTGGGGCTGGGGCTGGGGCTGGTTACTCGCAGGAATATCGAAGCCCGAACCGAATGATTCGGCGGGAGTTTGGAACGTGGTGTTTGAATTCGTCGACCGAGGCCGCGAAAAGACGGCCGCGGGTGATGCCTGTGGTGGCGGTACGGCTGGCACCGTGGTTGGAACTGTGGCTGGAACCGCAGCAGCGATGCGTTCGATCGGTCGGGCTGTCGACTGGGACGCCGAATAGGCAGAAAGCCCGGTATATCGGGAGCCAAAATATGTCGGCGGGCCGCCGGAGCCGGCTGGCCAAGCAGGAGCCGGCTGAGCGAACGACACGCGGGCTGCGGCGGCAGCAAAGCATGCCAGCGGCAGCACGAGCGCGACAGCCATGCGCAGCCGTTGAGCCTCCCCGTTCACTCGCATACCCAGTATCTCCCCACCCCCCCGATCGGCACCCTTGGTGGCTATCGTCACGGGGGCCCAGCCAGATGCAGCCACGGGCGACGGCATGACCGCGACCGCACCAACCCCGTCATCCGGAGCGTGGTTCACCGGCCCTACAACCCGCACTTCCCCACCGGCCGGGCCAGAAGAGTGAAAAGGGGACGCAGCTCTTTTTCGCGACGAAAAAGAGCTGCGTCCCGAATGGCACGAAGTTAGCCGTAAGTCCTTTCGTGGCAACCGCATCAGATGCCAGCACATCAATGCTAGCACTGCAGGCTGGCGGCCGTGCCAACTGACTCAGCGCAACAAGAAGACCTCAAGGCGAGAATGGAGTTGTTGACACAACACTCCCGCACAAGAGGTCTTCTATGTCTGTCAGTATCGAGCAGGCGGTGATGCAGATCAAGCACGATGTCAGCAAGGCCTTTGATGCGGCGGCGATCGTGGCGCTTTTGCCAATCGATCGGGTACTCGTGGCGAACCAGACAGTTTGACCCGGTCGCCACGATTCAGGGGTTCCTTCTCCAGGTGCTCCACGGCAACACGGCATGCAGCCACGTTCCCCGACTTTTAGGCAAGGACGTGACAGCGGAGGCCTATGGCATGGCCCGCAGCCGGCTGACAGAGCATCGCGTGGCACGCGGCGAGATCGTTCGGCAGCACGATTTCCTTCGTCATGCCCGCAACATAATGACACCTCAGGCAAAGCGCAAGTGCTTTTTTCGGAGTCGCGAAAGATTTTTCAGATCAGCCTGCGGTGGTATCGCTTGCGTCGTTCCGCCGTCTCCAGCCGCTTGTACCAAAGCACGAAGCCGTCGCCGTCCTACCACAGCGCCTTAACACGGTTCCGCCGCTTATTCACAAACAGGAACAGGCTGCCGTCAGCAGGGTCACCACCGAAGTTGCCGCGGA
>JBAXUW010000286.1:0-3730 GCA_037129495.1 Planctomycetota bacterium | reverse complement strand
GTGCTGCGAGGAACGGGAACCGCAAGCGAACGCGCGTCCGTGTGGCGTGCGGCGGTAGCATCCGGCCTCCCGGCTTGGGACATCAGCCAATCCATGGCCACAACGGCCTGTCGGTTGTCAGTCGGGATTTTCACCCCCCAGTTGTTCATCGGCCTGCCTGCGAATTTTGTATTCGCCAGAGGCGCTTCTCCCGCGGCACCGGACTGCTGGCCGCCCTGACGTCGCGTCACGCATGGCTCGCGCGGCTATCTGCCTTCAAGCAACAGACCGCTCATCAACAAGCCGTTGGGACGACGCGTTCCTCCGGTTTCAATGTGATCCGTGCTGCCTCTGTCCTGATATGCCTTCCGGAACGTCCGGCGGCTGGAAGAGGCGCACACCAACCAAGCCCGCGCACGCGTCTGCGATAGGGCTAGAGAGCATACAAGCCTTCCATGGAGATCACTTCGCGCGATTTGGAGATCACTTCGCTCAGGGTTCTTCGCGGTCCGAACCAGTGGGCATCCTTTCCCGTCCTCGAGGCCAGAGTCGCCTTGGGTCAACTGGAGGATTTCCCATCCCATACGCTGCCCGGCTTCAACGATCGGATCATGGCCTGGCTGCCGACGATGATCGAGCACCGCTGCTCTATTGGTGAGCGGGGCGGCTTCTTCGAACGGCTGTGCACCGGCACCTGGATGGGCCACGTGCTTGAGCATGTGACGCTGGAACTCCAGTCGCTCGCCGGCACGCCCGTGGGCTACGGCCGAGCGCGGGAATCCAATCAGCGGGGCGTCTATAAGGTCGTCATTCAATATAAGGAGGAGAGCTTCGGAATCGAGTGCGTGCACACGGCGCACCGGCTGATAGCGGCGGCCATCGACGGCACACCCTTCGACATCGAGGCCGAGATCAAGAGGCTGCGAAAGTTATTGCTTGACGTGCAACTCGGGCCGAGCACGCGGTCAATCGTGGATGCGGCTGCGGCCCGCGGAATTCCCGCCCGCCGACTCACTGAAGGGTCGCTCGTCCGCCTCGGGCAGGGAGCCAAGCAGCGGCGGATCATCGCCGCAGAGACCGATCGCACCGGCGCTGTCGCCGAATCGATCGCGCAGGATAAGGAGCTCACCCGCACGCTCTTGGCCGAGGCCGGCATCCCGGTGCCGGAGGGTCGGCCGGTGATCGACGCCGCCGACGCCTGGGCCGTGGCAGAGGAAATCGGCGGACCGGTGGTGGTGAAGCCCCGCTATGGCAATCAAGGCCGGGGCGTTTCGGTGAACCTCGCTACCCGCGCAGATGTGGAGAAAGCCTGGCTCCTCGCCCGCGAGCAGGAGTCGACCGTCGTGGTCGAGCGGTTTGTCACAGGGGATGACTACCGCGTGCTCGTGGTCGGTGGCAGAGTCGTGGCGTCGGCGCGGCGGCATCCGCCGCAGGTCTGCGGCGATGGGAAATTCACCGTGAAAGAACTCGTCGATCGCGTCAACGAGGATCCGCGGCGCTGCTGCGATCACGCCGGGGCCTTGAGCCCGGTGCGGATTGATGAGGTGGCTTTGGCCGTGCTGGAAGAGCAGGGGCTCGTGCCAGAGAGTGTGCCTGCTGCCGGACGCACGGTGCTCCTGCGGCAAAACGCCAACCTGAGCACAGGCGGCACGAGTGAAGATGTCACCGATTTAGTCCATCCGGATCTTGCCGCCCGGGCGGTTGAGGCGGCGCGGATCATCGGCCTCGACGTGGCCGGTATCGATATTGTCACCGCCGACATCACACAGTCGCTTGAATCGCAGCGAGGAGTGGTGATTGAGGTCAACGCTGGCCCCGGGCTGCGGATGCATCTGGAGCCAGCGGTGGGCAGCCCGCGCGACGTCGGGGCAGCCATCGTCGACACGCTTTTCTCCGCGGAAGACGACGGCCGAATCCCCGTAGCGGCTGTGACCGGCACCAACGGCAAGAGCACGGTAGTGCGGCTGATCTCCCATCTGGCGGCCACGGGCGGCGCGACCGTGGGCACCACGTGCACCGAGGGGATCTGGGTGGGTGGCCGACAGATTGACACCGGCGACTGCAGCGGCCCGGCGAGTGCCCGGCGGGTGCTGGCCAACCCGTCTGTGACGACGGCCGTGCTGGAGACAGCCCGCGGCGGCATCCTCCGCGAGGGCTGCGGTTTCGACTTCTGTGACGTCGGCGTCGTCACCAACATCGCCTCGGGCGACCATCTTGGGATTGGTGAGATCGATACGCCCGAACACCTCGCCTGGGTGAAGGGCGCGGTGGTCGCGGGTGTCCGGCGGACAACCGGCACCGCTGTACTCAATGCCGCCGACCCACTCGTGGTCGCGATGAAGAAATGGTGCAAGGGTCAGGTAGTCTACTTCGCTCTCGACCCGGCCAACCCCGTGATCGTCGAGCATCTCGCCGAGGGCGGACTGGCGGCGACGGTCCGTGACGGCTGGATCGTGCTCTGCGACGGTCCGCGGGAAACGCGGCTTGCGAATCTCGACCGCGTGCCGCTGGTGCACCGGGGGCTCGTCACTTTTCAGGTGGAAAATGTGCTCGCAGCCTCCGCAGCCGCCTGGCGACTCGGCGTGCCGCTGGAACTGGTTCGGCTGGGGCTGGAGAGCTTCTCTGCAGGCGAGCGGGGTTCGCCGGGAAGGTTTAACCTCCTCGACCTCGAAGGAGTTTCGATCGTCGTGGACTATGGTCATAACGTCCCCTCGCTGGAACAGATCTGCAACACGATCCGCAGCCTGCCCCATGCTCGGCGGACAGCCGTCTATTCGGCGGCTGGCGACCGACGTGACGAAGACATCCTCCAGCAGGGACGGCTGCTCGCCGCTACGTTCGATCGCGTTGTAATTTATGAGGATGCCTACATCCGCGGGCGAGAGCCGGGCGAGATCACGGCCATCCTGTCGCGGGGCATTGGGGAGGGGATGCGGCCAGAGTCTCCGACGGCGATTCAGGCCGGGGGCACGTGGTGCGAGGCTGCGGCGCTGGTTCTCGATGCTGCCCAGTCCGGTGACCTCGTGCTGCTTCAGCCCGACACGGTGGACCAGACCGTGGCCTGGATGGCGGAGCGTTATGGCAGTCGGGTCCGCGAAACACAATTCGACCAGATGGCGGGGCTGGCCGTGCGGGATACCGACGAACGCGTCGCTGCCCCGAGCGAGCCGGTGGAGGTCCGCAGCGGCCGATTGGGACGGGTGGTTGTGGCCCTCCGCGACATCGCCGCGGGCGAGACCTTGCTCAAGGCTTGGGGTCCGCAGGCACCGAAGCGGTCACGGCACTCGATGCAGGTGGACGTCAATACCCACATTCTGCCTGACGGCGTGATGGTGCTCGTGAATCACTCCTGCGAGCCAAACTGCGGTGTTCTGATCCGAAATGCAGCCCGCGAGATCGAGGTGCGGAGCCTCCGGCCGATCGCGGCCGGCGAAGAGATCGCGGTGGACTACAACACGTTTGAATACGACCTTGAGCACAACGGCAGTCAATGCCTCTGCGGCGCGGCGAAATGCCGTGGCCGGGTGCCGGGCTTTAAGCATGTCGCGGCCGAAGTGAAGGCCCGCTACGGCGAATACATTGCCGAATACCTGCGGATCCTGGAGTCTGGGGCATCGGTGCCCGTGGGCGCGTAGGGCCGGTTTGGCCGCATGGGATACGTTTTTGGAGCTATCCAATCCGTGCTGCTAGCCGCTATGGCGATGCAGCGCCGGGCCGGCAGAAGTCTCCTTCGCGGGGACTTTCGCCATTG
>JBAXUW010000285.1:0-3749 GCA_037129495.1 Planctomycetota bacterium | reverse complement strand
ACTGGGCATTCGTGACTTCGTACACGCCCATATAGAAGGGCTTTGTCAGGGTCACCCGATGTGGTGGCTTCTCCTCCGGTAAGCCCGCCGCATCGCCCATCTGGAACTTACCGGCCGGAAGTGGCACAAACTCGATCCCAATCGAGTTCGTCACGGCCTTGACCTGCGCTGGTGCACTCTGGGGCGATGACCCGGCAGCCACAGTTGCCACTTCCTTTGTCCCTTCGCTCCCTGTCGACCCAGCAGCCAGCTTCTCGGCCAGTTGCTTCTTCTCCGCCGCAAGATTCTCGACCGCCAACTTGAGCGTGAGATTGGCATCATTGAGTTCTGCCACTTTCTTCTCAAGCCTTTCGTTTTCCGTGACAAGCTTCTGCTGCCTGGCCGTCGCGGCGTCAAGCTGCTTCCTGGTATCAGCCGCGGCGTAATCGCCCACCAGCAGCGCGGCGGCCACGAGCGACGCCAGTATCGCCGCCCCGATCCCCAAACGCCGCACCGTGGGATCGAGCTGCGACCACATCCCGCGGACGCCAGCCTTCGGTACAGGGGTCGTGTTCGAGATCGACGTGAACACGTCGACCGAATCCACTCCGCTTTCCTGCTCTCCAACCGCAGCAGCGGCTTGTTCCTCCCCTTCGTGCTCCTCGCGGGCCAGCCACAACGCGCCGAGATCCTCGGCGACCATCATCTCCGTCTTGCACCGAGGACACTTTCCCTGCCGCCCCGCCGCACTCGTCGGCATCTTGAGCATGTTGCCGCACTGCGGGCATAAGAGCCGCGCTATCCCCTCATCGTCGGCCATCGGCCGCACGTCCCGCAGCACCGCCTTTGCAAACTCCGCACAGCTTGCGAACCGCTCCCCAGGCTTCTTTGACAGCCCGCGATACACCGCCTGGCAGACCGAGTCGGGTAGTTCCCGGCGGAACTGCGTCAATCTGGGCACCGGCTGCGTCGTCACCTCCACCACCAGGTGCGCCGTCTCCCCACGGAACGGCCGCTGGCCGATCAGGATCTCATACACCATCACCGCCAACGCATACTGGTCGACGCGACCGTCTACCACCGCCTTCGGCGTGAACTGCTCCGGGGCCATGTACTCCTGCGTGCCGATCGCCATCGACGTCGCCGTCAGCGTGTGCTCCTTCTCCAAGACCGTCGTGTCTTCGACGATCTTCGCGATTCCGAAGTCACCCAGATACGCTCCCCAGAACGCGTCAAAAAAAATGTTCGCCGGCTTGACGTCGCGGTGCACGATGCCGTTGGCATGTACGAAGTCGAGCGCCGACGCGACTGCCGGCAGCCACAACTGCAGCGTCGATGGCTGCGTCGGCTGCACCTTCCCGTCAGCGTCCCGCAGACGCCGATTGGAAAGCGAGCCACCGGGCAAGAACCGCATCACGAGGATAGGCAGCCCTTCGTCCTCGCCGACGTCCAAGATCGGCACAATCGACGGATGGGACAACGCCGCCATCATCCGCACCTCCCGGCTAAACCGCTCCAAGAATGCCGCATTCTCGATGAGATTCCGTCGCGGCATCTTGAGCACGACCGGGCGGCCCTCAGCCTCGTCCCACGCACGGTAGGTGAGCCCCATTCCGCCCTCGCCCAGCTTCGATATCACCCGGTAGCGGCCCACGACCGTCCTGCCGATCAACGAATCACCAGAGGAAGGAGAGGACTCAGCCATGATGTTTAAACCTGTGCGCTCAGGGCCAGTAATACGGAAACAGTGAATTACTTCGCGAGGTGATCAGGGGCCAGCCAGCGCACCGCTTCGGGCAGCATCGGCACGATGTGCAACGGGTCCTTGCCGAACACCCACCACAGAATGAGCAACGTCGCCGGCAGGGCGGTCAGGCCGCCGAGCACGACCGACGCCAAGCCGGCGAGAGCGCCGCCAGCATCGGTGCCGGCAGCCTTTCTATACGAGCGAGTTACCGTTGCGACGGGACATTGCTCATTCGAATCTACGTCTTCCAACACATCCCCGATGTCCTCGGCGACGCGCGGATCCTCTGGCTCATCTGCCGCAGGCTCCGTGACCGGAACTGTTGAATGTGGCAGCGCGGAAGCTCGCGGCATGGCGAACGAGTGAGACGGTTCCGCTGAACCTTTAAGCGGCACGCCCGGCTCGCCTTGGCCGCTGGAAGGAGGAACACCATCCGTAGCCTCGACAGCCTCGACAGCCTCGACAAGGAACATGTTCCGACACGCCCGACAGCGAATCGTCTTCCCGCCGAAAGACTGCTGCATCGCAAAGGCCCGGCCGCATACCGGACAGCGGCGAACGTCCATGCCATCGACGATTGCCCGCGTCGCCTTCGGCAGGCGAGGCACGAATCGCTCGGCCGGAGGGGCAGGTATACCGGCCGGGATACGGAATGGCAGCCTGCAACCCCGGCAGCGGATCTTCTTCCCCAGCACGCCAGGCGTAACCAAAAACTGCCGCTCGCAGTGCGGACATGCCAGCACATCCTCAGCGGACTCCATCGACCAACCCTTTGCGTTTCGCGGCCCGACGTAGCGGTCGCTATGATAGCGACATGCCCCCCTTACAGGGAAGCCCCCGCTAAAGAGCCTGAGGCTACAAGCTCCGACCGCCAACCGCTCATGAGGACCCAACCCATGCCGAATGACTTCCCGATCTCCGACGATCCCGGAACGATCCTCGACTCATTGCCCATCCCCACACACGAGCTTCCTGCCGCCCGCAGTGTTTTTACGGGCCCTCCGGCTTCGCCCCCCAAGCCAGCTCCGCCCGAGGCGGTTGAGGAAGTCCTGTACCGCTCACCATATCGATACGCAGCGCCCCGGATCACGATTTGTAACGACGGATCGCTCGAGGACGGCGAGGTGGTCCACGTCCGCTCCGACCGAATGGTCATCGGCCGCTCGAAGGGCGACATTCTCATCCCGCATGATGTGGCGATGTCGGCCAGTCATGCGGAGATCGCACGTGTCGACGTGGGAGGGAAGCATGCGTGGGTAGTACGGGATCTGGACAGTTCCAACGGCACGCTGGTGAGGTGCCGTGCAGTCACGCTTCGAACAGGCATGACGCTGCTCATCGGCTCGAAGCGATATCGATTTGAAGTGCCGACGTCCTCTGTTTCGCCCTCAAGTGACGCAACGCTAGACCCCAAAACCGCATTGGTCGATGATCTTGCGAGTACCCGAGCGGACTCTCTGCCGGCACTTATCGAAACCACGCCGACTGATGATAAAACGCCAAGGCGGCATCCCTTTCGATCGACGCGACAGGCAATCGGACGCCCGGGCTTCGGAAATGACATCGAACTCGACGACCTGTGCGTCGCCAAGGTGCATGCGGTTGTCACGCGGGATGCGAGCGGGGTCTGGCAAATTAATTCGCAGCCGTCGCTGAATGGCATCTGGGTGAAGATTGACGCAATAAAACTCACCAACAACTGCCTGTTTCAATGCGGCGAGCAGCGATTTAGGTTCATGCTCCCTTAGGTTTGGACTCCTTCGGATCGCCAACGCATCTTGATGGCGGTTGAGAACATTCACTCCGCCCCACCCATTCATCGCGCCCTCGCCCATCCTCTCGCATCCAAGTCCAGCTTGGCGTGCTCGATGCCCTCAAGGCTCCGCTGGCACTTAAAGATCAGTTCGTTCAACACCCTCACACCCGCATCCAAGTCTGCGTGCCTGATTCCGTCGGTGTGAAGCAGATCGAACTCGTACGGCTGTGGCATCTTGCGGGCGAGCTTCTCCAGCTTGTCGAGGAG
>JBAXUW010000284.1:0-3753 GCA_037129495.1 Planctomycetota bacterium | reverse complement strand
ACTCGGCGCCATCGACTTTGTCGTCAAACCCTTCGATAGGCAGCGGCTGATGTCGACGCTGGAAAAATACGGGTGATTTATTCGGAACGATCTCGACCAATTCCTGTCGAGCCATTCATCTCGCTCCGGAGATCGTTCACCTGCTCTGTCGCATCAGGAGAGAAGGCTTTGAGGCCCTCATTTTCATGGAAGTCGAGGTCGGCTTGGATATCCTTGCCGACAAGCAGCAACTGTCGCCGCATTTTTGCCAGCCAGGCGTTTGACTCCGTTGGGCGAGACGGCAGTGTCCCGCAGCCACAAGTCGCCACTATCTGAGCCAGCAAGATCCAACACAGAGTTCTACTCACGAAAGAGACTCCCGAAGGCCTGCTACTTGTTCGACTCTTACTTCAATTCGTTGCGTAAATACCGAACCTGCGCCGAAGCAATCGGATCAAAGGAATCAAGGCCGCTGGAGTCTTCATAGTTGAGGTCTGCCTGGATCTCTCTGGAGACCTTCGCCCATTGCTGCTGCATGCTGGTCATCCTCGTGCTCCAGGTCGTTGAGGCGACGTCGTCATCCAGTGCAGAGGCGTTGCTGGCGACCAAAAGCGAGCTGCATCCTCCCGCACAGAAGAAGGAGCAGAAGCAGAGAAACAGCGCTAGAATGTTTCGCTGAACCATGCCAGACATGCCGGGGCCGCGTTGAAAACGGCCAGAGAAATACCATGGTAGCGCGGGCCAAGCCACCCCAAGTCTCCGCCCCGCAAAAAAGGCAAACAGGGGACGCAGCCAGTAGTGTTCGGCACGGGAATTGCTTCTCTAGAGCTGCTTGAACATGGCCAGAAGTACGCTGGCCTGCACGGGGCTGTCACAACGCCGCACTCCGGAGCCTTTGGGCAGGCGCGCTTGGGAATGCCTGTCCGCCGCACGATGAGCTTCGGCGGGATCACTTCCAAAGTCTCCTGCCAGTCGTACCCGATCACCTGCCGCTCGCCGTGCGTTTCACAGGTTTTTTGATCGTCGGGTACGTTGCAAGTCGAACACCACCTAAGATCATCGCCAGCTGTGTCGAGTCGATTCGCACCCGCGCTTGTTCTGGCTGGGACGGCAGCGTTTCGAAGGTGCCCTCTTCCAGCCGCTTGTACCAGAGCACGAAGCCGTCGCCATCCCACCAGAGCGATTTGATCCGTTCCCGCCGCTTGTTGACGAACAGAAACAGACTTCCGTCGGCAGGGTCGCCGCCGAGTTGAGCCGCTTCAGGGGGGGATGTTTTCAAAGATCTGCTGGATGAACAGGCTGGGGCTGTGTGGCGGCATGCCGGATGTCGATGCCAACGCGCATCAACGAATGCTGACCCCGAGACCTGTCGAGAATGTTTTTTGGGCCAAGGGACAAGCTCCGTATGGTCGCTCTACCGTTGCGGTGCACCATTTCAGGAACTGGTCAGGACAGGTCGCCACGCCAGTTGAGCAATCGCTCGGTGGATACGTGTTCTTCTTGCCGCCGGATAGCGGTGCCGGAGACCGGCGATCGTAGGACATGCAGGGGGGCCGTGGCCTGTTCCACTATCGTATGAATGTCGATGCCATGCTGACAACGTGCCGTGAGCGCGGGGTGAAGTGTCTGCCGATCAGGGGCAGCAACTCTCCGCTACGGCACCGGCCGGTGCTGACCTCCGCCTGACATCATCAGACTCTCAGCCGAACAGCAGTCGCGCCTGCCCGATGGTGGCCCACAGGCCCCATAGCAGGGGAGCGACGGCGAACATCCAGAACGCCAACAGCGGAATCAGGCTGGTAGCCTCCGCGGGCCGCGGGCTGGCTGCGGCGTCGGTCGCCCACGTCGAGTCGACGGCGTTTCGGCCGGCACCGTTGGCGCTCGACAGAGCCGTCGTCTGGACGGGCTTCACGAGGAGGTTGCAGAAGAAGCCGACGGCGAGCAAGCCGGCAAGGAGATACATCGTCTGGTCATAGGCCTCAGCCCGGGGCAAGCCGGCCCGGACCTGCTGTTCGTTCATGGAGTTGACGATCACCGGGCCCAAGATGCCGGCGACGCTCCAGGCGGTGAGCAGTCGGCCGTGGATGGCCCCGACGAAGCTGGTGCCGAAGAGATCGGCCAGATAGGCCGGGATCGCCGCGAATCCGCCGCCGTACATGGTCAGGATCAGACAGAACACCCCGCAGAACACCGGGATGTTTCCCGCACGGCCGACCGACGGCACTGCCGCGTACAGCGACAGGCCGACAAGGAAGAAGATGCTGTAGGTCGCCTTCCGGCCGAGGTAGTCGGACAGCGTCGACCAGAAAAATCTGCCGAGAATGTTGGACAGGCTCAACAGGCCCGTGAAGCCGGCGCCCATGGTGGCCACCCGGCCGAGGTCGGCGGCGTCGAGTCGCTCGAAGGGGGTGTCGCCGCCCAGCAGCCGACCCCCGAAAACCTCCTGCAACATTGGAGACGCCATTCCGATCACGCCGATGCCCGCCGACACGTTCAGGCAGAGCAGCAGCCAGAGCAGCCAGAACTGCCGCGTGCGACAGGCCTCAGCGACCGTCATTGACGGCTGCATGCTATGCGCGTCCCCGGCGGCCGACGTTGCTGGCGAGGCGCCGCCTCGCCAGCCTTGCGGCGCCCAGCCGTCGGGTGGCACCCGATAGGCGAAGCCGCCGACCATCATGAACACGAACGAGATCGCGGCGAGCACGAGGAACGTCTGCCAGACGCCCACGGACTCCGGTCCCGCGAAATACTTCATGAGTTTGTCCGCCAGTGGCGCGCCCACCATCGCGCCACCTCCGAATCCCATGATCGCCATGCCCGTGGCCATGCCACGCCGGTCGGGGAACCACTTGACAAGCGTCGAGACGGGAGAGATGTAGCCGAGGCCGAGACCGATGCCGCCGACAACACCTGATCCGAGCCACAGCAGCCAGAGTTGATGCCAGTACACACCGGCCGCTGAGATCACCAGCCCCCCACTCCAGCAGCACGCGGCCGCCACCGCGGCCTTGCGCGGGCCGGCCCGCTCCAGCCACGTGCCGAACAGGGCCGCGCTGGATCCGAGGAACACAAAGAACAGCGTGTACATCCAGCCCAAGAGCGGCTTGTCCCAGTCGCAGGTCGTGGTGGTGAGCATCTCGAGCCAGCCGGGTGGCTGCGGGCATGCGACCGGCTTCGTGATGCCGATCGCCCTCGTCAGCGGAAGCCAGAACACCGAGAAGCCGTAGGCCATGCCGATGCACAGATGCACGCACAGCGCGGCGGGGGGCACGAGCCAGCGGTTGAAGCCGGGGCTTGCGATGGATCGCCGTTTGTCGAGCAGGCCGAGGAAGGACGCAGGCATGGGAACGAGGCTGGTCACAAGACGGGAAACACGGCCCACAATAGCCTGGAGTTTCAATCCCGAAACGGCAGGATAGCCCGGCCAATGGCACTTTCGCCAGCATTGCCCGACGGATGAGCGGCTCGTGAGCGCGTTGCTCCCGTCTCCCGAGGCTGCCCCGGCCTGGAAAGCGGCTCCCTGGATCGGCCAACTTTCCCCCTGAGGTAGCGTTTTTCTCGCGTCAGCGCAGAGTCTCTCCGAGTCCGGCGGCCTCGGGGCTTTGTCGTGACCCGGCGTCCGGCACCGCTCAGAGGCTGTGAATATCGATCGTGGGCAGTTCGTCGGGCGAGGCTTGCAAGACGTCGCGTTGGGCGGCCCGCGAGCAGGCGAGACGGGCGGAGGCTCGAGCGGTTCGCCAAGATGTGTGAGGGGCTGACTTCACGCGGGCGAAG
>JBAXUW010000283.1:0-3776 GCA_037129495.1 Planctomycetota bacterium | reverse complement strand
CGCGCGGGCGACACCGGCGGCGGCTCGACCGGCTCGCCGACGTGCGGCGAGGATCTTGCGAATGGGCGCTGGGTCGGTGATGAACGAGATGAGCCGGATGTCTCCGCCACAGGCCGGGCACATCAGCGGCAACGCCTCGGCAATCCGTGCGAGCAGCTTCGCCCACGCGATGCGCGACGTGTCGTGGGACCGCTTCAGCGTCTCCGTGTCGGCCCAGCCCGCGGGCTGGCTAAGTGGCCCCGCTGGCCCCGGCTTGCTCGTCCCCGGGGCCACCGACTTGCCAGCATTCCCAATCGCCAGCGCCGTCACCAGTGGCCGCAGAGGATGATTCGGCGCAAACACGCCGTGATACCTGTGCCGGTGTTTTCGCGGCGGCGGCACGAGATCCGCAAGGCAATCGAGAAACTCGTGGGGCGAGAGGGTCACTACGCCTTGTGCGTCAGGAGCCGGTGCCTTCTGATTCCAACAGTTCGGCCGCGGTGCCCGCACCGATGCACTCTCGCAGGCCGGCCGCGGCCTCTGACCAGCCATCGGCCAGAGCGCCGGTTGAGAGCCGCCGCAGGGTTTCCGCGGAGACGTAATGGATCGATTGCCACACCGCCCCCAGCTGAGCCAGCCTTCCGATGCAGTCGGCGAACTCCTGCGTCTGGTCGTCCGGGCAGTTGAGGTTGTGGATGACGAGATGATTCGCTGGAGTCGACCCCGCCGCTCGATCCGCGGCCCGCATCGCCGCAATGGCCGACGTCAGCTGCGCTGTGCCCTGGACGGCGACGATCCTCGACGTGGATTGGTCAGCTGACATGCTTGCTCAGCCCCAGTGCGCGGACGGCCTTGCGATAGATCCGCCCTGTCACTTGCCGCGCGGCCCGCGGCGTTCCCACCGACATTGCCGCGCCCCGGCTGGAGGATGTCCTGCCGCACGTAGCCTCGCAGGCGTGTCTTGTCGACATCCTCCGACGAAATCAGCCCCGTCTTGCGGGCATCCTCGAACACGCGAAACCAGACGTCCTCGTGATCATGCCCTGGAAACTTCCAGGGTTGCGTGCAGAGATTCGTGTAGTGGATCAGTCGGGTGCCCTCCTCGAGCCGATCGAACGAGTTCCATGCAGGATCCAGCGGACCAATCCGATAGGGCCGGTGCTGCTGGAACCGAGGTGTCATCTGGTGGAAATCCGTGTACGAGTAGAGGCCTGCATCGATATCACGAAAGATCTCCTCCAGTGGAAACCGGCATTGGCTGCAGTCGAAGAGGACGTTGCTCATTCCCCAGGCATTCTCGCCAGCGTACGCTTCCGCCTTGGCCAGCATCGCACACCCGGCCATGTCGGCATCGAAGAGTTCGGCGATGTCCGCAAGGCACACCATGTCGGAATCGAGGAAGATCGCGCGGCCCGCGTACCTGCAGATCTCAGGAATCAGCCAGCGGTAATTGCTGAACTCGGTAAAGTTGCGGTACTTGATCCACAACGGCAGGTTGGCCAGCACCGGCTTCTCGTCGTTGTGCTCGATCGCGTTGTGCGTGCCGGTGAAGACATAGATATCGAGCGGGCGGCTGGTGTGCTGCCGCAGCGAATGGACGAGCGTCTTCCGTTCGAGCAGGCTGGCTTCACCAGATCCGATGAACACCCGTACTGGTTGCGACGTCGGGATGGTGGTCTTTCAGGTAAGACGCGAGTGGAGTCAGAAAAAACTTGCAGAACTCGCCTCGATGTTTCGAGGGGATCAGCGACGCACGAGCAGGGCCTGCCCCGAGGAGAGCGGGACCAGAGGTTGGCCGAGGGCCGCAGCGGCGTCATCAACGCCCTTCATGGCCCCCGGCCAGGCGAGGGAGCCATAGTCATCCAAAACGATAACGCCGCCTTTCTCGAGGCGGGGGAAAAAGTAATCGACGGCTCCCCGAATCGGATCATGGAGATCGAGATCGATGTGAACGAAGGAATACGTTCGCTCCGGAAGACTCGACAATATCTCCGGGATCCAGCCTTGGTGGTATTCGATTGCGGGAAAATCGGCCAGCGCGTGTCTGACGGCTTTTTGCGGGCAGGAGAACGTCCCCGCAGGTGCGCCATACTCCCCGCCATGGACCGCGGGATCGGGTCCACGCTGCACACGGTCCTCTCTTGTGGGCTGGCTCAAACCTTCGAATGAATCGACGATCATGAAGCCGGCCCCGTCGTGCGACGGTTTCAGGCGTTTGGCCTGCTCATTGAGAAGATAGGAGGACAGCCCTTTCCAGCAGCCGCACTCCACCTGCCAGCCAGGAATTCCGGCCGCCCAGCGGTGAATCGAAAGCAGGTTGTAAAAGCGACTTTGGCGCTTTGAGCAGACCACCTGATCGGACTCCGGCGTGCCGGTGATCGCAAGCCCCCTGGCGTAACAGGATTGAAACACTGGGTCCACCTGGAACAACAAGCTGGGTGGCGCGTCGGCCACCGGGACCACCTGATAGCCGAAGCAACGTGCAGCGTGTTGGACGAGCCTCTTGACAGCGGTTTTCATGAGCACGTTCTCGTGTGCTCGGTTCGACGCGCCGGCACGCCACACACCGTCAGGCCATGGAAGGATAGCCTCGGCCCAGCGAGTCTTGCCGGTGACCGATGATAGGAGGGCCAACGAGCTTTTGGCAAGCGCATGGTGACCTGCCCCCCCTCAACGGCACCACATTCAGAGAGAGTCTGGCTCCGACGGCGTCCGGTTGCCCAGAGCACCAGGCGGACCCGCACGATTGTAATTGTCCCTTATTATTCCTTCAAGTTTCTGTCACAGTCCTCGCTTCATCGAGTGACAAGAACCAGTGCTGGTTCTTGTCACTCGTCGCGAAGCCGACGGACTCTACACGACTTCAACTCGGAGCTCTTCTGACAGGTTCCTGGTTTGGGTGCTCCTCACCTGCCCTCGGCAGTCCTCTCGGAGGCTCAGTGCGGACAAGAGTCAGCGAGTCTGATTTTTGTCAATGAATACAGCGCAAAAAAAGAATGATTGCCGCGGTCTGCTCAGTCGCCCTACAATTCCCCTCTAGAATGGTCGATCCCGCGATCTCCGCCGCGCCGACGGACGCCGACGTGCTTGCGCACGGCCGTGAGATCCTTCGCGCCGAAGGCAACGCGATCCTGCAGGCGGCCGAAAGCATGGGCGACTCATTCGGCCACGCCGTGCGACTGATCGAGGGCTGCACCGGAAGCGTGGTGGTGACCGGTATCGGTAAGGCGGGGCTCGTGGCGCGGAAGATCTCCGCGACGCTCGCCTCGACCGGCACCCCAAGCCACTTCCTGCATCCAGCCGAGGCGATGCACGGCGATCTGGGCACGCTGCGGCGCGACGATGTCGTGCTCGCGCTCTCACAGTCGGGAGAGACAGAGGAGATCACCCGGCTTCTGCCCCACGTGAAGGCCCGCGGCATCAGAATCATCGCGCTCACAGGCTCGCCGCAGAGCACACTCGGGTGCGCAGCCCACGTGGTGGTGCCGACGGGAGCCGTGCAGGAGGCATGCGTGCTCGGTCTGGCGCCGAGCACGAGCACGTCTCTCTTACTCGCGCTTGGCGATGCGCTGGCGCTGGTGACCAGCGGGGTCAGGCAGTTCACGCACGAGGAGTTTGCGGCCCGCCATCCGGGCGGCAGCCTCGGCCGTCAACTCTTGCACGTGGACGACGTTATGCGGCCGCTGGCGCAGTGCCGGACGGCCCGAGTTGCCGACACAGTGCGGGACGTCTTCTCGCGGCCGCTCCCCGCCCGGCGGACCGGCGCCGTCATGATTCTCGATGAGGCGGGCGGGCTT
>JBAXUW010000282.1:0-3833 GCA_037129495.1 Planctomycetota bacterium | reverse complement strand
GTGCACCTGGCCACGGTCACCGAGCGGATACGGCGCCGCGTGATCCGGTGGTTCACAACAGGCTCTGAGCGGTGCCGGAAGCGACCCACGCATGTCGGGAAACTGCGAACTGGGACGCGGTCTGCGCAGACGCGAGAAAAACGCCAACAAAGCGGGTGCGGGGCGTTTCGAGAAACCCGCTCCGGACGCCCGGGCCGCTCCTCCCGAGGCTCACAAGTCGCTCATCAGCCGGAAGACCGTTGAGGAAGTGCCATTGACCGGGCTATCCTTCGGGTCTGGATGATGGAGCGGATCGGCGGGTTGCCACCGCCGCACGAAACTGCGGGCTTTACCGCCAGTTGCGGAACGGCTCGTAGATTCGAATGGAGAGGAGCAGTTCGCTGGCGCTGAAGGCAGACGTGTAGGAGCCGATCGGCTCAACGACGCGACCGTTGTTCGTCACGGCCAGCGGTGTCGAACCTGGGGTCATCGCGAAGAATCGGTATCCAGTGTCGAACGTTATCCGGTCGCTGAGTTGGTACGTGACGCCCGTTCCGACCTGCCATGCAAACGTGTTCACGACACTCGAACCACCCAATGGAATGGCCCCGTCGTTTCCTTGCATGGAATACTGATATCCACCGACGCCGAACCCGCCGCCGCCATACACGCCGAAGCGGTCGGTGAAGAAGTAGTCCCGCCAGAAGTTTGTCATCGCCGATCAACCATTCGTGACGCTCACATCAAGCGGAATGATCACTCCCGACGTTTGTCCACCTGTAATCTCAAACGCAGTCTGGCCGCTCATGGGCCCTCGGGCGCGTCCCTTGACCTCCATGCGGAGGAGGCCTGACGGCCTGTCGATAGCCATACCGATCGCACCGCCGCCATTGAACATGGTGTCGTTGACTGAACCAACTGTCTGAATCTGAGCTATTCCGGCGAAGGGGGTGCTGCCGCCTGCGTTAATCGTGCCGAACGACGCGCCAACGATGCCGGTGACGTAGGGGCGAATCCACACGGCATGGCCGCTGGAATCGACCGGAACGATCGGCGTCGCGTCTGCGTCGAACGTGTTTGCCGATTCATCCAGCACGGAATCCATGTCAGAGAAACTGGACAGGTCGATCGGCGTGCCCAATTCATCAGCCCGCGTAGCGTTGCAGACGATCACCAGCATGAGCACGAACGCGCAGAGCGAAATCCGCATGACAATCCCCCGGATGAAAGAGCCCCGCACCTGAGGGGTCTATCGTCTGGAAAGGCCGTATCGGTGCACCAGCCCTGCCGCGGGCGAAAGGGCCAACGGAACCGATACGTCCGAGCCCCGCAAAGTCTGCGGGAACGGCACGGCTCACGGCCCGAATGGCTGAGCCCGCGCGGCCCAGCGAATGAACCTGGCCGCCGATGGTGATTCGGGCGGTGTTGGTGGGCGTGTGCCGTCGCATGGCTGGCAGCGTGCCAGAGGGACGTCGCCACGGTGGCGAACAGACCGCAGTCGCCTCGCTTTCCCACTTGTCCCTGAGCCGGCCTTATGTGATAAAATGTCGGCCATTATTCACAAGAGCCGACAAATCGTCACACTCATGAGCCGCCCCACTCAGGCTGAACGGATTCTCGAATTGGTTCGCAGCAAGCGACTCGTGCGCGGCGTCGAACTCGATCGGCTCGGCATCCACCGCATGCATCTGAAACGGCTGGCGGACAGAGGCCTGCTCGTCCAGAGGTCGCGGGGCGTCTACGAGGCCGTCAAGCCCCGCATGAGCGGAAACGACAGCGTCGTGGAGGTGGTCACCCGCGTGCCCAGGGCCGCGCTGTGCCTGCTCACAGCGTTGCGACTGCACGGTCTGACCACCCAAAACCCGTTCGATGTCTGGATCATGATCGACCGCAAGGCCCGAAAGCCGTCGATCGACTATCCACCGATCCGGATCGTTCGGGCGTCCGGTTCAGCACTCTCCGATGGCATCGAGACGTTCGTTGTTGATGGCGTCGATGTGCGTGTCACCACCGTTGCCAAGACAATCGTAGACTGCTTCAAGTACCGAAACACCGTCGGCACCGACGTGGCCATCGAGGCGCTTCGCGATGCCTGGCGTCGCAAGAAGATTCGCATGAACGACGTCGTCGCGGCAGCAAAGACGAACCGGGTTGCCACCATCATGCGGCCCTACCTGGAATCCCTCGTATGACCGGCGTCCCGCCGCCTGCCGACAACCCCGCTGCAGTCCATCGCGGCCTGCTCGCCCTTGCTCGACGGCGGAAAGCCGATTTCAACGCGATCCTGGTGCAGTATGCCATCGAGCGACTCATCGACCGCCTGTCGCGTTCCCCCCACGTAGACAGCTTCGTCCTGAAAGGCGCCATGCTCTTCCGGGTTTGGACCGGTGAACTCCAGCGGCCGACGAAGGACGTGGATTTCCTCGGTCATGGCGACCCATCACCTGCCGCGGTCGCCGAGGCCGTGACAGCCATCGTCTCGATCGACGCGAAGGACGGCCTCCGGTTCGATGCCGCCAGCATCGCCGCCCAGGACATTCGCGAGGAGCATGACTATGACGGAGTGCGGGTCACCGTCACGGCCTACCTGGCGCACGTTCCGATCACGGTCCGAATGGACATCGGCTTCGGTGACGCGGTCACGCCTCCAGCGACAGCGTTACCGTTCCCGACGCTCCTGGGGCACGATCCACCTGTGATCCGTGCATATCCGCCGGAAACGGCTGTCGCCGAGAAAGTGGAGGCGATGTGCACATTAGGCATCATCAACAGCCGCATGAAGGACTACTGCGATCTGATTGCCATCAGCCGTGCTTTTGAGATCAATGGGCACAGTCTCACCGAGGCGATTCGGGCAACGTTTCAGCGACGGGGCACGCCGCTCCCGGATGGCATACCCACGGGGCTGTCGGAGGAGTTCGCGGAAGACGCCGGGAAGCAAAGACAGTGGATCGGCTACCTTGGCCGCACGAAGCTCGAGACGGTGCCGCGGTCACTCACCGACGCGATCGCGGTCGTCAGGGGATTCGTCCTCCCAGTTTTGGCGGCTGCATCAGGCGACGGATCACCGCCAGATCGATGGAGGCCCTCAACGGGCTGGGATAAACACTGATGTTCCAACGTCCGCGCACAGCCGCACGAAACACCAGAACCCGCGGTCTCGCTTGGAGTGATCGCGGGGTCCTCGGGAATCACACCAGTGATCGAAACTGGGCGAGTGGGTAGCACAGGACTCGAACAACTTGCATTTCGCACGGGAAATCCGGCGGTTGCGATTTCCTGCGACGCGAAATGCGACGCGATTCCGGCCGATCGCATTGAGTTGCTCACCCGGGCTGTGGTCCTCGTGGCGGGCATGGGGATTCCGGAGGCAGCAAGGGAGGCGGTGCTGGCGCGGGTGACTGCCGAGCTTGCGAGCGCCGCTGAATAGTGACCACCGACATCCGCGAGGGCAGGGGAGACCACCGGAGGCTGACGCGGAGCCTCGCCCCGCCTCCCGGATCACGTCCTGATACGCCCGCCAGACCCGGGAGTGGGCGCAGCCCCAAGCCTCGTCATGGCTGGCCCGGTCGAACTCCGCAGGGTCGATGCTGGGCGTCCGCACCAGCCGGTCGAGCGAGTAGTTCCAGGCCAGTGCGTGAGCCCATTCGTGGCAGAGCACCTCGACGGTAGCACCGCAGTCACCCGCTCTATGGCATGCGGGCGAGGCCGGGCAGGCGGGGATCGCGGTGCTCGATGCCGAATCCCGCTTGACTGTCCGGGCGGCGGCGAGAATCTATCATGCGATCGGGACCCGGATACCGGCTGGCGGATCTCGTGCCGCCGCCGCGGAAGCACCGGCACAGGTATCACGG
>JBAXUW010000281.1:0-3835 GCA_037129495.1 Planctomycetota bacterium | reverse complement strand
GGCAAGAGCACAAACGGCCGCTGGTTCGAAGGCCCGAAGCGGGGCACACCCGACGTCGTCAAGCGGGTCGATCTCCCTGCGCCCGGTCTGGAGGGGAGCGAGCATGGTCTCCTCGTGGCGACACTCCACGGCGGCATTCCCAACCGCGTCACCCACCAGATGCAGCAGGACGATTTGATCTACAACCTCTCGAAGTTCAGCGGCCGCAGCATGTCAGTCGGTGACAGCCCCAGTATCACCGTCCGGGTGTACATGCCGCCGTTCGAGCAGTGGGAGAATCGCACCGGGCCGAGCTTTGGCTTCCGTGCCGGCTGCTTCACCCATGCCGTCATCACGGGCGACGACCATCCCGATGAGGGTGAATACGGCCTCGAGGAATACTGGCCGGGTATGTTTGTCTGCTTCGAGAGCAGCCATTCCGGCAAGTTCAAGGAAGACGGCGGCTACATCCGGGTTCGCAGCGGCCGCAACGGCGGCGAGATCCGTGGGCCCCGGATCGAGCAGCTTGGCTGGTGGACGCTCGGCATGTCGTTCACGCCCGACGGCATGGTGCACTACTTTGCCAGCCCCGGCGTGGATGAGCTGACGATGGACGACCACATCACCTCGCAGTTTCCGTACGGCTACCGCACGGAGTTGTTGAAGACGTTCTTCTTCAATGTCTGCACCCAGGACGATGGGCGGACCTGGAGCACGCCGTGGGTGATTGACGACCCGAAGGTCTACTTCGTCAAGCGTCCCCAGATGGCGACGTCGAAGGCGACGAAGCGCTGACCCGCTGCCTGCTCGAACGAGAGCGCGGCCAACGGCCCCTCCGTAACGGCTCCCCGCGTTCGTCGATCCCCGCAGTTCATTTCTCAAGCTTTCAGATCGTCGCCGAAGCCGCCGGCGTGGCGGAAGGGGCTGCGGTCGCGGACGGTGCGAAATGCCCAGGTGAGAAACAGGCCGCAGCTGACGAGAAAAAAGAGCGGCAGCAGGCCGACCACACACCGGAAGGCGGGCATCTCAGGAGCCGCAACAGCGGCCGCGGATTGGCTGCCAGTGAGGCCGGCCGCCTCAACCCCCGCCACCGCGCCGGCGAAGGCGAGGCTCATCAGGCCGTAGCTCACGTTGACCGCGAGTCCACGGAAGCTGAGCACCGTTGCCCGTCGATCAGACCCAACGATCTGGTTGAGATAATAGCTCTGGAGGAAGACGACCATGCTGATGACCAGCGAGAGCAGCATCGCGAACAGCGCACCCCACCAGGGCACGAAGTAGCCGGTGCCTACGAGGCCGATGAGTGTCACGGCGATGAGCACGAGAAAGTTCTGCCACGCATTGGTCCGCATCGCCAGGCGGCGGATCGGCCCCGCGGCCAGCAGGCTTACGGCCGCCGATCCCGCGGCAACGAAGCCGAAGGCCGGCTCTGGAATCTCGATCTGCCGATAGATTTCGCTCGAGACGACCAGCAACTGCCGGATCGGCTGATCGCACAGCACGCCAGCCAGGATCACGACGAGCACAAGCGGATGGGAAATGATCCAGCCGCCGGTCGAGAGCGTCTGCCGAAATGGCCCCAGCAGGCCGGATGCCGGGGCAGGGCCTTCCCGGGGTGGCTCTCGCATCGCGAGCGTCACGCCCACGGCTCCGAGAGCTGACCCGAGCGTAAGCCACACCGGCAGCCGAAACGTGTCGGCTGCCGTGAGGGTGGCTGGTAGGCCAAGCGCCGCCGCCACCGCATTGAGTGGCCGGGAATCATAGACCAGCCCTCCGGTCACCATGGCTGCAATCGTCACCACGGCTCTCGCCTGCATGAGGCGTTCGAGCACCTGCGGCCACTGGGCGGCGTGCCCGGCGGCCTGGAGTGAGTCGTAGGCGAGCGCTTCGTCGGCACCCGAGGCGAAGGCTTCGGCGGCACCGCTCACGATCCGATTGAGCAGGAGCGCGGGAAAGACCCAGACAGACGGCACCGGCACCAGGCAGAGCAGGAGCATCTCCACCACCATCAGGCCGGCCGCCGCCACGAGCAGCCGTCGCCGGCCGACCAGATCGGCCAGCGCCCCCGAAGGCACCTCCAGCAGCACGATCGCCGCCGCCCACACGGCGTTGAGCAGCCCGAACTGCTCGAGTGTGATCCCGAAATCAAGAAACAGGATCATGAAGACGGGATAATAAAACCGCATGTTGAACAGGATTCGAAACGCCACGAACAGCGGCACGTTGCGACGGGCCAGCACGGCGGCCGACGGTGGGGTGGGCGGTTGATTCATCGATACACTCACGAGCCTGCCAGGAGGGGCTTTTCTCCTGGCACATAGCGATGCTGATCCGCTTTATCGTTTCGTCGCATAACGCTACTCACGACAGGCCTCTCGCCTTCGTGCGGCACGATCTAGTGACTAACCACGTTACGAGCCAGCCCGATTTTCTGCAGCAAACAAATCGTCCAATAGCCCGTATCAATTTCCCACCATTTGCGGCCAAAGCGTGCCGAATTGATATTCGCATGATGATTGTTGTGCCAGCCTTCGCCATGAACCAATAAACCCAGAATCCAGTTATTGCGGCTGTCATCCGGCACGTCGTAATTTCGATATCCCCACAAATGCGTGATGGAGTTTATGGACCAAGCGGCATGCATCACCAAGACGGTTCGCAGGAAAACACCCCAGACGATCAGACTCGATCCCATGCGAACTCCACTCTCTACATCTCCCTGCGGCAGCCAGCCCAAGCCAAATCCGACGGCAAAATAAACAAACATGTGAATGGCAACAATCAGCGACATCACCAGCTTATTATCGGTCCAGGTATAAAACTCTTGGCGTGTCAAATCGCGTGTGAAGCGGTGATACGTTTCTTTGCGAGAGCTTTCGCGATTGACCAGCAATAACCAGCCAATGTGGCTCCACAGCATGCCGGCCTTCGGCGTATGCGGATCGGGCTGATCATCCGTATGCAGATGGTGACGGCGATGCACGGATACCCACCAGACGGCGGACTCCTGAAGACAACAGGTACCCAGCAATGCCAAGCAATACTCAAACCATTTCGGGCACTCAAAACTTCGATGGCTGAGCAATCGATGAAACCCGACTGTGATGCCCAAAATGCCAAACAGGAAATAGCCGATAACCAGTGACAGAACGCCCGCCCAACTGAAATACCAGGGGTCCAGCACCAGCAAACTCAGCACGTGAACTGCTCCGATCACGATCAGATAAGGCAGATTGATACGCAGAGGACGAGCACCTTCCGGCAAATCAACGCTGCGATTGAGGGTGAGACGCGGATTTGATTCTGACGTTTGCTGCATGGAAGGTCCTTCGTCGACTCTGATGCTTGAACTATGAGAGGATAGGCCGGCCAATGGCACTTCCGCAAGCATGGCCAGACCGCTGCACGACTCGTGAGCCGCGTGAAGCCGGTTGGTTGTGTCTTGGAGATTCCAGGAAGCGTGTCCCGGAGCGCCCGTCTTCTCCCCTGAAGTGGCATTTTTCTTACCGTCAGCGCAGAGTCTCTCCGAGTCGGGTTGCCTGGGTGATTCGTCGTGACATCGCGCCCGGCACGGCTCAGAGGCTGTGAATGTCGATCGCGGGCAACTCGTCTATCCGACGGTTGAAAGATGTCGCGATCATCATGCATCTGCACGAACTCGTGCCAGTCAGTGGGCGGCCCGCGGGCGGGAGAAACGGGCGGCGGTACGAGCGGTTCACCCAAGCATAATCGCCGTCCGCGCTTAGTCCCACTGGCATGATCTTATCGTCGGGCCGCTCGGCGCTCGACGGTAGGCTCTGCGTGTGCGCCCACCACGCCCATATGGCTCGCGGAGCTTTTTTTGCTTTAGCGTGCC
>JBAXUW010000280.1:0-3870 GCA_037129495.1 Planctomycetota bacterium | reverse complement strand
TTCATCTCGAAGCTACTTTTATTTGTGACTCCTGCGGCGAAGAGATCGTCGTGCCGCGGCGACGGTAACGACACGCTGACCGGCAATGGCGGCGCAGACGTGCTGTACGGCGGCCGAGGCGACGACTTGATCGTGGCCAACGCCGACAACGTGGCCAAGATGAGCCTGAGCGGCACGTCGCAAGCCATTGCCCGCATCGACGGTGGCAGCGGTATTGACACCTTCAAGCTCGACGGTGCGGGCATCATGCTCGACTTGAGCTTGGTCAGCGGCGCAGCCATTCAGAACATCGAGAAGATCGACCTGACCGGCAGCGGCAACAACACTCTGAAGCTGAGCCTGACCGACATGTTGCAGAGCTTTGACAACTCGAACGTGTTCAACAGCAGCAACACCACCAGCGGCTTGTCTGCGACGGTGAGCAAGAGCCAGCTGTTGGTCGATGGCGATGCGGGCGACACAGTGGTGTTGACCGACTTAGCGAACTGGACGGCTGCGGGCACCAACGTGGTGGCGACCTTTGGGGGCGTCACGCACACGTATGTGGCGTACAACCACAACACGAGTGCGCAGCAGTTGTTGATCGACCAATTGCTGACGGTGTCGGCGACTTGACCTGTCCTACTTGGGGATTGCCGGGAGGAAGGCGAAGGGCTTTTCCGGCCGGAAACTGCCCGACGCATCGCCGTTGTAGGTCTCGCCCCCCTTGAGCGCCAGTTTTTTGACCGGTGCCCCCTCGGTGAGGTTCAGCGCGGCCAGAGGAATCCAAAACACGTTCGGGCTCGTCGCCGAATCGAAATACATCCTCTTTGCCTTCTGATCGTAGACCGTCCGCCACACAGTGCTCGCGATGTTGGGCTGGCCCGGCGTCGTGAGCCCAAGCGGCACCGACACGCCGCGGATTACGCTGAAGACCGACGCCGTTGCCTTGAGCCCGTCAGCCAGCGGCGGGAGGGCATGGATGAAGAACGACGCCCGCGCAAAGCGGTCGCTCGCCCGGTTGGTCCCCGGCAGAAACGTGAGGCCGCCGATCTGCTCCCAGTATTTGTTGAGCGCCAGCTGCTCGTCGAACGTGGGCGAATTGGTCATCACCTGATACTGCCGTCCGTGGTGAATGACGAGCTTGCCTTTCACGTATTCGAAGACGGCCGAATCACCCGACGGATCGGAGATCGCCATGTGGCCGACGCCCGGCACGCCGTTGGGCAGCAGCGGCGCGACCACCGTGAACGGCTCCTGGACGAGGGCGGCCACCGCCTCGGCGACCGTCGCGTAGTTGTCGAGCACGTACTGTGTCCAGCAGGCGATGGAGATGTTTGGGCGGCCGGCCACGGCCTTGCCGTAATCGGATTCCACGAGATAGAGCGTGTTGACGACGAGCCCCTTCTCGTTGATGCCGTCCACGGTCGCGATCCCATAGAAGGAGCAGACGAGCGAGCCATACTTGCTTGTCCACTCGAGCGAATGTGGTCCCGCGGCGCCGGCGCGGGCCATGCCCCGCGGAAAGGCGTAAATCTCCGTGCCCGGATCCTCGGCCCAGTCCATCGACCGGGCCACGATCACGGTATTGTCCGGCCCGAGATAGACGCACCGCGTGCAGGCGTTGGCTCGCCGCGGGGTCGCCGCCAGCGCCGCTGCGACCATCATCAGAACCGCCAGCGTACGACTGAGAAAATACGACTGCATGAAATCGTCCTCCGGTGGGGTGTCGGGGAGTTGCCCCGGGCGCCGATCGCGAACACGTTCTGAAACTATAGACTACTTGGATGCCCGGAAATCTCATCCTCGTGCTCGGCGACCAACTCGACCGCTGCAGCTCCGCCTTTGACGGATTCGACCGCGACCGCGACCGCGTCTGGATGGCGGAGGTGGCGGAGGAGTCGACCCATGTCTGGACGCACAAGGCACGGATCACCGTGTTTCTCTCCGCGATGCGGCACTTTCGCGCCGGACTCCAGGAGGAAGGGATCACTGTCGATTACACGGAACTGTCTCCCCTGCCCGCCGCGGGAGAGCCGGGCACACTCGCCGCCGCCCTGCTTGCGGGCCTGGCCCGCTGTCGCCAGGCGCGGCGCCTGCCCGACAAGCTGATCATCGTCGAGCCGGGTGAGTGGCGGGTGCAGGAGGCACTTCGTGCGGCGGCGAAGGAGGCCGGCATCCCGTTCGAGATCCGCCGTGACAGCCATTTCTTCTCGTCCCGTGAGGAGTTTGCCGAACATGCGCGGGGCCGCAAGCAGTTGCGGCTCGAATACTTCTATCGGCCCCTCCGTGAAAAGTTCGGCGTGCTCATGGAGGATGGCGAGCCGGCGGGTGGCCAGTGGAATTTCGACGCCGAAAATCGGGGCGCTTTTCCGAAGGGCGGCCCGGGAAAACTGCCCGCGCCCATGCGGTTCACGCCGGACAAGACCACGGGCGCGGTGATCGACCTCGTGAACGCCCGGTTCGCCTCCCACCCCGGCAGCCTCGACGACTTCGACTGGCCGGTGACGCCCGCCGACGCCCGGGCGGCACTCGACGATTTCCTCGCCCACCGCCTCGCGAACTTCGGCCGCTACCAGGACGCGATCTGGACGGGCGAACCCTGGCTCTATCACGCCCGGCTCTCGCAGGCGCTGAACATGAAGCTCCTCGACCCGCGCGACGTCGTTGCCGGCGCGGAACGCGCCTGGCGGGCGGGCCAGGCGCCGCTTGAAGCGACGGAGGGCTTCATCCGGCAGGTGCTCGGCTGGCGAGAGTATGTCCGCGGCGTCTACTGGCAGTTCATGCCCGAGTACGAGACCCGCAATACCCTCGACGCTGACCGGCCGCTACCGAACTTTTATTGGACGGCAACCACCGAGATGAACTGCCTCAAGGATGCCCTCTCACAGACCTTGCGCCACGGCTATGCCCACCACATCCAGCGGTTGATGGTCACCGGCCTCTTCGCGATGCTCGCCGGGGTGAGGCCGCAGGATGTGCACCGCTGGTATCTGGCGGTGTATGTCGATGCCGTCGAGTGGGTGGAACTGCCCAACACGCTTGGCATGAGCCAGTTTGCCGACGGCGGCGTGATGGCCTCGAAGCCCTACTGCGCCACCGGCGCCTACATCGACCGGATGAGCAACGCCTGCAAAGGCTGCCGGTTCAAGCCGAAGGTGGCCACAGGGCCCGACGCCTGTCCATTCACGACGCTCTACTGGGATTTTCTCGCGCGGCACGAGAAGCTCTTGAAGAAGAACCCGCGGATGGCGATGCAGCTCAAAAATCTCGCTCGGAAGGACCCGGCGGAACTGCGGACGATCCGTCGGCAGGCAGAATCGTTTCGCGACGGCCTGGGTTAAGAAAATGACAGGCTCAAGCCTGCCCTACTCACGGCTGTCCTGCCGAGCGCCTGTCCTGCCCAGCGCTGGGGCAAGCGGTCCGGCGACTTGGGAGCGAAACGACCTTCATACCCCCCGCACTTCCCGGAATTGTCGCCTTCCGGCGGTTGCCCTAAAGTACGGGCATTCAACCGCCAGCTTTTCCGCGAGGTCGCGGCCGAGTTTGAAAACCCGGTGATGCTCTATTCGATCGGGAAGGATTCGGCGGTGATGGTCCGCCTCGCCGAGAAGGCTTTCTATCCGGCGAAGCCCCCCTTCCCGCTGATGCACATCGACACGACGTGGAAGTTCCGCGACATGTATCGGTTGCGGCACGAGTACGAGGCCAAGGAACTGGGCTTTAAACTCCTCGTGCACGTCAACGAAGAGGGCCGGGCGCAGGGGATCAATCCGATCACCTATGGCAGCAAGGTTCACACCGATGTCATGAAGACACAGGGGCTGCGGCAGGCACTTGACCTGCCCCCATGAATGACGCCAGTTCTTAAGTTAGGATTTTGCCCTCCAA
>JBAXUW010000028.1:0-22695 GCA_037129495.1 Planctomycetota bacterium | reverse complement strand
TGTCCAATGCGTGTTGCTACCCGCTATGGCAGTGCACCGCCGGGCCGGCAGAAGTCTCCTTCGCGGGGACTTTCGCCATCGGGTTTTTTGGTAGTTCAAATCTTGAGAGGGCGAAATTCCGACGCTCGTCGAGCTTCAGCCGATCCCGGCTCTCCGGATTCCCTGTGGGATATGTTTTCCAACGTGTCCGCTTCACGCGAAACATGGCCATCCTGTTCGGCACGAACGTCTGCACACGCAGTTTGAGGTTCGGAGGTTCAAGCAACTGCTGGGCTGTCGCTATCTGCTTTCCACCAAGCAGACCGGCGTGGAGATCCAGGTCTAGCGCCGACCTCGCCCATTCATCCTCCCGCTCCTGATGCTGAGGAGCATGCCGCAGCCGGCGGGCTGAAATCACCACGCAGCAGCGGCGTCAACTCAGGACAAGTTAGAAAACTTATCCCACGGGGGGCGGCAACTGCCGTGCCGAACAGGATTGGCGGCGTCCCCTTTGCGGTGTCACTCCATCTGTAACTGTGTGCTTCCAGATCCGGCGGGCACTGAAGGGTTTTGCGGATTTGCTCGCCTTCGATACCGAAGACCGTCATTCATGCAGCCACAGCCTCAGAGCGACTTAAGACGGATGCTGCGATACTCGGCCCACATCGGCTGGCCGCCGTGGAGCTGCAGGGCCAACACGCCCTTGGTGAGTTTTGTTTGGGAATTGTTATCGGTGAAGTCGAGGATCAGGCGGCCGTTTAAATAGTGGCGAACGCGATTCCCCTCGGCGCGGATCACGACGTCGTTCCAGTCGTCGACCTTCATCAGCTTTGTGAAGTCTTCCTGGCTGATAAGCGTGGCCTTTATCTTCTTGCCGTCGGCCTCCCAGGTGGCCTGCTCACCCACCTGGCAGATCCGCTGCCGGCTGCCCCCCTCGTCGTAGATGAAGCCAGACACGTTGGGGAACGTCTCCTCGTTGCGGATCTCATGTTGGTAGCCGCGGACGACCCACTTATTTTTGGCCGTGGTGTCGCTGATGTGTTTTGAGCGGTATTGGATGCCGGAGTTGTTGGTGGAGTTGCAGCGGAACGAGAGCCGCAGGTCGAAGTCTCCGATCTCACCCCCCTGCCAAATCAGAAACGTGTTGCCGGCGGCGACGTCCTCTGGCGTGGTCTCGCCGTGAATGACGCCCTCCCGCACGCTCCAGAGCCGTGGGTCGCCATCCCAGCCGTCGAGATCCGACCCATCGAAGAGTTCCTGCATGTCGGCCGGCTCGGGTGGCGCGATCACGGCGGCCTCCTCGCCGCGGGCTTGGCCTGAGGCGCCAGCCATCAACAGGCAGGCGACCGCCGCGAGCAAGGCTGGCATGACCACCACGACTGTCATGAACGCCACGCGCGGACGGGCGGAGAGAGTGAACGCAAGCCTGAGCGACCGGACTGTCATCGGGAGATTCCTGCGGGGCGGTTGTGATGGAGTTGGAGACGAGTCGAGAATAACGCTCGCGTCCCCGCTCCCGCAAGCCATGGAGCAGCGCCGGTCAGCGTGGGCTCTTTGGCCCGGCCTTGGCAGCTTCCGGCACGACGATGTCGAGCGTGGCTTTCGCCGGGAGCGGAAGTGCTTGAGCCCGTGCAGATCGTGCTTCGTGAACTCACGCTTCTGGTTGGTCATGGTAGCCATGCCAACTCCAATGTCGGATCGGGACCGAAAGCGCAACTCAACCGAAGCCCCGAAAAGAGGTTCGGATGGGGAAAATATCCCATGGCGGGTGCAACGGCTGTGCCGAACAGGATTGGAAAGATACCGATTTCTTGACTCCGCTGTGTGCCGGGTTTAAGGTTTTCATGGGCCTGAGCAGGAGTTCGGTCACCGCCATGAGTTTCCACGAGCTTACGCATGCTCTGTTTTCCGCCACGTTCGTCCCGCTCCCGTAAGGTGCGTCGCCCCGGCGTTCGCCTGACGCTTGAGCCGCTTGAATCCCGCGCTTTACTGGCGGCCATGGTGAGGCCGACTGTGTCTGTGCCAGACCTCACGGCGGCCAGTGACTCTGGGTGGTCGACTTTCGACAATAAAACAAACGTGCTCACGCCCACGTTTACGGGCACGGCAACGAATGCGAGCAGTGTGCAGGTCTTCGACGGCAAGACGTCGCTCGGTACCGCAGAGGTCGTCAATAACCAGTGGACGTTGACTGCCCCTCCGAGAGTCAATGGAAATCGTGCTATCACGGCTCAGGCGTTCAGTGTGGTTGGCGGGCTTGGCGTAGCCGGCCCGCGATCGAGGGCGCTTGTTGTCACCATCAATACGAAGCTACCCACCACAACGATCCTCCTAGCCGCTCATTCAGACACAGGCGTGAAGGGTGACTTCACCACCAGACTCTCCACGCCCACGGTCGTTGGCCGGGGCTCGGCGGGTAGCTTCGTGACCGTGTCGGTTAGCAGTACGTCAGTGGGGGGGGTAGTTGTGCCAGCCAGCGGCCTCTGGACGCTGACACTGCCCGCCATGTCCGACGGTGTAAAGACGGTGTCGACTAAGGTCGAGAATGTGTTTGGATCCCAGCAGGCTGGCGGCAGTATGCGGCTGACCATCGATACCGTGCGGCCGATTGCGACGCTCGCCTTTGTTCCGGGCACGGACACGATCACCGTCACTTTTAATAAGCCCGTGACAGGCGTGACCCTGCGAAACCTCTCGATTTCCGGCCAGCCGATTGCTTTTGCCGCATTCCCCGCCATAGTGCTGACTGACCCGAAATTGAAAGCGATCTTGGGCCCGGGCAAACCAATCACAATGAGACCTGGGGCGAATACTCCCAGCACAATCTTCACGGTGACGCTGCCGCAGGCATTTGCTGAGTCGGGCCGCTACACGCTGAAGCTGGCGACCGACGGGATCATGGATGCGGCAGGCAATCCACCGGTCGTTACCTCGCTGAACTTTGACGTGTAACGTCTCCGCTGCCTACCCGTTACGAAACGTGGCCTCGACCCGGTCCCGTTCGCGATCGATCTGCTCGCCCGTCGCCCCGAGCCGCTCTAGAATCCTTGCCGTGAAGGCCAGGGCCACTTCACCTTCGGCCGAAAAGACATCCTCAGCCCCCGCCCGCCGCAGCCGGGGGAGCTGGTGGACGTATTGCGACCTCGCCAGAATCCGCACATCGGGATTGAGTTCTTTCGCCACCCGCACGATTTCTTCGTCGACGCTGCCTGAGCCCGACGTGAGGATCAGATGCTCCGACCGCTTGATGCCCGCTTCGGCCAGGATCTCCGGCCGGCTGGCATCGCCATAGACGGCCCGCACATCGAAGGTCCGCAGGCGACGGATGGTGTCGAGATTCAGCTCGATCACGGTTGGGTCGATGGCGTTGTCGAAGAGTAGCTGGGTCACAGTCTGACCGACTGGGCCGTAGCCGACGACGATTGCCCGATGGCTGGGCGCCACGTTCTCTGGCATGACGATATCCATGACGATGTCGTCGGCTGTGCTGGCGGCGTGTCCGCGCCCCGTCAGCCAGCGGGTGATCGGCCGCTTCAGCCGATAGAGGAGCGGGCTGAGCGTGATCGATACAATCGCGGCGGCGACGAGTGTATTGGCGGCTTCGTCTGGCATCACGCCGAGCTGCCTCCCGAGGGCGGCAAGAATAAAAGAAAATTCACCGATGTGCGTGAGTGACAGGGCCACGGCGACGGCGACCGGCAGCGGCTTTCCCAGCAGGAGCACGCCGATGCAGACGGTGATGGGCTTGGCGAGCAGGATGATCGCCAGCGTCGCCAGCAGCAGCCACGGCGACTGCAGCAGCGCCGCAGGTTCAAAAAGCATTCCTACGGAAACGAAAAATAACACGGCGAAGGCATCCCGCATGGGCAGGGCCTCGGAAGCCGCCCGGAGGCTAAAGTCGCTCCGGCCGACGACCGTTCCCGCGAGAAACGCGCCCAGCGGCATCGACACGCCAAATAACCGGGCCGAGCCCACGGCGATGCCCAGCGCGATCACCAGCACAGCGAGTGTGAAGAGTTCGCGAGACTGCGTGGCGGCGATCCGCTCCATCAGCCAGGGGATGATCCGGCCACCCGCCAGAAAGACGATGGCCACCAGCGCGATGATCTTCACGACCGCCATCCCGATTGTGAGGGCAAGCTCCTGCGGCCCCAAGTCGTTGCCGCCGAGCACGGCTGGCAGTACGACCAAGGCGGCGACTGTGAGCAGGTCTTCCACGACCACCCAGCCCACGGCGATATGGCCGACTTGCGTGTGCAGGTCACGATTATCCGCCAACACACGCATCAGCACGACCGTGCTCGACACGGCGACCGCGGCCCCAAACACAATCGCGGTCGACCAGTCGGAGCCCGCGGCACGGGCCGCGAGGATTCCTAGGAGCGAGGCGACGCTGCTTGCCAACAGAGCGCCGGGGATCGCCACCCGGCGAACGGCGAGCAACTCACGGACATGAAAGCTCAGGCCGACCCCAAACAACAGCAGGATGACGCCGACTTCAGCGAGCTGCTGGGCAATCTCGCCATTTGCCTCGAAGCCCGGCGTGTGGGGGCCGACGGCGATGCCGGCCAGAAGATAGCCGACGATGGGCGACAGCCGCAGCTGCTGCGTGATAAAGCCGAGAACGAGCGCGGCGGTGAGCCCGCCAGTGAGCGTCAGGATGAGATCGACGTTGTGCACGGGACTTAGGGGCGTCAGGCGGCGGCGGTTCCCTGCCGCGCATGCGCGGCCGTGGAACGCAGCAGAATACAGCCTTGCAAGACCTCGGGTCTACCGGGGCTACCGACCGCGGCAGTGGGGCAGGCGATGAGGCCTGCCAGCCGTCCCCAGGTTTCTTTGAGGGCATGGGGAATCGAACAGGCGCTGACGTTGCCTGTCAGCCGGGTGAGACCGTTGATGAGTTCACCGCGGATGCCCTGGCCGTCGAGCTGCATGCCAGTAAAGCGGACGATTCCCGTGCCGGCCTGGTGCGGGACGACAAAGTCAACATCGCCACCCGATAGTCCCGCTGCGGTCAGCGCCTTGGCGACGGCGGCCGACATGGCCCGCGGGGCGATCTCGGCGATGGCCATGCCGTCGAGTGAGTAGACCAGCCGCCTGTCGGTATGCGAGATGCCACCGCCGGGAATCGGCTGGGGCACGCTAGGCCGCACATGGAAATCAAACGCGGACCGCGCGGCCGGCTGCTTCTCGGCGTCGGCATGCACGATCTCGAAATGCACAGGATGCCGGCGGCTTGTCGTGGGAGCAAGGATCGTGGCGGAGGCCATGTCACCAAACAGGCCGGCGGTCTGCACCACGCTGTAGTCAGTGATGCGGCTGATCCGGCTGGCGACAACGACGAGTAGAAATTCATCAGGCCGCAGCTCGAGCCGTGGGGCCCAGTGGCGAGAAACGACTCCGATCGCCCGGCTGTAGCCGCAGCAAAACCAGTTTAAGCCGATGCTCCGGCACCGACTCAGCCCGAGCCCTCGGGCGAGCTGCCGGGCGGCGCGGCTGGGCTGTTCGCGAGGCAGTTGTGCAGGCGTGAGATACCGCTGAGCGATGGCGGGCGGAATGAAGGAGGGCGACACGAACACGATGCCGCGGCAGTCGGCGAGATTGCAGCCTGTCTCACGCTGGAGCTGGCGAACGGCATGCAGGCCCATCGTTACCTCGTCATCCAGCGAGATTCGCCGCGACTCGATCCCAGTGTGATGGGCAAACTTGCGGGGCATCGCGTCCCCAAACCAGCTGTTCTCCAGTTCCCAGGCGGGCTGGTGGATTGCGATGGCCGAAATGCCGAGCGGCTGCAAACTCGCTAAAGCCGAAGCGGGGGCCGAAGTGGGGATGGTATCCATGCAGGGCTGGCTTTCTTGGGGAAGCCGCTCACAAGCGGCGAGCCGGAACTGGGAGTGTGGCGTGCGATCGCTGCCGGGGCTAGCGAGAAATTGGCCCTTAAAAATAGGTACAGCGGCGGCCCTTGCTAGGGCCTCCCGCCGCCTTCTAGGGCCCCCCGCCGCCTTCAAGGGCCTGGCTACTTCTGGAGATAGGCCAGCGTATCGGTGTGGTGGCCGATCACCAGCCACTGGCCGTTTTCCTTGCGGAACGTCGTTGTTGAGCGGATCGAGACCGGCTGGGGCTTGCCAGCGATGATGTTTTCACCCTTCTCGACATAGTGGGCAACGGCCATGTCCGAGCCGACCGTGACATGCACATCAACCGCATCAACTTTGCCACCGAGTTTCTTGGCAGCCTGCATATCCCAGTAGGCATCGATCTTGCTCCAGCCCACCTGGAGCCCGCCCACGGGACCCATGTAGGTCGTGTCGGCGGCATGCGACCAGACCGCCTTCATCGGGGCTACGTCACCGGTGAACAGTTTGTTGAGCGCCTCGTGAAACGCCGTCAAGCTGGCGTTGACGGCAATTGTGTCGCCGGCGGTCGAAGGGAGCGCTGACGCATGGCCGCTGTCGCATTGCCACACGCCGGCTTTGAGTGACCAGATGTTCGTGAAGCGTGAACTACGATCGAATGACCGGCCTTGTTTGTCGCGGCCCATTTCCCGATAGGTGCCGATATCGACGGCGACCGTGCCACCGCCGAATACGCGGACATCGACAGTAGTTGTCTCGACCGATGTGATCTCGTCGGTCGAGTTCTTGACGCCCGCGATTCCTTCGGCCTTGTTGTAACTTTTGCCCGAGGGTTCGACGTAGATGAAATCAGACGCCCAGATTCGCTCCAGGGTCGCCACATCGCGTTGCTGAACGGCCTTCGACCACTGCGTGGCGAGTTCCCGAATCT
The DNA here is from genome assembly GCA_037129495.1 of Planctomycetota bacterium. Lineage (GTDB taxonomy): Bacteria > Planctomycetota > Planctomycetia > Pirellulales > UBA1268 > CAMCQY01. The sequence goes on along the minus strand of JBAXUW010000028.1, from coordinate 15,930 downwards.
GTCGCTCGATGGCAGCCTCCTGCGGCGTGGTGGCGGCCGCAGCGGGAGCCTGGGTCTGGGCTTGGCAGAGAGCCGCAAACACGGTTGTGCACAAGACGATCGAAACGGTTGCGAAATTCTGTTGTCCTACGCGCATCGTGGCTGACATGGGCAATTCCTCGCGAGGGTGCTTCAGCGATAGTTTCGACAAATTGTCGTTCGTCCGCATGAAGGTAGCAGACCAGCGTCTGCTAGGGAAAACCCGCTGAGCGTCCACAACATGAGAACAACTGTGATCCCAACCGATCTGCTAGTCTTTTAGATTTGCCAATAAGGAAGCCACACATGACTCACGAACCAGCACCGCTCACCCGCGCGACCTTCGCGGGCATGTATGCCACGCCCCAGGCCCCCTGGGATATTGGCCGGCCGCAGCAGGCCTTCGTAGACATCGGCAGTGAGATCGGTGGTCGAGTCATCGACATCGGCTGCGGCACGGGAGAACTAGCGCTGTGGCTAGCGGAGCGGGGCTGCACTGTGACGGGCGTTGACTTTCTGGAACACCCGCTGGAGGTGGCGCGGCAGAAGGCAGCCGCTCGCGGCCTGACGGCGACGTTTCTCGCGATGGATGCGCAGGCGGTGGGCGAGCTCCCCGAGCGGTTTGATGCCGTCACCGACTGTGGGCTCTTTCACACGTTCGACGAGACCGGCCGCCAGGCCTACGTGGCGGCACTTGCGAAACTGCTGGAGCCCGGCAGCCACGTTTATTTGCTCTGCTTCTCCGACGCCGAGCCAGGCGAGCATGGGCCACGCCGAATCAGCGAGGCGGCTTTGCGGGCAGCGTTTGCCGACGGCTTTGAGATGAAGCGGCTCAAACCGTCTCGGTTTGAGACCCTGCCGGGGATCGCCGGGGCGGAGTTTACGCCCGCCGGAGCCAGATCGTGGTTTGCAACAATCCAGCGAACGTGACGCAAGCCGAGTGTGTCGGCTCAAGAGTTCAAGACAAAATTCCAAAACAAGGAAGACAGGCCGAAAAGACCGTGAGCTACTCACCCCGCACCAGTTGAGGGGCCAGCAAACGCGTTAGGATGCCCGACTGCGGCAGCGGGCGAGACCGGCGGCGGTTCGAGTGGCTCGTGGCAGTGCTCTGGCCGGTCCGAGGGTAATGGCCTTCATGACCTCGGCTCCGCCGCCTCACCTCAATTGACGGTTTCGGCATGATCGCGGGCTGCCGAAGCGTGAAGGGCCTGGCCCGCACTCGCGGCCTTGAGCCTCGCGGCGATGCGTGCCTCGTCGTAGACGCAGCCGGCCCAGATGCCGCCGCTGGCCTCCTGCAAGATCGCCCACAGCCGTGTGTCGGCCGGGAGCCGCGGATCGGGCGTGAGGTCGGGCCGCGAAGGCCGCCGCGCGAGTTCCGCGGCCGCCTCGGCAGGCGTGAATCGCCGCTTGCCGTGCGCGGCCAGTTCCACAGTGCCTGTAGCAACGCGGGTGTCGATGGTGATCGCGATCTCGTCGCCGTCGATCACCTTGCCGAGCGGCCCGCCCGCGAGCGCCTCCGGGCCCACGTGGCCGATGCAGGCGCCAGTCGAGACGCCCGAGAACCTGGCGTCGGTGACAACCGCCACGCGGCTGGCGATCGGCAGTTGCTTGAGGGCGCTGGTCACCTGGTAGGTCTCCTCCATGCCGGTGCCCATCGGGCCGATGCCCGCGATCACGAGCACGTCGCCCGCCGCGATCCGACCCGCCTTGATCGCCTCGATCGTCGCCCGCTCGCTGGTGAACACGCGGGCCGGCCCTGAGTGGCGGTAGACGCCGTCGGCGGAATACGTCGTGGGATCGATCGCCGTCGCCTTCACGATCGCCCCGTCGGGCGCGAGCGACCCGCGAAGGAAGGCCATCGTGCCCCTGAGGCCGCGGGCGGCGGCAGCAGGCGGCGGCAGGATCACGTCGTCGGGGTCGATGCCGTCCTGCGCGCGGAGAATCGCGCGGAAGCGGTCCCGCCGCTCACTTCGCTCCCACCAGGCGAGCTGCTCGGCGAGCGTGCCTCCAGACACAGTCCGCACGCTCGTGTCGAGGAGGCCGAGCCGGTCAAGGTGGAGCATCACCTCGGGCACGCCCCCCGCGAGAAACACACGGACGGTCGGATGGTGCACCGGGCCGTTGGGTAGCACGCTCACCAGCCGCGGCGTGCGGCGATTGACGGCGATCCACTCGTCGATCGTCGGCTGGGCGAGCCCGGCCGCATGCGCGATCGCCGGCACGTGGAGGAGGAGGTTCGTGGAGCCGCCGAAGGCCGCGTGCACCGTCATCGCGTTGGTGACACTCGCGGGCGTGAGGATGTCGCGAGTCGTGATCCCACGGGCTGCCAGCGTGGCGATCGCCCGCGCCGACCGCACCGCGAGATCCCGCCACACGGGCTGACCGCTCGGCGCCAGCGCCGCGTGGGGCAGCGTGAGGCCGAGCGCCTCGGCGACGACCTGCGCCGTCGCCGCCGTGCCGAGGAACTGGCAGCCGCCGCCAGGCGAGGCGCAGGCGCGGCAGCCGAGATCGGCCGCCTCCTCGAGCGTGATCAGACCGTGCGCATACCGCGTGCCGATCGTCTGGATGGCGCCGGCATCCTCTCCCTGCTTCGGCGGGAGCGTGACGCCTCCCGGCACGATGATCCCGGGCAGATCGGTGAGGCCAGCCACCGCCATCAGCATCGCCGGCAGACCCTTGTCACAGGTGGCGATGCCGACGACGCCGGCCCGCAGCGGCAGCGATCGCGCCAGCCGGCGGAGCACGATCGCGGCGTCGTTGCGATAGGGCAGGCTGTCGAACATCCCGACCGTGCCCTGTGTACGGCCGTCGCAGGGATCGGAGCAGAAGCCCGCAAAGGGGATCGTGCCGAGCCGCCGCAACTCCTCCGCCGCCGCCTGCACGAGCAGGCCGATCTCCCAGTGGCCGGTGTGGTAGCCCAGCGCGATGGGAGAGCCATCGGGAGCCCGCACGCCCCCTTGTGTCGAGAGGATGAGTACCTGCCGGTCGGCCGCGGCCGCCGCGCTCCAGCCCATGCCCACGTTTTGCGAAAGGCCGAAGAGATCGCCGCTCGGGCTCTCGCGGAGCATCGTGTCGGTGAACGGCAGGGAACCGGCCGGGCCATCGGCCACAGTGTGGACGTCGTACACATCGACGCCGTCGGGGCCGAAGGGAGCAAAGCCGCCGGCGGCGGCGCGATCGTCGCGGGGATCAGGCGTCATGCGCGGTATGTTCGTCGAGGGGCGTGGTGGGGTCGTTGAAGGCGTCGCTCATCGCCGCATACTGGCTGCAGCGGCACCAGACGGTCCGCGACGTGGCCATTTTCCGCCAGGGCACGTGTCTTGCTCGGTCGCGTGGTTCCACCCTCTCCATGCGTCAGGCATACGACTATGCAGGGGGCGGTGCAGATGGTCAAGCGGGGCAGGGTTACCCCTCCTTTATCAGCGAACTCAAATCGTCGTTTGATTTCTTGGTGGGGGTCTGCCAGGCGTATAACGGAGGCGGCCCGCTCACTTTGAGCGCTTCCGGAGTGCCTGTCCATGACGAGTCCTGTCCGAGAACGTGTGTGCCGCTTCCGGCCTGAGGGCACCGCTGTCGCCGTCCGCGTCGGCGCCATCGACGGCGCAGACGTCGTCGATCTGTCCGCGGTGGGCGTGGCCTCGCTTGCCAGCATTCTCGACGCGGTCGACCCAGCTGCAACGGTACGGGAGGCGAGGGCGAAGGGCGGCCCGCGTCACCGAGTTGCCGACGTCGTGCTTCTGCCACCCGTCGAGCGGCAGGAGGTGTGGGCTGCCGGCGTTACCTATCTGCGGAGCAAGACTGCCCGGATGGAGGAGTCAGATTTCAGCGCCACGGCCTACGACCGCGTCTACGAGGCCCCACGTCCCGAGATCTTCTTCAAGGCCGTGGCCGAGAAGGTGGTCGGGCCCGGCGACAGCGTGGGCATCCGCGGCGATGCGACGTGGAACGTGCCCGAGCCAGAGTTGGCGCTGGTGATGAACTGCCGGGGCGACATTGTCGGCTGCACAATCGGCAACGACATGAGCTCTCGCGACATCGAGGGAGAGAATCTGCTCTACCTGCCGCAGGCGAAGGTCTACGACCGCTCCTGCGGGCTCGGCCCCTGGATCGTGCTGGGCTGCGACGAGCCGGCAGCCCGTCAATGGTCGATTTCGATCACGATTCATCGCGACGGCCGCGCGGTCTTCGCCGGAAAAACTCAAATCGACCAGATCAAGCGGTCGTTCACCGAACTGGCCGAGTATCTTTGGCGGTCGCAGTCTTTTCCGCACGGCGTGGTCCTCCTCACCGGCACGGGTGTCGTGCCCGACGAGTCGTTCACGCTGGCCGCTGGCGACCGCATCACGATCACGCTCGACGGGATCGGCACGCTCGAAAACATGGTCATGACCGTGGTCTGACCCCTCCTCCCTCCAGGCTATCGGCAATCACGTCTCTGCACCGCACCAACTTCATCGCCGGCCGCCTCGCGGATGCTCGCCTCGTTCGTGAGTTCGATCGCCAGCGGTGTCACGCGGCGAGCGTCTGGAACCGAGCGATCGTGATGGCCCACGGCAGGCAGCCAAGGGGGAGTTTGGCGGCAGGAGGGCATGGGAAGCAGGGTGCCGCCAATCTCCGCCGCGACGGCTGAAAATCTTAGCGTTGCGGGCGGAAATTCTGCGAATCCGGCGGGGCGGCGGCTCGGCCCGCGACGCTCACGATGACCGCCAGGTTGTTGCCCACGGCACGTTCTTGTCCGTCGGAAGGACGGTTGAGCACCCTGGGATCGCGGTCCTTGCCCGCAGCAGCCATCACCATCGTCGCCGAGCCGCCGCCGTCGAGCGCGATGGCGTCAACAGCGCCGAATTCTTTCAACACCACGGCGACTTCCCCGTACGTCATGCCGGCACTGAACTCAGGCTGGCGACCGTCGGAAACGAACAGGATCAGGCGGTGGTCGGCGGTGTGGCCGATCGCGGCCTGCGGATAGGTCGTGTCGCCGCCTTCCCCCGGCAGCACGACCCCGTCACGGATCAGCCGTGCGTTGCCCGACAGAGCGTTGTAGAGATCCACCTTGGGCGTGGTCATGAAGCCGGTGGAATCATCCTCGGCCCTCGTGACGAACGTCACCGTGTTGTCGGCGCCGATGTTGACGGCGTCTTTGATCCACGTTCCCCAGTCGGACACTTGCTCGCCGTCCGCGACGGCCAGGGAGCTGAGATCGGCCACGCCAAGCTGCCGCTCTTCGCCTGAGCGGCTGAAGAACCCGCTGTTGATACCGATCTGTGCGCCGCTGCGCTTGACGAATGCCTTTGTCGTCTCCAGGTCGCATTCACCCGGTCGGGCGGCATTGGCCCCGGTGGTCTTGATCGTCACGCCCGGCTGATTCAGGTCGATGATGGCGATGTGCATGTCGATCTCGCGCGGGGCTGACAGATGCCGATGCACATAGCGCAGACCGGGAAACGGTTCGGCCACCGTCTCCGCCGCCGGCAGCGGCACCTGCGTGGGCGCGGCGAGGTAGGCCACGAGGTCGCGAACCTCTTCGTCGGCGAGGCCATTGAAGAGGCCCTCCGGCATCACTGACTGCTCCCGCGTGATCACCTCCTCGATCTCCTCGCGGTCGAGCACGACGTCGCCGCTGGTCGTGCGGAGCGTGAGCGTGCGGTCGTCGGCGGCGGCGACCGCGCCGGAAAGCATGCGGCCGTCGGCTGTGATCACCTGCGTCAGCCGCCAGGCCTCAGGCACCACGGCGCTGGGGTCCATCACATTGAGGATCACGTAGTCGCCCTCGGCCCGCCCGGAGCCGGTGAGGTTTGGCCCCAGGTTGCCCCCTTCGTCGAAGAGCACGTGGCAGACGCCGCACCGCTGCCGCCAGACGGCGCGGCCTTGGGCCCGGTCGGCGCGGGAGAGCTCGTCGGGAGTGAGTTTCTGCCGCCAGTCCCTGATCGCCGCTGCGCGGGCCGCGGGTGTCGACGGGCCGGCCGCCTGCAGCCGCGCGATCTCGGCTGCCGTCGCGGCGGCCGCGTCATCCTGCGGTTTCAGTTCGGGCTCCGGCCGGGGCTTCGCGAACCGCGCAAGCGCGGGGTCCGCGGCAACGGCCGCGAGCAACGTCGCCGGCAGCGGCAGCTTCTTGCGGCCCTCCCAGGCGGCCGCGATACCGGCCGTCACGTCGGCCCGCCGCCCCGGATCGCCCCGCGTCACTCCCAGCAGCGATTCGAGCGCCCCGGCAAACGCGGCCGACCGATCGGCGTCGAAGGCGAGCCGGCGGGCGATGAGCCGCCGCAGCGTGGGCATCGGCGTCTTCGCCGCGAGCGCCGCCGCGCGGGACGGATCCTCCGCGACCGGCCCGCGGAGGCCATACCACACGAGCAGCGAGAGCTCCCGCCAGTCGGCGTCGCTCGCGCGGTCGGCGAGTGATTCCGCGATCGGCCAGCGGAAGCGGTGCGGCAGCTTGCCAAGCGCCCCCGCGAGGTGCAGCCGCACGATCCCGGCGGGCTCGTGCTTCGCCAGTTGCGCAAGCGCGTCGCCGAGCCAGTCGGGCGCAGCCGTTGCGACCGCATCGCCCGTCGGATCGTCCACGAGCAGCCGCACGGCCCAGGCGCGCACCGCTTCATGGCCGTCGGCGAGCCGCGCCCGCAGCCACGCGCGATCGGCCGCGCCGATCGCGTGCGCGGCCCAGAGGCCGCGCAGCCGCCGCGTGGGATCAGCGTGCGTCTCGGCGAGCCGGCGGAGCTCGACGGCCGCGGCGGAATCGAGGTCGCGGCCCGCGGCGGCCCGCTCGGCGAGGATCTCGCGGGCACGCCTACAGAACCAGTCGTTGCGGTTGAGCTGCAGGGCCACGAGCTCCCCGTCGGACTGCGCGTGGAGGTCGATCGGCTCGGTCCGCCGCGGGCTGCCGTAGAGAACCGTATAGATCCGCCCCGACGTGCGATGCACGCCGTCGTGGTCGTGGCACTCGCCCTTGTCGGTCCAGTCGGCGATCCAGACGCGGCCATCGGGACCGCTCACGAGCTCGATCCCGCGAAACCACGTGTCGAAGGCCTTGAGGAAATCGGGGTCGTGACGGCCGACGATCCCGCGGGGTCCGTGCTCGAGCCGGTCGACGTTGACCCGCTTGCCGTGTGTGTTGCACATGAAGATCTTCCCGCGATACGACTCGGGAAACATCTCGCCGAGGTAGATCATGCCGCCGCAGTGCGAGTGGCCGCCGCCGAGGGCGTCGAGGGCCGGGGCGAGCTTGCCCGACTGCTCGCGAGCGTCCTTCCACTCGCCGCCCGCCCAGTGGAGGTGGTCGGCGCACTGCGGCATGAGTTCGTAGACGTGCGGCTCCGGATCGACGCCGCGCATCCGCTCGTAGTGCGCGCCCGGGATCAAGTGCCAGAGGTGGCCGATGACGTTGTTGGTGAAGATCATCTCGCCGTAGTCGTCGTAGTCGAGGCCCCAGGGATTCGTCGTGCCGCGGGCCACCACCTCGAAGCGGCGAGTCTGCGGATGCACCCGCCAGATCGAGCAGTCGATCGTCGTGCGCGTGGAATCGGGATCCCCGGGCCGTCCCACGCGGCTGGTCGCGGTGATGCCGTGCCGGCCGTAGAGCCAGCCGTCGGGCCCCCACAGGAGTCCGTTGACCACGTTGTGGCCGATGGTCTTCGCATTGAAGCCGTCGAGGATCGGCTCGGCCGGCCCGTCGGGCACGTCGTCGCGATTGCGGTCGGGCACGAAGACGAGTTCCGGCGGCGACGTGAGCCAGACGCCCCCGTGGCCAAGCGCGATGCCGGTGAGGTTGCGGCCGCCGTCGAGAAACACCTTTCGCGAGTCGAACCGGCCGTCGCCGTCGGCATCCTCGAAGATGACGACGCGATCGGTGCCGGTCGTCCGCCATTCGGGATAGGAATAGTTTTCCACGACCCACAGCCGGCCGCGGGCGTCGGTCGTGATCGCGATCGGCTGCGAGACGTCGGGCTCGGCGGCGAAGGCCACGACGCGAAAGCCGTCGGGCAACGTCATGCCGCGGACGAGATCGGCGGCGGCCGGGGGATCGTCACCCTTGGCCTGCGTGTTGATGGCATGCGGCGACGGGTCGGCGGCCCAACACGCCGTGACCGACACGATCGCCGCGATGATCGTGATCAGAAATTTGGTCATCAGCGACTCTGTTTGCCGGAACCCGCTCGACGTCTCTACGGACCTAATCTTACCCTTACAATTCTACCGTCCTACCGTACAGCGGCCCACGCCGGCTCGCCACTCCACCAAAGGCAGATGTCCTCTCACTTGAGCGACTGTCGGACGAATCCCTGATTTGAGCCGCCGATCTGCTCAGAGGGGTGAGCACCAGAGGCCAGAATTCCGCGGATATCTCGCGTGCGGGCTGCTCTGTTTCGGCTTCACCCGCGCAGCCTGCACGGGCTGCGGTCAAGCATTCGTCGTTGCCTTCTCATGCAAGCGGCGGAGGCGGTGACCTGCCCCCATACATGACGCCAGGAACAGCATGAGTTCCTGCTTCTCGGCTGGCGAGAGGGCAACAACAGCGGATTCGATTTCGGCAAGCGTCGTCATAGAGTTAAGCGTACGCCGCCCGCCATCGAGGGGCAAAACCTGCGGCCGATCCTTCAAGTGTGACGGGGCTGCGGACTGCCGGGTGGGAGAAAATCGCCGGTGGCTACCAATACCGGATCGACTTCAGGTGGATCGAGGGGTACGTCACCGTCTCAAGAACGGAGAGGACGGCCAGTGGCACTTCCGCAAGCGATTTGCGGTCGGTGAGCGGTCGGTGTGGCTGGGTGTGCCCGGCTCTGGCCGCGCACGGCCACGGGGCTGCTGATCACGCCAGCCCTCACAGCGAGCGGATGTCGATCAGGGGCAACTCATCGGGCGCCGCAGGCAGGGCACGTGAGGGGAAACTCCTCCCCGACCCGTGCCACCAGTTGCAGATTCGCACTTCTCCTCGTCTCGAATGCCCAACCGCTTGAGAATCGCCGGCGTGATGACTTTGGTGCATCCCTCATCTCCGGGATGAATGCCATCCGGAACGTACTTGTTGAAGAGAGCCTTGTCCTTCTTGAGAATCGGTTCCCAGTTGACGTAATGGTCGACGAGCAGCAGCTTCCGCTCCTTCGCAACGTCGCGGTACATCTGGTAGTAATCTTCGATCTTGGGACGTTGTTCGAGGTGAAAGCTAATGGGCGGATTCATCACCATCAGAATAATCTCGCAAGACTTGTTCGCCGCAAGGATGCGATCGATCATGGTTTCCAGGTTCGCCCGGGCTTGCGTCACTCCGCCTCCGTCGGTCGACGATAGACGCGGCCAGCCTTTTTCTCCTCCGGGAGAGCCGATAGCTTTCGGCAAAACTCCGCGGCTTGAGTTTGTAATACTGGGAAGCGGCTCAGCGCCATAACCCGTGCTGGGCCACAAAACAGCCGCCATAAGAATCGCCAGTGTTGCTCGTTGCATACTTCATCATTTTGGGTGATCGAACCTGACTGCGACTCGGCAAAGCCCGCTATGAGCCGCTTGACACGCCCCGCATACTCTGGGCGTGAGTGAAGACAAGTGCTCGCCGATCGACCGCCAGACTTCGCCGGAGTCGCTGCGGGCCTCAGGCGAGGCGAACCGCCGGCTCGAATTGAGCCGGCTCCTGCCGGCGGCTGATCATTTTCCGACCGCTTGATCACCGGTGCGACCCGGTTGCGACCCGGACGCGGCCAGCGTGACGGCGGCGCCGGGCCCGGCGATGCACAGGCTTTCGAGCCGCAGCTCCTGGCCCGGCTCGAGGACGGGCTCGATCTCCAGCAGATGCTCGACAGTTCCATCGAGTCCTGTGGCGACAACTTGCCCATGATGACCGTTGCCACCGATCCGCTGGGCAAATGCCCCCACGTCGAAGAGGTCACTCTTCTCCTGTGTCCAGGGAGAGACGTGCTCGACCGGAGCGCCATCGATCCACACGCGGTATTTTCCAGAAGCCTTCGTCGTCTCGCCCAAGACCATCACCATGCGGCCCGTGAAACGGGCTTGCAGCCGCTCCGGCTGTGGCGGCAGTTCCTGACCGGGCGCGGCCGGCGGCCGCGTCGCGATCGCCACGCCGTCGAGCCATCGTGACATCAGGAAATCGAAGAACGCCGAGGTGAGGTTGGGGCGGCCGGCATGCCAGCCTTTGGGCAGCGGCTCGTGCTTGAAAAGCGGCTGCCGCACCGCCTGTGTGTAAGTATCGGCATGGAGCATCGCCGCCGGGGCCCGGCACACCCGGTTCTCCCCCACCGCTTCGCGAAAGGCCTCCCAGGCGGCATCGGCGAACAGTTGGTAACCCTCGTCGCAGGGATGGACGCCGTCGACCGGCCAGATCTTCTCGAGCGTGGTCTCGCCTCGGCCCACGCGGTCGATCGCCAGCGTGATTGCGTCGCCGGCCGCCGTGCCGTAGGCGGCGGCAAGGGCTAGGTGGGCATCCCGCCGCGTCATGCCGGCGGTCGAGTTCGCCGCCACGTCCCACTTAAAGGGAAAGATCACCTGCACGACGGGGCAACGCGACCCGGCAATCAAGCGCCGCAGAATTGCCTCGTAGCTGGCAAGCGTCTCGGGATCTTTCGAACTGATGCCGTCGTTGGCCGAGAAGTCGAGAAACACGAGGTCGGGATCGTGGGCGAGCACGTCCCGCTCCATCCGGAACACGCCGAGTTGGGAGCCGGTGCCGCCAATCGCCGCATCGTGAAAGTGGAACCGCGCCCGCGGATACTCCCGTTCAAGTCGCCGGGCGATCTCCGCACGGTAGGAAGTGCGAAGGGGGTCGGAGGCATTGGCCCCCCAGGTGAGAGAGGCTCCGAAGAACACGACCTCGAGCGATTCCCCGGCGCGGGCCCGCCGGTCGAATTCGGCGAACGACGCCGCCCGGGGCTCAGTGGCCGCGGTCGGGGCCGTCTCGCCGCAGACGATCGACCCCACGGCCACCGCCGCGGTCGCAATGGCGGCAACGCACACACGTAGAAGCTCTCGGCTCATAGGGGATTTACTCGCACTTTCCTGGGGTTGGCTGACTTGAGCTACTGACGGTCGAATCCCGGATTTGAGCCGCCAATCTGATCGGGAGGCAATCTGATCGGGAGGATTGAGCAACAGAGTCCAGGATTCCGCGGATCATTGTCGGTGACATCCGGCAGTACTGCGGCGATCCACCCCGGATGGACGGCTGAAATAACAGCCCGTAACCTAAGGGTTTCCCTTGTCCGGGGCAAGAACCCAGGAGCCGCACCATCACCGGCATCAGCTGGGGCGGCTACACCACCTGCCTCGCCGCATCACGGGTGGCAGGCCAGTCGCAGCGTCGGCCTTTGTCGCTACGTCCGAGGAGGGGCCGATCAACAAGCTCACGTGGCAGACAGTGCCCGCCGAAATCTGCGCCGACGGCATGCTTTTCACACCGCAGCCGCGGGGGGCTCAGCGCGGGTTTTTCTTCACCGTCACGACGACCGACGGGCTGCAGGTGAGCTCGCCCGCGGTCATCGTGCCGGAGCCGTGACGGATGAGGTTTTGACCGGTGGACAGTCTATTTGACGGAATAGCAGGGGGTTGCGTTCACACTCCAGCCGGTATAATCGTCAATTCGGTTGAGCGGGAACACGGGCGTTTGTCCCGGCACCAAGGTGGTCTTGGGGTGTGGCAGCGAATGCCGCACGGGATCCCACAATTGAAGAGGAACCTACAGGGAGAAATCATGGTGCACTTTCTGACCCGTGCCGCGCACAAGCTTCACCGTGCCGCGGTCAAGCTTCACCGTGCCGAACTCGGGGGCGTCGATAGGACGACCACCACGACCACCACGAGCCGCCTGTTCAGGGGTATGGCTGGCAGCATCCTGATCCTGGCCGCCGTGGGTCTGCAGCCGGTTGCCCGGGCGACCGAGACGGAACACCTAAACTTCAGCGTTCTTCCCGCGCCAGGCAAGGTCGCGATCGACGGGAAGTTCGACGACTGGGACCTGACCGGCGGCATTCTCGCCTGCAGCGACGCGGAAAACCTGCGCGACCAGTACAGCCAGTGGTTTCATGCGATGTACGACGCCGAAAACCTCTACGTGCTGGCACGGTGGAAAGACCCCACGCCGCTCAACAATCCCGGTGTGAAAGGCGACATGGGATTCGCGGGCGACTGCCTGCAGTTCCGCACCGTGACGACCGACGCCACGGGCAAAGAGCGCACGGCCCATATGACCTTCTGGAAGCTCCGTGAAGGCGGGGATTTGATGGACATCGCCTACGGCAAGTCGTGCAACGAAAACATCCTCCCTGACGCCAAGACGGAAGGTGCAAAGGAGGCCTTCGTGGTCGACGCTGACGGCAAGGGCTACGTGCAGGAGATCGCCGTCCCCTGGAGACTGCTCACGGCAGACAAGCAACCGCTCAAGGCCGGAGCCCGCATGGTCATGACGCTCGAGCCAAACTTCACGGCCGGCTTACTGGGCCGCATCACCATCAAGGACATCTTCAAGCCCGGCGTCCAGATCGACCGCGTCTTCACCTTCCAAGGCCCGACTAGCTGGGGATATGCCACACTGGAAAAGGCGGGCAAGCTGAAGCCCCGATCCATCCGTCTCTCCGACGGCCGCGAGTTCGCCGTGTCGATGGAGGCAGGCTTGCCGGTCGTGAACTGGACGGGGCTGGTCCAGAGCAAGGAGCTGCCGGGGTTCAAGCCGCTTAAGTTCACGATGCCGTTTGACGGCTACGTGTCGCTCAACCTCTTCGCCCCCGACGGCACGGTCGCCCGCCAACTGCTGACCTGCGCCTTCTTCGCCAAGGGCGAGCACGAGGTCAAGTGGGACGGCCTGACCACCCCGTACTGGCGGACTCCCGGCCAGGCCGTGCAGCCAGGCGAATTCACCTGGAAGGCGATCGCGCATAAGGGGATCGGCCTGCGGCTGCGCGGCTGGGCCAGCAATGGCGGCAGTGCGCCCTGGGACAGCACGCTCACCTCAAACTGGGGCGGCGATCACGGCGTGCCGCTATCCGGCACAACTGATGGCGAAAAGGTCTATCTCGGCTGGACTGGTGCGGAAGCCGGAAAAGGCGTGTTGGCCTGCGACCTGCAGGGTAACGTCCAGTGGAAGCACCTCCACGGCGGCATGGGTGGCGCCGAGGTCGTGGCCGTGGACAAGGCCGTCGGGGAGAATGGCATCGTCTATGTCAACAAGTGGGCCGCCCTGATCTACCGGCTGGATGCCAAGACCGGCACCTATAGTCCTTGGAAAGGCAAGGACTCGGCCGATCTGCCGATCGGCGAGATCTGGGAGAAGCCCGCAGGCATGCCCAGCCGCATCGAAGGGATGGATGCCCGGGGCGGGAAGATCTACATCAGCTGCAACTCGGCGGGCTTCCGGCGCGCCGACGTCCGCGATCTGAAGGCCCTTCTCCTGCGACTGGCCGCGAGCGAGGGCTTCTCAGGGACGCTCTTCTCCAAGTTGAATCCCAATTCCCAGACCAAGATCAAGCAATTCAAGGACGATCCAAAGCTCGACCTGAACGAACTCTGTGCATCGCCGCATTACCTGATACCGGACATCCGCGACGACATCGTCAACGTCCTGAACGGGATGCTCGGAGACAAGAGCCTCGTGCCCAACGGCGGGCAGCTCTCCGCCACTGATCTCGCCCTGGCGAACCGCCGGCACATCGAAAAGACGCTGCCAGAAGATCTCCTGCCGGTGCGGGTCGGCTTTGTGGCGGTGCTCGCCGGCGACACCGGCGCCGTCGTGAAGCTCATCGATCTGGAGAAGCCGGGCTTCATCCGCGCCGTTAGCGACGACCTCATCTACGTGGTGCAGGACAAGCGCAACGTCGTGGCGGTCAACCCACAGTCGGGCGCGGTCAAGCCCGTCCTCACGGGCCTCGACAGCGTGGGCGGCGTGACCACCGACGAGCAGGGCCGGCTCTACGTGAGCGTGCAGGGCAAGGTCCAGCAGGTGAAGGTGTTCACGGCCGACGGCAAGCCCGCAGGCGCAATCGGCCGCGAGGGCGGACGCCCGGCTATCGGCCCATTCGTGCAGGACGGCGTGCTTAATCCGACCGGCCTCGTGGTGGACAAGGAGGGCAAGCTCTGGGTGGCGGAAGCCAACGAGACGCCGAAGCGGTTGAGCGTGTGGCAGACCCGGACGGTGGCCGACAAGAAGGAGGGGGGCTTCATCAAGGATTTCTTCGGCCCCACGCATTACGGCGCCAGTGGCGGCGCGATCAACCCCCGCGATCCGAACATCATGGCCGGCGAGGGCTGCGAGTGGCGGATCGACCCGAAGACCGGCCGCGACGTGTGCCTGGGCACCTTTGATAACCACTATGCCGGGGCCGCCCTCTATGCCGAAGGCAGCAATGGCAAGTTATACTTGGTCACGCTGGCCGATCGGGGTACCGGCCTGTTCATTCGTGAGCGGTTGGGCGACGCGCAGTTCGCCCTGCGCGGAAGCATCGTACCCAACCCCAATGAGAAGAACACGGTCTTCTGGGCTGACGCCAACGGCGACGAAAAGCAGCAGCCCGACGAGTTGGCGACGCATCCGTCGCCGCTCACGTTGACCGGCTACTTGGGCTGGACGCTCAACATGAATGGCGACCTGACCCTCTACGCCAACGACCTGCAGTTTAAGGTCGCAGACTTCACGAAATGTGGAGCACCCCGGTATGACGTCGCTGGCGCCCGCAAGGTGGCCGGCTTTACAGGCGGCGCGATGTCCACACCGGACAACCGCCGGCTGGTCGCGGTGGACGACGCCTTCTTCACGGGATTCGACGTGGCCAGCGGCAAGCCCCTCTGGAAATATCCCAACACCTTCTCCGGCGTGCACGGCTCTCACAACGCGCCGCCGCCGGAAGTCGGGCTCATCCGCGGGGCCTTCGGGCTCGTCGGCAACGCGCAGTTGCCCACGCCGGTCGGCGGCATTTGGGCCATCAACGGCAACATCGGCGAGTGGCACGTGCTCACCGAGGACGGCTTCTATCTCACGCGGCTCTTCCAGGGTGACGGCTTCAAGACCCAGTGGCCTGACCAGGCCGTGCCCGGCGCCATCCTCGACAACGTGCCCCCCGGCCTCGGCGGCGAGGATTTCGGCGGATCCATGCGGCAGGGAAAGGACGGCAAGGTCTACATCCAAGCCGGCAAGACCGGCCTTTGGAATGTCGAGGTCACGGGGCTGGACACGATCCAAGGGCTCCCCGGCGGCAAGGTGATGATCGCCGCCGACGACGTGAAGACGGCCGGCACATTCCGCGAGAAGCAGATGCAGACTGCGGAAGGCAACAAGAAGTATGCGGTCAAGAAGGCCACGATCGCGTTCACCGGCGACCTCGACGCCGACTTCAAGGGCTTCGAGGCGGCCGAGAAGCCGGCGTTCGAGAAGCAGGCGGGCTCGCGGGTGCGGGTCGCCATGGCCCGCGACAACGCCAATCTCTACATCGGCTGGGAGGTGCAGGACGACTCGCCGTGGGTCAACGGTGCCGATGCGGCGGAGTTTCTGTATGCACGCGGCGACACTGTGGATCTCCAGCTCGGGACCGAACCGAAGGCCGATGCCAAGCGCACCGAGCCCGTGAAGGGCGACCTGCGGCTGTCGATCGGCAACTTCCAAGGCCAGCCCACGGCCGTGGTCTACCGCAAGGTGGCCGACGAGAAGAAGCCCAAGGTGTTCAGCTCCGGCGTCATCAAGGAATACCCGATGGACAGCGTCGTCACGCTGCCGGATGCCAAGGTGGAGGTGAAGGCGGATCCGCAGCGCAAGCAGTACGTGGTCGAGGCCGCCATCCCGCTTGCGTCGCTGGGCCTGAAAGCCACCGACGGACTGTCGCTCCGCGGAGACTTCGGCGCCACGCACGGCGACAAGTCGGGCAAGGACACGCTCCTGCGGACCCACTGGAACAACCAGTCGACGGGCCTCGTCAACGACGAGGTCTTCGA
>JBAXUW010000279.1:0-3889 GCA_037129495.1 Planctomycetota bacterium | reverse complement strand
GACGTGAAGGGCCGTAAGCAGGTTGTGTTTGGCGGCGGCGATGGCGTCTGTCACGGCTTCGAGCCGCTGTCGGCCAAGGCTGTGGCGGGCGGGCAACCGGCGACGCTTCGGGAGACCTGGTCGTTTGATTGCAATCCTCCCGGCTACCGGGAGCGGGGCGGCGTGAAGATCGACTACTGGGCGCTCGTCCGCGGCGGCCCGCGGACGCTCGACGCCGACGGCATGCTCGTGAGCCCCAACGAGGTGATCGGATCGCCGGTGGTCGTGGGCAACCGGGTTTATGTCGGCATCGGCCAGGATCCAGTGCATGGGCCTGGCCGCGGTGCGCTCTCCTGCATCGCGATCGACGGCACGGGCGACATCGCGAAGAGCGGCCGGGTCTGGCAATACACCGGCATCGGACGGGCGCTCTCGACGGTGGCGGTCGCCGACGGGCTCGTCTATGCGGCCGAGTATGCCGGCAAGGTGCACTGCCTCGACGCGGCCACGGGCCGGCTGCACTGGGTGCACGACACCCGCGAGGAGATCTGGTCGAGCACGCTCTTGGCCGACGGCAAGGTCTGGATCGGCACGAGGAAGTCGCTCGTCGTGCTGGCCGCCGGGCTCGAGAAGAAGGTGCTGGCCGACGTCAAGCTCGGCACGCCGGTCTGGTCGATTCCGTGCGCGGCCAACAAGACGCTCTTCGTGGCTTCGCAGAAGAACCTCTGGGCGGTCGAGGACCAGGGTGAGATGCCGTGAGAGGCCCACACGTGGGAATGGATCGCCTGCTTCGTCACCGCCATGCCGAACCTTTGTTGGTGGCGGCCCTGCTCTTGGTCTGGTGGTGCGTGGCCGTCGGTTCGACGCTGGGAAAATCGGCCACGTTCGACGAACCGTTCCACATTGTCGGCGGGGTGATCTACTGGCAGTTGAACGACTACCGCCTGCAGCCGGAGAACGCAAAGCTGCCGCAGCGGTGGGCCGCGATCCCGTTGGCGGTGGCCGGCTGGCCGCTCCCCTCGTTCGATCATCCCGGCTGGGAGAGGAGCGACATGATGGCGTTGTCGCGAGGCTATTTTTTCGAGTCCGGCAACCCATCGCGGCTCATGCTGGCCCTGGCGCGGTCGTTCTCAGCGGTCTGGGGTGTGCTCGTCGCGATGGTCGTCTATCGCTGGAGCCGTGAGCTGTTCGGGCCTGTGGGGGCGTGGCTGTCGCTCGCGTTCTGCCTCTTCGACACGACTCTGCTCGCGAATGCCCCGTTGGCGACGGCAGACGTTTGCGCCGCTTTCTTCTTCACGTGGAGCACGCTGGCGATCTGGCGAATGCTCGAACTGCCGTCGGCCTCGAGGGCAATCGTGGCGGCCGTGGCGGTCGCCGGCCTGTTTCTCGCCAAGTTCTCTGCGCCCCTGGAAATATGGGTGGGTATGATCCTCCTGGCGATTCGGAGCGGGTTCGGTCCGAAGTGGGAAGTGGCCTGGGCGGGGAGGCGTCGAAACGTCTCCGCCGCAGGAGGACTCGCTGCGGTTGTGGCCTGTCTTGCGGTCATCTGCTTGACGGTGTCGCTGATCATCTGGCTCGCGTACGGATTTCGCTTTGAGGCGATCAGCCCGACGGGAGCGGTAGAGCCACCAATTGGCTCGTTCGCGAGCCTGCAAGACGCCGTTGAAGCCGTCGGAGGCATCAAGGGCCGACTGCTCTGGTTCGTCGGCGAGCATCGGCTCCTTCCAGAAGCCTTCCTTTACGGCCTAGCATGCGTTCTCACCACCATGCTCCGGCAGGCTTTTTTCTGTGGCGCTTATGGTATCGCGGGCTGGAAGCTCTACTTTCCGTTCACGTTTCTGGTCAAGACGCCGCTGCCAGCGCTTGCGGCGCTCATGCTCGTGCTGATACTGGCCCTGTGGCGGCTGCCCTGGCTGACCCGCCAGGAAGTCGATCGTGGTTTGCGCAGAGCCGCCTGGTACCCTGTGACGCCCGTGCTAGTCCTGCTGGGCGTGTACTGGGCGACGTCGTGCTTGGCCCCCATTAATATCGGCCACCGTCACATAATGCCGGTGTATCCCGCGACATTCGTTTTGCTTGGGGCTTTACCGGGCCTGTGCGAGCAGCGGGCCCGCCTGCAGGGGCTGGCCTGGGTGCTGGCGGCATGGGCTGGTCTGACATGCGTCTGGTCGTTCCCGAACTATCTGGCCTTCTTCAACGGGATGATCAGCAGGGACGAGGCCTGGCATTTCGTTGTCGACAGCAATCTCGATTGGGGACAGGAGCACTATACGCTCGAGGATTTCGTCGTCGCCGAGCGAAGCCACCGCGGTCCTGAATACCGAATCTATGGCTGCCTCTTCGATGTCACGCCGCAGGGCAGTGGCGACGCCACGGTGACGCTGCTTCCCACTGTCTACAACGACGCGAAACTGCCCCCCCTCGGGCCTGGCACGTACTGCATCAGCGCCACCCATCTTCAAGGCATCTACCTGCACATCTGGGGTCCGTGGACAGGACGTCGCGAGGAGTTGTTCCAAGACCGCAGCCGGGCGATGGCCCTCTGGAGTCCGCTCGCGCCGGAGGAACGGCAGAAGCAATACGGCATCGCTCCGGATTTGTATGACCGCATCGTGCAAGAGTTTCACATCATGCGATACCACCGGCTCCTCGCCCAACTCAGGGAGCGGCCACCGGACGTGGTGCTCAACGGCGCGATCCTGGTCTATCGTCTCGATTCGCAGACCCTTGACTCGCTCCTTCGCGGGGATCCTCCGGCTCAGGCGAGTAGGTTTCTGTCATCAACTTTGTTCGACTGACGTGGATCACGGCCTTCGGCCTGCGGTTGATAGTCGTTGCTATCATCAGTGGTTGCTGCGTCATAAAGTGCCATGCTCCAGGAGGCAACGCGTTGAAACTGAGCATTGTCATTCCGGTGTACAACGAGCGCACGCTCGTTCCGCAGATCTTCGATCGCGTCATGGCCGCACCGCTGCCGGAGGCGTTGACCATGGAGATCATCGTCGTGGACGACGGCTCAACGGACGGCACGCGAGAATGGCTCGCAGAGCATGGCGCTTCGCGGCCGGGCGTCGTGATCTGCATGCACGACCAAAACGCTGGCAAGGGAGCCGCCTTGAGGACGGGCTTTGCCGCCGTGACCGGCGACATCGTGATCGTGCAGGACGCCGATCTCGAATACGACCCGCGGGAGTATCCTCAACTTCTCGCCCCCATCCTTGACGGAAGGGCTGACGTGGTCTTTGGCAGCCGCTTTCTCGGGCAGACGCACCGCGTCCTCTATTACTGGCATTCGGTCGGCAACTGGATGCTGACGACGCTGAGCAACATGTTGTCGAATGTGAACCTGTCAGACATGGAGTGTTGCTACAAGGCGTTTCGGACCGACGTCCTGCGGCGGATCACGCTCACCGAGAATCGGTTTGGATTCGAGCCGGAGATCACGGCGAAGGCGGCCCGGTTGGGATGTCGCATCTACGAGGTGTCGGTGAGCTATTCCGGTCGAACGTATGCCGAAGGAAAAAAGATCGGCTGGAAGGACGGTTTCTCGGCGATCCGCTGCATTCTTAAATACAACCTGCTCTCCTAAAGGTTGGCTTGGTTCAGTCGTTTTTCCTCAATGTTGTGGTCGCCTCCTTTCACGGGATTGTCGATCTTGGCGTTCGATCTCGCGCGCCTCGCCTTCACGGCCCTGCTGTTGCAAAATCCGTGAAAGACATGAGGCGGCGGATCCCAGGTTGGGTTGGCCTTTCTCTGCCGCTCGGAGTTGTGCGGCGTACGCGGTGCGGGCCAATTGTTCCGCAGCCGCGACGTCGCCAGACCGCAGGAGGCCAGCGGCGTGAACGGCCATGAGTTAAGCGGGCGCGGGGCGTTTCGAGAAACCCGCTCCGGACGCCAAGGCCGCTCCTCC
>JBAXUW010000278.1:0-3923 GCA_037129495.1 Planctomycetota bacterium | reverse complement strand
GAGTGTGTCGCCCAGAAAACCGCGGCTGCCCGTCACCACAAGTTTCATGCCAACGCGTGCCACCGTCTCACACACTATCGTCGCAGGTCGAGCCCACGCGCTGGCTGGTCCGGCTCAGCCCGGCCGCTACTGGTAGTAGTGCGAGTAGTTGAGATACGTCGCCCGGTGGCCGGTCGGCCGAATCGATTCATCCAGCTGCCGTGAGCTCGTATCGCGGCCGATCTGCTGCACCTGATTCTGGAGTTTGCCCATCTGCCGCCGCTGGCTGAGTTGTTCGATCTGCTGCTGCTCCTGCTGCAGCTGCGGTTGCACCTGCGTCTGGTAGATATTTTGCGACTGCATCGGGTTGAAGCCCTGCTGCTGGAGTTGCATGTAGGGGCTCACCGCCGGCCGACGGTAGTTACTCGAGAATGGCAGTGCCGAATTCGATCCGCCTGCTCGGGCGCCGGCGCTGTAGTCGCGGCGAGCAGAAGGCTGAGCCTGAGCCGTGTCGATCAAGCCCACGGTGCCGATGGCAGCCATGGCCACCATCAAGCCGCCCGCCCGCCTTAGCCCTGCCGGCAGGAAGTTCGCCGTCAAGGTCTTCGCGATCATGGCTCGTCGTGTCATTGCGTTGGCTCCTTTGCCCTGCTGCCCGCCATACCTTCCCGACCACTTGCAGTATAAGCCTCTTCCCAGGCCCCATTCCATCACTCGGCCGTGGCCCGGGGCATGTCGGCCTCATACCGGGTCACCACCTGATCCATCAGGGCCTTCACGGCGGCCTTCACGACAGGCTTGTCTGAGATCCAGGCCGCAAACTGCTCGCCATGAGCACCGTAGGCATCCCGCAGCCAGGCCGGGGCGTCCGTCAGCAGCCAAGCCCGGAAGAGCAGCCATTGCGGGTTGTGGGCCCCATACACCTCGCGAGCCACCCAGCAGAAGCTGTTCGGGTTGAAGCCGAACGGGAAGCGGTTGATCTGCTGCACAAGGCTCGTGCCGAGCAGCGTGAAGCCGAAGATCCGCTCGAAGGGAGCCGTGATCTTGCCGATGATGCTGTCCATGGCGATCCACTGATCCTGGGCGATAAACACCCGGTCACCGGGGAGCACCTGGTAGTTGGTGGCCGTCGAGCCGCCCTTCATGATGGCCTCGATATCCACAGGCAGGATCTGATCGCAGCCCACGCCCGAGGGGGCCGGCCGGGCGATCCAGATGTCTTTGCTGGAGAGCCGTGAGAGCCCGCTGATCTGGGAGATCGCATCGAGCACGGTCTCATTACCCGTCACTGGGAAGCGGCCGATGTTGTCGCCGAAGCCCGCTCCCTCGGTCACTACGTAGTAGACCTTCGAGTTATAGGCAAACACGTCGGTGCTCACGAGTGGGGCGTCGAGAAACTTGGCGAGATGCTGTTCGATCTCGATCTTGGCTTGCTCGAGCGTCAGGCCCGTCACAAACACACTGCCATAGGTGCCCAGGTTGATCATCCCGTCGGGGCCCACGAGATGCTCGCCGGCGATCTGTTGCTGGCCGGCGGCCTGCGCGAGGGTGAGCGACACCTGCGGTTCCTTGAGCACCCGCTTGAGATGCTTGAAGACGGCGTCTTGCGCCTCTTCCAGCGACTGATTGCCCACCATCACCTTGCCATACGAGGGGCCGAGGTCGAGCATCCCGCCCGGTTCCACCACGTAGAGGCCGTTGATGGGCTGCTCGAGGAGCGTCCCCTCCACGATCACCTGCCGCGTGTCAAACGACTGGATCTTGAAGGGAGGCTTCGGCACCACACGCAGGGCGTCGATCAGGAGGATGTCGGGCGGCTCGATCACGTAGGCGGGGAGAGTGATCTTCGCCAGTTCCTTGGCGGGCATCCGGCCCGGTTCGGGCGGGCACTGGGCGTCGAGCATCACCTGCTGCGTGGTCGACCGCTGCGGGCGGCCGTAGATGTTGCAGCCGGCGGCTTGCAGGAGGAGGGCCGAAACCGCAAGCAGTCGTGCCAGCCGGCCCGACCAAAACCGGGCCTTGGGATGCGAAGGCATCCTGGCCGGGGCGGTTTTTTCGCGGTTTTCGCGAGTCACGTTGCAAACCATGGCACACTCCTTGCGACCGGAACAGTCACTCCAGTCGTTGTCATCGGCACAATCGGCCGGCAAACTTTGCCCTTCCTTCCGATCGGGAAAGGAGCCCACTCCCGGGGCTTTTCCGGAAATCATCCCAGCCGGGCGACTTTGGTCATTTCGGGGCGTAAACTATGGGCAGCGATTCGGTGTGGCAGCGGGATTTTGTTTGGACTGGGGCATGGCTTTCCATGCCACCCAGGAGAACGGAGTTTGCGCAGGCCGCCCCGGGGCAAGTAGTTCTTTTTGCCATGGTTTCAGGACGACACTTCCCGCCATGCCCATCTTGCCCAAACAGCGGGATGTCTTCCCTGCTGCCCTCTTGGATGAGGCTGGCGGGCCCACGGGCCACGGCATCAGCGAATCGGCCCACTGGGTGGCCTTCTACACGCTCGCCCGCCGCGAGAAGGATCTCATGCGAAAACTCGAGGCGGCCGGCATCCCCTTCTACTCGCCGCTCATCAAGCGGCGGCTTCATTCGGCCGGCGGCCGCGTTCGGAGTTCGTTTGTCCCGCTCTTCTCAGGCTACGTATTTTCACCCGTTGATGACGAGCAGCGGAGGGCCGCTCTGGCCACCAACACCGTCGCCCGCTGGCTTTCCATCCCCGACGAGCGAATGCTTGTCTCCGACCTGCGGGCGATCTG
Source organism: Planctomycetota bacterium (assembly GCA_037129495.1). Classification (GTDB taxonomy): domain Bacteria; phylum Planctomycetota; class Planctomycetia; order Pirellulales; family UBA1268; genus CAMCQY01. The sequence goes on along the minus strand of JBAXUW010000278.1, from coordinate 1,185 downwards.
GCGGCTCATCCAGACAGAAAAGCCGCTCACGCCGGAGGCCCGGCTTGAGCCAGGCCAGCCGGTCCGAGTGCGCAGTGGGCCGCTGCGGGGGCTGGAGGGAACAGTCATCAAACGCCGTGGTGAAGAGCGACTGCTTGTAGCCGTGCGGATGCTCAACCAGGGCGCCTCGATTGAAGTGGAAGATGTCGATCTCGAACGGCTCTGAACGGATGCTAAGCGCCCCATGATTAGAACCATCACCAAGCTCTTCAACGCGGCATCGAAAAAGATTCGCCGGTGGTGCGTGGCCCGCGTACCCACCAGGGAATCGATCGTCGTCACCGCCCTGTTGGTGGTGATTTTCGAGGCGACTTATCTTGGTGCGTTCTTCCTCCGGGGAGAACTACTTTTTAAGCCCTCCGACGCGACGATGATCCTGAGAACGATCTCGCTGGTTGTGATCGTAAAGTCACTTGTGTTCTACGTTCGTGGCCTCTGCCACCGTCCCTGGCGGTCTGCCAGGTTCAGTGACCTCAATAACTTACTGCGAACATCTACGACGGCTCTGCTCGTGCTCGTGGCAATAAACTACTTTGGCACGATCATTCCTGGCTGGATTCAGATTCCCCGGTCGGTGTTGCTGATGGACTGGGCCTTTACATTACTCGGCGTCGGGGGCATGCAGGCCCTTGCCCGCAGCGTTTATGATGAGTTGATGCCGGTCACTACGGTCGGTAACGAGCGGGCGGCGCTCGTCATCGACGCATCCGAGGCCGGCAGGCAACTCGCGCTCGACCTTGGAAAGATGCGAGACACACGCTTTTTTGTCGCCGGCCTTCTCGATGACGACCCGGCGCGCTACGGCCAGAGCGTCGGGCGGGCCCGCGTCCTTGGTCCCGTGGCGATGGCTCCGGCCTGCGCCGAACGGCTCCGTGTCTCCGAAATCATCGTCCGCGAAGGCGCTATCTTCGGGGCCCAGTTGCGGAGTCTGTGCGATGCCTGCGGCACGATCAACGTCAGGGTGAGCATTGCCGAAAACAAAACGGCGTTAACGCCGGGCTCCTCCGCCGTCGCCGGAGCGGTCAACCCAATCCGTGTTCGGGCAATCGACCTTCGAGACCTACTCTCCCGGCCGCAGGCTAACCTAGCCGACCACGATTCTCGGGTACTCCCGTTGCTCAAGGGTAAGACGGTACTCGTTACGGG
>JBAXUW010000277.1:0-3941 GCA_037129495.1 Planctomycetota bacterium | reverse complement strand
CCGCCACCGCCACCGCCACCACCAAACTGCGACTCGAGGAGCAACTCAATCGCCTCGGTCTCGGCGGCAATCGCCCGCCGGCCAGTGTCGGGGCTCTGCAGGATGCCCTTGGCGTCGACCATTGCCGCCTCCGCCTGTCTGAAGAGCTTGATCTCGCTAACAAATCGCGGCCGCTGCGGCCGATCGGGGAAAAGCTGTCGTTTCATGCGTTCGATCTCCTGATCAAACTGCAGCGGTCCAGCGGGCATGTCGGCGAGTTTTTCTGCGAGGGCGGCCACGCGGCTGGCCAGTTTGGCTTGCTCGCCAGCGAGCTTTGCCGCGCGGGCCTGGACGGCCTCCACTGCCAGCGAGCGGCGAACCTGTTCGGCAATCCGCGTCTCTTCGCGGAGGTTTGTCTCTGCCTCCAAAACGAGCATCGCCTCCAGCACCACGTCTGGCGGCAGGCTCTCCGGCGGCGGTCCCTCTCCGCCCTCTCCACTGCCACCAGCTTCTGGCGGGGTCACGAGTTCGTCGGCCCAGCGGTCGAGCGTGTCAGACCAAAACTCCGTCTGCGCGATTGAGACGCCGGCCTCCTGCCGCATCTCGGAGGAGAGCTGCCGGAGACTGCCAAGCGCATCGAGTTCCTTCATATCCTCGAGCACCGTGCGAAACGCCGGCAACGGTCGCCGCTCGAAATAGGCATCGAGATCGTCCATGATCGTGGAGAGCTTCTGCCCCACGTCATCGTTTCCCTTGGCGGCGTCATCAATCTGCCGACGGAGCTGACCGCCTCCTGCCAGATCCGGTTGCGTAAATCCCCGGCCAAAGGCCTGCGCGACAACCGCCGCCAGCCCCTCGCCCACCTTCAGTTCGCTCCGCGAGGCCAGCTTCAGCCGCTTCACAAACGTTGTGCCCTCCAGCCGCGACATCACGTCGGCCAACTGCTGGGAGATCTTCGCGAAGTCCTCGATGAGTTGCCGCTGCTTCGCGATCGCCTCGTCGAGCAGTTCCTGCTGGGGCTTCTTCTTGGCCGCGGTTTTTGACGGGCTTGTGCCGGCCGGTGGGATATTCCCGACGGAGGTTTTTGGCAGGCCGAGCGGTCCGGGAGCGGTCTTGCTCCCCTCCTTGCCGGCGTCGTCTGGGGTCTCCGGAGGCGGCTCATCTGCCTTGTAGGCCGAGCTCTCCTGATCACCCACCTGCGGTGTCGGCGGCATGGCTGGATCACTGGGCTTGGCCGCTGCAGGCTTACCGGCCGGTTCACTGCCCTTGCTCGGTTCGCTGCCCTTGCTCGGTTCGCTGCCCTTGCTCGGTTCACTGCCCTTGCTCGGTTCACTGCCCTTGCTCGGTTCGCTGCTCGTGCCCGCCTCGTCCCCCTTCGCGGCCTCAGCCGAAGCCTTGAGGATCTCGCCGATATCAGGCATCAGTGACTCAGCCATTTCCTTGAGCGCCTGCACATTCTCGGCGAGTTGCTCAAGCGTGCCAGCGTCAAATTCCGGATTCCGCATCGCCTGCTTCACCAGTTCCCCGCCGCTGTCGGCCAGCCGGCTGAGCCGGCGGCTGTTGTTCTGTTCCGCGGCCGCCTGTTCACGGATCGCCTTCCGCTGCTCTGGCGCATCGAGGTCCTCGGCGGAGAGGGACCGGAGTTCTTCGTTTCGCGCAAGCAACGTCATCTCCCGGTCGCGAACCTCCGCCGTCTGCTGCTTCCAGCGGGCGATCTGGTCGTTGATCCAGAGGGCATGATCAGCCGAACTCATCACCAAAAACAGAGCCGACGGGCCGTACACGCGGCCCCTCCCCGGCAGGTAGTCCTCGGCAAACACCCGCACCTCCACCATCTGCGGCCCAATGCCGCAGGCTGCTGGCGAGAATGTCCCGACCGCGTCGAGCGTTTCAACTGCCGGGCCGCCAGTGGCCAGCAGCCGCTCACCCTTATTCCCCTCGCCACTGGCAGCAACAGCACCGCTCCCGGCCCCCAGCCATTCCATGCCCACGTGCTTCACGCCAAAATCGTCCGCGGCTTGCAGGCGAAACCGCACCGTCTCTGTCTCTAAGAGCACTGCCTTCTCAGCGAGCCCCTCGACCGCGATTGCCGGGGCTTCATCAGCGCGAACAGCAAGGCTCACCCGCAGCGGTTTTTCGCCAGAGAGCCCCAGCGAATCCTGCCACTGGATCGTGATCTCGCGTGACTCATCGATGAATAGCGGTGGTGTCGTGATCGTGGCTCCAGCGGGCACTATGGCTATGCCGTCAACCTTTGCGGCAGCTAGATCACGGTTCGCCGTGGCTCGCACCTCAGCCGTGCTCCCCTTCACCACTGCCAGCACCCCGCCCCGCGCATCCTTTTGAAGCGGCTCCGACCGCTCGAGGTAGTCAGGCAGCCGCACCACCGCCGACAGGCTCTCGATCTCAGGACGAAACGTCGGCACGAGCGTCACCCGCTGACGGGCATCCCCGACCGCCAGCCAGAGCGGCGTCGCGGTCACCTGCGGTGGAACACTGAGCGCGTAGCGATCGCCCGCCCGATCGGCCGTCACGGCCAACTGCCGACCAATCCGTGCCCGTGCCATGGCGGGCCGCCACTGCGAATCGGTCTTTAACCCCACCGCGATCTCCGCCTGCTCACCATGCGGCACAACCAGCCTTTCCGGCAGCCGATCAAGCCGCGTGAATGTAAATCGCTCCACCAGTCGCCACGGAAATAGAAACCGGGTCCAGGCATTGGCGGCGGCGGCCGGCACAACCAGCGGCAGGGCGACGGCCACCGCCAGCGGCACCGCTGCCAGCCAGGCCCAGAGCAGGTGTCGAGGCCGGGGCACGGCCTCGCGAAGATCGTAGCCGCCGGCCGATTCCGCCACCTGACGGATCGCTGCCTCGCAGAGCGCTGGCGACCGCTGCTGCTCGTTCTGATTACGGACAATCTCCACGATGCCCAGCAGCTGATCACCCAGCGACGGAAACCGCCGGGCGATGAGCCGCGCCAGGCTGTCGAGGCCGCGATGGCTCCAGATCCAGCGGTGAAAGGCGACCGGTATCACGCCGCAGCTGGCGACCGCCGCGGTCAAGACCACCCACCGCACGGCCACGGGTGTGTCGGTGACGCGGTCGAGTAAGAAGAGCACAAGCCAGGCAACAAACACGCCAAAGATAGCGCCACAGACGGCCTCGATGGCCTTGATCGTCCAGACGGTGCGGCGAAACGCTGCCAGCTGCCGCCGCAGCCCGGCAGGGAGCGTAAGACCGGCGCGGTCGGCCCCGCCTGAGGTAGTCATCGTTCCACCGGTGCTCAAGATAGGTTCCTCAGCTGGATTGTAACCAATAAGAACGGTGGCTGGCACCGTTTCTCCATCACCGTTTTAGATCAGTCCCTGCCACTTCCGGCCGATCCAGAAGAGGCCCATGAGACCCACCAGCGTGGCCAGCACCGCCGGCTGAGCCCAGAGCCGCAGCCGCCGCAGCTCCGGCGGATTCTCTGGCAGTTTTTCAAGCGACAGGAGCAATTCCGGCAGCTTTTCGGGCGGCGTTACCGAGCCCTGCGTGAGCCGGGCGATCTCCTCGAGTACATCGGGCCGGGCCGCCTCGCCCACCGCCTCGCCTGGTAGACCCTGCACAAAGAGCGACGTCTCTAGACGATCGCCTGTTTCGGCGCACGACAGCACGACTGCATGCCGGCCCGCCTCGCGTGGCGTCCAACTTCCCGAAAAGACGCCCCACGCTCCCTGCTCGCCCGGCGCCGTCAACCGCACCGTCTCGGTGGCGCCGGAGGCTGCCGTCACAGCCACCATCACCGTTCCCAACGCCAGCGGCTCTCCTGCCGAGTCGCTGACATTTGCGTCGAGCGCCACCGTCTGCTCCACCTCCGGCTGCTCGGGGGAAAAGAGCAGCCGCATCCGCTCCCCCTGCGCCATCGTGCGGCGGTAGGCCATCCAGCGGACCACCTGCCCCCAGAAGCGGTAGTGGTATTT
>JBAXUW010000276.1:0-3946 GCA_037129495.1 Planctomycetota bacterium | reverse complement strand
CCTTCCCCGAGGATCCGTGACATGTCTCCGCTGCTGCAAGATCACATGGCGTCCCGTCGGCAATTCCTTCGCGCGGGCTCGAGCCTGCTGGCGCTGCCGTGGCTCGAGAGCCTCGCCGGCGCGGCCGCGGCGACGGCGGCTCCGCGGAGGATGGTCATGATCTGCAACAACTTCAGTTTCTACGGGCCGTCGTTTTTCCCGACGGAAGCCGGCGAGAACTACGCGCCGAGCGATTATCTCGCCATCCTCAGCGACCTGCGGAAGAAGTTCACGGTCTTCTCCGGCATCTCGCACCCCGACATCGGCGGTGATCATGCCTCCGAGAGCTGCTTCCTCACGAGCGCCAAGCGGCCGACCGCTGCGGGCTTCCGCAATAGCGTGTCGCTCGACTTCCTCGCCTCCCGGCACGTGGGCGGGGCGACCCGTTTCCCACTCATGAGCCTCTCGACCCTCGAGGGGAGCTTCCTCACCTACACGTCCACGGGTGCGCAGGTGCCGTCGCTCGGCAAGCCGTCGGAAGTTTTCCAAAAGATGTTCCTGGCCGGCTCGCCCCAGGACGTGAAGAACGAGATCGAGCGGCTCAAGCGGGGTCGCAGCCTGCTCGACCGGCTGGAGGGCCAGTTCGGCGACCTGGGGCGGAAGCTTTCGGCCCGCGACCGCCAGCAGGTGGACGACTACACCGAGGCCGTTCGCGAACTGGAGAAGCAGATTGCGTCGGACGAGGAGTGGACCGGCAAGCCGAAGCCGGTGACTGACGAAAAGCCGCCGGCCGAACCCACCGACCGCGGCGACGTGATCGGCCGTTCGCGGCTAATGTTTAAGATCGTGAAGCTGGCCCTGCAGACCGACTCCACCCGCGTCATCTCGCTGGCGATCAAGGGCCAGGACATCCGCCCGCCGATCGAGGGCGTCACCGAAGACCACCACAACGTCAGCCACCACGGCAACGACCCGAAAAAGATCGAGCAGCTCAAGATCATCGAGCGGGAGGAGATGAAGGCGCTCAAGGACTTCCTTGCCGATCTCGAAGGCACCCGTGAGGGGGACGGCAGCCTGCTGGATTCAACGCAAGTGCTCATCGGCAGCAACCTCGGCAGCGCCGCCTGGCACGACACCCACAACCTGCCGATCCTCCTGGCCGGCGGCGGCTGGAAGCACGGTCGCCACGTGGCCGGCGACACAAAGGCCAACACGCCGCTCGGCAAGCTCTTCGTGTCGATGCTCCGCCGCTTCGGCGTCGAGGCCGACTCCTTCGGCTCCGGCCAGGGCGCGATCGACGGCCTCGTATGAGATTAAAAGGGGCCGCAGCTCTTTTCCGTCCGCATGGCAAGACTGGAGAACATGGATTGAGACTCCTGTGGGCGGGTAGCAGGTGGGGCTGGCGCCCCGCCATAGCGGTGGCGGTCGTTGTCGCGGTCGTTGTAGCGCGCGCCGCTGCGCCGGCGGCCAAGCCCGCCACGCCGCCACCGAACAATGCGGCGATCAAGGTCGTCGAGAACGAGGCCGCGGCGAAGGCGGCGCTCGAGCAGGCCCGCAAGGAGGGAACAGGGCTGGTGGCGGACCTGGCCCTCGGGCAAGATGGGCAGCTCGTCAGGGCGGAGTCGGCCGCATCGCTCCAGCCGGGCCGCTACCGGCTGCATGCGCTCGTCGCCCGCACGCCCCAGGATCAGATCATTTCCGAGGCCGTGGCCTTGCGGCTGAAAGCCGGCCCGGCCGCCAACGTCTTCGATGCGCCGCATTGGTTTCCCGCTGCGGGGAAGCTGGCGCCGATCCGTCTCGACGTGGTCGTAGACAAGCCCGGCACGCTGGCGATCGCGGCCGACTGGATCGTGGGCGACACGAAGCTCGATCGCATGACCCATCCGAAACTGGCCGATGCCCGCAACGCGTATAACGCCAAGCGGCAGAACGCCATCAACCAGGTGGGGCTCAAGGGCGGGCCGGACATGAGCCTGCAGCAGTCGGCGCCGGACGACGACGGGCTCGACGAACTTCTCGCGGAAGACACGCCGCGTCTCACGCCGCAGCCGCTCGCCGGAGCCGGCCTGCCCCCTTATCGTCTCGTGCTCGCAGGACTCGTGCTCGAGCGGCTGGCGCCAGTGACGGTCGTCGCCGTGAAGACGGACTCCGCCGCCTACGAGCCCGGTGCCGTCGGTCGCGTCACGGTCGATCTGCACAATCGGTCCGCCGAACCGGTGTCGGCGAAGTTGCTCTGGACCGTCGAGGACGATTCGCGGCCGGGCGAGACCGTCGCGCGGCACGAGGAGACCGTGGCCTTGGCCGCCGGCGAGCGGCGACCGCACTCCCTGGCAGATTCGCTCGCCACCACCGGGATCGCGCGGCTCGGCCGCGTGCGGGTGGAGGCCGTGGTGGGGTCCCTGCGGGCAGACGCATGCCGTGCCCCGTTCGTCGTCCTGCCGCCGGCGCCCGCCCGGCCGCCAGAGCGGCCGAAGAAGGTCTTCGCCCACTACATGGGTTGCTTCCCGACCGGATCGTTTACGCACAGCATGCAGACGACGGCCGGCGAAACCATGCATCATGACCGGGGCAACGATGCCTGTCGCCACGGCGGAGTCGTCCGCAACTATCCGCTCCTGCCGCAGCAACCGAAGCTCACGCCCGAGGAAAGCGCCGATCTCGAGATCCGCCGCGCCATGCGGATCGGGATCGACGGCTTCGCAGTCGACGCCTGGGCCGGTGGCGATAACGCGCAGCAGGTGTTCGACACGCTCATGAAGGTCGCGGCAGCGAAGAACTACCCCTTCGAGATCACGGTCTGCCTCGATCCCGCCTGCGGAGGAGACCTCGTGAAGACCGTGCGCGGGGTTCTCGACCGCTGGGGAGACAATCCTAAGTTGGCCCGCCGGGACGGCAAGCCGCTCATCTTCACCTACTGCCTTTATGGCGGGGCAGGGCTCGAGGAAGGAGTCGATGAACGCATCCCCGACGTCGAACGGGACCGCGAATTGAAGCGGCTGCGGACGACGGAATTGGGCTGGCACCTAATCGGCCAGTACTACCGCCGGGCCGAGGAGCAGGTCGGCCAGCCGATCTACTACACGGCGGACATCAACTATTTTTTCAACGGGGTGCCGAACGATCTCGTCACGCCCGACATGCCCGCCCGCTCGGCCGCGGCCATCGCCCGGCACGTCCCTGCGATCTCCTCATTCGGGTTCTACGGGTTCAACGGCAAGCACGCGGAGGTCGGCAAGGCCGTCCGCGAGGCTGGCGGCGAATGGGGCTGGTGTGGCGGCATGCACCAGAAGGAGAGCTTCCACGAGGTCTTCACGCCCAAGGCCACCGATTGGCTGCGGTTCATCTGGGCCGACACGATCGCCGACAAGGCCACGCTCGTGCAGATCATCACCTGGAACGACCTCAACGAAAACACCGGCATCGCGCCCGCCTACAACTCGCGTTACACGATCTACGACCTCACCGGCTTTTTTATCGAGCAGTGGCGGACCGGCAAGCCGCCGGCCGTCGACCGCGACCGGGTCTACCTGACCTACGCCAAGTATCCGAATGACGCGAAGTCGTGGCCCTTCAAGATCCGCGACCGGCGCGACCGGGCGCTCGAGGTGCTGACGATCCTCCCGGCGCCGGCGACGGTTCGGCTGCCGGGCCGCGGCATCGAATACGAGGCGCCGGCCGGCCTGCACGTGCAGCAGTTCCCCGTCACCCCTGGCCCCGTGATCGCGGAGGTGGGCCGCGGTGGCAAGGCCGCGGTGCGGCTCCAAAGCCCCGAGCCGATCACCGACCGCCCGTTCCGGCAGGACGTCGGACTGGTTTGCTGGTCCACGGAGGATGAGCAGCACTGGAAGGCCGACTTCGGCGACAAGCCGATGCTGCGGTATGCCGAATACGGCGATGCCGACGGCGACGGGATGCCCAACTGGTTCGAGATGTACTGGTTCACGAAGGACCGCGGGTTCAAGCCGGA
>JBAXUW010000275.1:0-3952 GCA_037129495.1 Planctomycetota bacterium | reverse complement strand
GTCCGTAAGTCCGGAGGTGCAGGAGCTGGCGAAAGAATTGAACTGCGGGATCGTGATGGCGTTCATTCGGACGACTTTTCACATCCGCGTGCGGGACGAGAAGTTCCAATGGTCCTGGGAGACGCCGGTAGTTGTCGGGCAATCGCTGGAGATCGCATCGTCTGCGGAGTTTGCTGGAGACAAGAGCGAGGCGCATTGCATCCTCACGACGCCAGACAACAAGTTTGTCTATGTGCCTTATGTGAAGGGGAACAATGCGATCTATCAATACCGCTTCGATGCCGAATCAGGCCAGATGACCGCGCTGGAACCGAAGAACGCCAATCCTCCCGAAGGCACCGGACCCCGCCACATGTCCTATCATCCGACCAAGCCGGTTGTTTACTTCAGCAACGAACAGCATCTTGGTGTGTCAGCCTACGACATCGCCGCAAGCTGAAAGAAGTAGGCAGCCTCGCCTGGGACAAGAACATCACGTCCATCGTTGCACGCTAACAAACACCTAACTACGAACACTTCTCGCTCGTCCGCACCCACTCCAACGTTCCAACTATTCTCCATTTTTCTGGCACACTTTTCTGCAGTTACGACCAATCAGTGATGTGGCGAAGCGTTCGAAAATCACACCGATCGCGTTCTTAACGAACCAGTCAACACGGCGAGATGCCCCGGCGCAGCCGATCTCGCGCCAGAGGCTTGGAGCGGGATCGCCTTGCAGCATGACTTGTTGACCGCACGGATACTCGAGGCTGCCGACGTCGCCGATGCGGTGCTCTTTCTTGCCAGTCCGCTGTCCGATCTCGTCCAGGGGCAGACGCTCGTCATCGACGGAGGTGCGGCGATCCACGTCTAAGCCAGCCATGCAACACGCAGATTCATTCATCCTGCTCACCGGTGCCACCGGCCTGCTGGGCCGCTCGCTGCTCCGCGATCTCACCGCCGCCGGACGCCGTGTGGCTGTGGTGGTGCGGTCTTCCAAGACGGCCTCCGCGGCCTGCGGCAGGGCAGGATTCTCGAAACTGAACTCGACGTCGGCCAGACGTCGGGAAACGACTACGAACGCAGCAAGATCATCTCCGAGACGGAGGCGACCACGGCCGACTTCCTCGACGTCTGCACCGTTCACCGCCCGAGTATTATCGTGGGTGATCTTGTGAACGGCTTCACGAACACGTGCCACGGATTCTACAAGCCGCTGCGGATCGTCCCGCCGTTCGTGGAAGCGTTTATGAGCGCCGAGATGGAGCCTGGCTCCTTGCTCGAGGTGCTTGGCATGGATGGCCGTGAGTGTAAGAACCTCGTGCCGGTCGACTGGGTGTCGGCACGCTGTGCAGGGTGTTTGAGGGACTGGTGGTGGAGATGGCTGCGGAACTCAAGCGGCAGCGAGAGATGCGAACCAGCGCAGGCCCCGTCGCCGCGAAGACTACCCCGGCGTTCGATCCCCTCTCGCTTGGTCGGATGTTCCTCGATCAGATGCATGTCTATCAGGCCTCCTGGCGGGACGATCCCCAGTGTGACGCCACAAACACACACCACGCGGTTCCTGCCCTGCCCAGCCCGGCGCTCGACGAGGAGACGATCCGAAGGCTTTGCCGGTTTGCGATCGCGAATAACTTCCGCTGGCCGCCGCCCGGTCGGCCGCAGCGAAGAGGCACCGCGCGGGCCGCCCTCCTGCAACGGCTGGGCTCCGCCGCATGGTCCGCGCCACGGGCGGCGGCGGTGGCCTCTGGACGCTCGCCCTCGAGGAGGGTCAGCCCGCCTCGCTGCACATCGGCTTACCAGAGAGCCGCCAGGCAACGATCTGGCTGGCGGCCGAGGCTCTTGAGCGGTTGCTTGCTGGGGCCGATTCCCTCGCCGCTCTCCGCGGGAATGGCTCGATCACGATTGAGGGTGGCGACGCAGCCAACCGAAGCGAGGCCTGGAAAGCAGTCGCCAGCATCGCTCTGCCGGCCCGCCGCATGGCCCACAGCGGGTAGGCTTGAATACTCACCACAAAAATTAGCCACGGTTACTGCGGTCGATGACCAGCGGATCAGGCGACCGCACGTCGCCAATCCGGAGCGACGCTCGGCCAGCCAGCAGGTCGTCGACGAGTTCGCCCACCACACCCGCTCGCCAGCCTGAGGCGAGCAGCGGTGGACGGTCATCGTCACCTTCAAAATAGCCGAGCTTGTAGGCGAGCAGATCCCGCATGTCGGAGGATGTGCCGACGAGCGCCGGGGCGAGGTGCATCTGCCGGCAGACGCCGGCAACGGCTGTTACCAAAAACTGTCCGAGCACCGCCAGTTGGGGCGGCGGGGCACGGTGCTGCTCGCCACCAGGGCATTCGTCGTCGGGGAGGGCGAGGCCGCGCTGGATCGCCTCTGAAAGGCCTTGGAGGATGTGCCGCAGGTCTGATCGTTGCATGCCGCGGATAGCCGAGATCTGCCGCTCATCGGCGCTCTTCCGCTTGCAGAGTTCTACAAGCAGGTCGTCACGGAGCACCCGCTTGGGAGGCATGTCGCGGGATTCGGCGATGCTGTCGCGCCAGTGCCAGAGCTCGCGGGCGATTGCCAGCTCACGCCGCGAAAGGCCGTTGAGACCCGCGACTCTTCGCCACCGCTTGCGCAGAAACGACTCCTCCACCTCATCCTGCCAGGCCAGCATTTCCTCCTGCATCCAGGCGGTGCGGCCCTGCGTGGCGAGCTTTCCCTCCAGCTTCCTCCAGAGCTTCTCCAGGTGGCGAACATCGTCGATCGCGTATTCGAGTTGCGCTGGCGTGAGCGGCCGTTGCCGCCAGTCGGTCCGCGTCTCTCCCTTGTTGGTCGGCAGGTTTAAAAACCGCCGCACGATCGAAGCGTAGCCAGCGGGATAGTCGTGGTCGACCAAGCCGGAAGCGACCTGCACATCAAAGAGCGAGGAGGGCCGGGCCTTGATTGCATGGAGAATAAAGCCCATCTCCTCGCGGCCTGCATGCACGACGGTGGTGCGGCCGGGCACCGTGAGCAGTTGCCAGAAGGAATCGAGTTCTGGGACTTTCAGCGTGTCGATGACCGCGAGGGTATCGGGCGCGGCCACCTGGATCAGGCAGAGCTGGCTGCGATAGGTGTGTTCCGACACGAATTCCGTGTCGAACGCGATATGCGGGTGGCCCGCGAGTCGGACGACGAGTTCCGCGAGTTGCGACTCGGTGGTGATCAGGTCGTAAGAATCGTCAGGGGAACGGGCTAGAGTCACGCGGAGGATTGCCGAGGGAGAAAGATGCTGTAGGCCGAGCATCCTAGCACGGTGGGCAAAAGGTGTCAGGAGTCTTTTCTGCACAGCGCCTTGGCCGGCTCTGCCGGCCAAGGCCGTGTCGCCTTCGGCGACCGTGAAAAGCCTCCTGACACAATCCTGTTCGGCACGGCAGTTACTGTCCCCCTCCTCTGTGGGATAAGTTTTCTAACTTGTCCTCTTCGCTTTGCTCTGCGGCTCTGGCACTGCAGCGCCGGGCCGGCCTGCTAGCCTCCCGCGGAGGCTGTGGACACTGGGGCTAAAAACCACAGCAGGAGCAGTGAGCAGTACTGCTCCATGTGCAGTTCACGATTGCCTGCCTTATCCCGCTGTGTTCCTCCGAAGTGCAGCCGCTCGATCAAGCCCCCAAGCCCATCGCGCAACTCTACCCACACGTCCTCGTTGAGCTCCTTGAACTGCCGCAACTGCCGTGCCGAAGGAGACTTCTACCCGGCTCGGCGGTGCAGTGCCACAGTCGGTCGCAAAACGGATTGGACAAGTTAGAAAACTTATCCCACGGGAGCCGCAACTGCCGTGCCGAACAGGATTGCTCCGGACAACTTTTTTAGGTTTCGATCGTGCCCCGCGGAGTGAGCGTTTTGTTGGCAAGGCCTGCGAAGGCCAGGGGGTAACGCAGAGCTCGGGACGTGAGATTCGTCTGCACGTTTGGCACGCCGTTGAGGCCGACGATGGGGATTTG
>JBAXUW010000274.1:0-3959 GCA_037129495.1 Planctomycetota bacterium | reverse complement strand
TCCTGGCGGGGCGAAATTCCAACGCTCGTCGAGCTTCAGCCGATCCCGGCTTCGTCTTTTTTGTGGGATAAGTTTTCCAACTTGTCCAATACGTCTCGCTACCCCATATGGCACTGCAGCGCCGGGCCGGCAGAAGTCTCCTTCGCGGGGACTTTCGCCGTGGGGTCTGTTGGTAGTTCTGATCCTGGCGGGGCGAAATTCCAACGCTCGTCGAGCTTCAGCCGATCCCGGCTTCGTCTTTTTTGTGGGATAAGTTTTCCAACTTGTCCAATACGTCTCGCTACCCCATATGGCACTGCAGCGCCGGGCCGGCAGAAGTCTCCTTCGCGGGGACTTTCGCCGTGGGGTCTGTTGGTAGTTCTGATCCTGGCGGGGCGAAATTCCAACGCTCGTCGAGCTTCAGCCGATCCCGGCTTCGTCTTGAGTGGAGGGCCATGTTTCGCGTGAAGACGGAAAAACTTATTCCACGGGAGGAGAAGACTGCGTCGCAAGGATGCGACGCTAGCACCAGTAAACAGTGTTTGCCAAGCGAAAATGGCCTGGAGGGCCATGTTTCGCGTCAAGCTAGTCCATTCGGTCGAGCAACCGGCGACTGCGGCCGTCGAGACGAGACACGTTCGAGATGTGATACCGCACGCCCACCGCGTCGGTGACATAGGCTCCGCCGTCGGGTGAGTAAACGATGTCGTCGACGTGGGCCACTGTGAACCGTCGCGGGCCGCGGTCCGTGACCACGCTCCACTCTGTTGGTTCACCATCTGATACCGACTCGATCCGCTCGATCACCGGGAGGAACTCCCGCTGCGAGAGTTCCTTTTCCAGCAGGCTCCGCAGCGGGGCATCGAGATCGGCCAGCGGGTCGATCCAGGCTAGTTCATCCCCTTCGGTGCCGACGATGGCCACCGGACCGGCGGCTGCCGAGATCGGAAACGCGCGGACCACGTCGACATCGGTATGTCGCCGACCGGAGGCGTCGATAAAGTCGAGCCGGCCATGTTCGCCCCGCTCCAGTCGCCAGTCGGGGGTGGCTGTGGACGAGGTTCGATTGGGCGCGGGGGATGAGGGGTGCATAAATTTCTGTCTGGAATCAGGCTCCGGCGGCAGCCTGCTCGGCAGCCTGCTGCTGGGCATTATAAAGCCGGGCATACGCGCCGTCGGCCGCGAGGAGTTCATCGTGCGTGCCCATTTCGACGATCCGTCCGTGATCGAGCACGACCAGTCGGTTTGCGCGGCGGAGCGTGGAGAGCCGGTGGGCAATGGCAATCGTGGTCCGTCCCGCCACCAACTTGTCAATGGCCGTCTGGATGATCGCCTCGGTCTCGGCGTCGACAGCGGAGGTCGCCTCATCGAGCACGAGAATCCGCGGATCGACGAGCAACGCCCGCGCAATCGAGAGCCGCTGCCGTTCACCACCGGAGAGCGAGCCGCCCCGTTCGCCCACCCGGGAGTCATAGGCGGAGGGTTGGGCGAGGATGAATTCATGGGCCCCGGCGGCACGGGCCGCCGCCACAACTCGCTTTCGTAGATCAGCCGGGTCGCCACCGGCAGCGGTGGAATAGCCGTAGGCAATATTCTCGGCGATCGTACCGAAGAAGAGAAACGGCTCCTGCAACACGCAGCCGAGATTGCGGCGGTAGTCGGTGATCGAGAGTTCGCGGAGGTCGTTGCCGTCGACTTTGATCGACCCGCTCGACGGATCGTAGAAGCGGCAGACCAGGTTGGCGAGCGTCGACTTGCCCGAGCCGCTCGTACCGACGAGTCCGATCATCTCACCGGGCTCGATCGTGAGATCGATGCCGTGGAGGATCTCGCGGGCTCCATAGCGGAAATGGACATTGCTCATCTCGATCCGCCCCTGCACGCGGCCCGGATGGATCGGCCGCGCGGCCTCGGCGACCGACGGCTGACAGTCGAGGATGTCGAAGATCCGCTGGGCACTGGTGGCGGCCCGCTGCGTCGCGGGCACCATGTGGATCATCGACTCGATGCGGCCGTAGAACCTTGAGATGTAGGTGAGAAACGCTGTCAGCATGCCGACGGTCACCGACCCGGTGAACACCATCCAGGCGCCGGCCACCCAGACGACGAGCAGGCCGATCTCGCTGAACAGGCTAACGAGCGGTCCAAAGAAGGCCCAGACGACATTCACACGGTCGTTGGCGTCGAGCACTCGGGCGTTGGCTGCCGCGAAGCGTTCGATCTCACGTGACTCTTGGGCGAAGGCCTTCACCACGCGGATGCCAGGAATCGTATCGGCCAAGACGCTCGTCATGTCGGCCCAGGCCACGCTGGCCCGCGCGAATCCCCGCCGCAGCCCAGTTCGCACGGCATAGACCAGCCAGAATACCAGCGGGAACGGGGCGAGAGTCACTATCGCCAGCCAGGGGTTAATCCAGACCAGCACCACCGCCGTGAGCAGCACGAGCATCACGTTGGAGGCAAACTCAAGCACGTTCACCGACAGGAAGATATTGATGCGGTCGGTGTCGCTGCCTACCCGCGACATCAGGTCGCCCGTCCGCTTGCCGGAGAAGAAGTCGAGCGAGAGCGCCTGCATGTGGGCGTAGGTCTTCACCCGGAGATCGACGGCGATCCGCTCGCTCACCCAGGCCAGCGTCCAGGATCGAGCCCACGAGAGGAGCCACGCTGCGATGGCCGCGAGGGCCAGCCCACCGAGATACCACCAGACCAATGAGAAGGGGATCGGTGCGCCCGCCTGCTTTGGAATCAGTACCGTGTCAACGAGCGGCATCGTGAGATACGGCGGAATCAGCGTGGCGACGGTGCTCGCGAGCGTGAGAACGATGCCGAGCACCGCCATCCCAGCATGCGGTCGGGCGAACAAGAGCACGCGAGCGAGTGCCCGCCACGAGCCAGCCATACCACCGACCGCCGGCTCGTCGTCGTCATCGAAGGAGGGCGACTTGTCACCGGCGGGGGCGGCCGTGAGGGGATCCGAATCCTGGGCTTCGGCCTGACTAGGAGCGGGAAATTCGTGGTTCGCAGGCGTTCGTTTTTGACCACGGGCGTCGAAGGCATCTTCCAGGGCATGCACACCCTTGGCTCGGGCCGGCGTAAAGAACCACCGGGCCACGACGCGGCCCTGTTGCGAGAGTTCGATCCGGCCGACGGCCGAACGCAGATGGACGTCGATGTTGGTAGACGGGTCGAGCCGCCACGAGCGGGGCCCGCCGCTCACAATCGGTTCACCATCCACGGCTGCCGGCGGATCGGCGATGAGCCGGCGGTCGGTAAGCAGGATCGCGCCGTCGGTGAACCGGAGGGCGGAGTCGAGGTCGAACCGGCAGGAAGCGATGGCCTTTTCACCGGGTTCCAGCTCAAACCGATCCGTGGCGGTCGGGGGGGTTGGGAACTGGCCCGGCGGCAGCCTGCCGACGGCAGAGTCGTTTTTTGGGGCTGTGACCGGCATTTAGAGGACCTTTCCAACGGCTACAATAGAATCTTGCGTGGCTTGCCGAATATCCCTAAGTTAACGTTGGCGATTTCGGGCATTCGAAGTCTTTGGAGCGTTTTAATCGCTCTTTTGCTTTCTGCTGCCGGCCGACTCTGCAAAAAATACCATCCTGCCGCCATTTTGCCCGCCGTTTTGTACCGCGAGTTGTCATCTTTTCCATGAATCTGTTGACGCACGCAACTGCGGGGCTCACCCCGGGCTGGGCACCAAGCCTTCAAATACAAGTCGAGTTCGCGGCCGACCGCGGAGTGAGATCGAAATCGATTCGCATTCGGCACGCCACGTGCAGTCCTTCATATTTTTTAGAAAAGGACTCGCACTCTTGGCAAGAGAGCGTAGACTTTTCAAATCGTCGTGCGACGATTGTCTTAGGCGAGCGGCGTAAGGTCGTTTGCTTGTCTGGTTGGAATCTGTCTGGTCGGAATCATAGTGCTGCGAGGAACGGGAACCGCAAGCGAACGCGCGTCCGTGTGGCGTGCGGCGG
>JBAXUW010000273.1:0-4002 GCA_037129495.1 Planctomycetota bacterium | reverse complement strand
CCGCAATGCAATAAAATGCGACTCAGTTCAGGACTGCCGTCGCAGCCGGGGCTTGACCTCGACCTCGACCTCGCCGTCGACTACCGTCGGCCGCGACCGTACTGCGGACAGGCCGTTGCCGTTGCCGTTGCCGTTGCGGGCAGGCTCGCCGTTACAGATCCGGTCCCAGACCTCGCGGCGGTGGATTGGCGTCCGGGCGTCGGCCTCAAAGCCGAGCCGCACGCGGCCCCCGTCGATTTCCAGAATCGTGATCATCAGGATGATTTCGAGATCCTCGGGCCGGCCAATCACTACGCTCTCGCGATTTTTCCTCGTCAGCACCAACATGGGTCACCTTCTTTTCATGGTTATGGATCCCTCCAGGTAGGTTCATTTGCGGGCGGCTCCATTGCCGTCCGCTCCGTTGGAATACAAATGGTCGTTGACCGGCACGCCAAGCGTCGGCAGTCCCTGACCGAGCAGGAACAGTTCCACGGTGGGGTTGGTCGTGAAGGTCTTGAGCACACTGCCGGTCGTCGTGTCGATGTGAGCGATGGCCCCCCGGAGTTCGACGCCCGTGTTCCTCTGGACATGGCTCCGCAGGGCATTGAGCGAGTTGTCAAACATATAAGTATGGAAGTCCTTGACCCTGCTGCGGCCTTCCTCGTCATTGGCAAGACGGTGTTCGACCGGCGAAAAGGCTTCGTGGAGACTGACCACCATCCAACCACCGTCCGCCACCACCGTGACGCTCCCCGGTGCGCGGCCGAGAAGCAGGTGTTCGAAGGAGCCCGCCGCCTGTGCCACCTGCCGGGCTACCCGGTCGTTGAACTGTTGTTTCATCGTGTGCTCTTTCGGTGTTTCGCAGGACGTTTTGGCCGCTTTGGCCTGTGTACAAAAACAAAAAAAGCCGGCAAGAGAGAAAGCCCAAAGGCTTTCTCTCTTGCCGGCTTACGGTGAACGAACCTCCCTGTAACTTCAGGGATGCCCTTCGACTCGTCTTCCGAAAACTTGTTTTGTCTCGAGCCGCCAGCGCGACTTTTGATCGCCGCCGACTGCCCGTGGCCTGAAGTATAATGCGTAGCTTAGGGAACGCAAGGTGCCTGCGAAGAATGCGCAGAATGAGTCGCCTGCGTATGGCTAGCTGCTTTTGTGATCAATCATTTGATCAATCAATGGTGTCCTCACCCAGCCTACTTTGCCCAGGCGGAAGCCTGCCGCGGCCCGCTCATCGAATCTCCCACCTTCGGCCGAAACGACTTCAATACAACATACCCCCACCAAGGTGGGGGTAAATTACTGTACGAAGTGGATTTGTTTATGGAAGATTTTAAATCGCAGGGTGAGATTGAGGCAGCGGTCTGCGACGCCGTCTCGCGGTTTCAGCAGAAATATATGGGCCGCGGCCCGCAGCATATCAAGTCCCACTTGATCGATAACAAGCTGTTCGTGCATCTGCAGGGCGTGCTGACCGCGGCCGAGCAGAGTCTGATTCATCCTAACGGCAACGGCAACGGCAACGGCAACGGGCGGGGCGCGGAACTCCTCAAACAATTTCGCAGTCATCTTGTGCTGGCCGGAAAGGTGATGCTCGACGCGCTCGTCTACAACGCCACCGGCACGCAGCCGGTCAGCGTCCATCACGACATCAACCTGACCACAGGCGAGGAAGTGCTCGTATTCACGCTGGCTGCGGCACCGCAGTGCCGCAGTCAGGGCGTCCCGCAAGACCGGAGACAGCGGTGACGAGTTTCCCTCGATGATTCGTCCCAGTCGGTGGCCGAAGGCGTTCGGCCGCTGTCGCTGTTGAATCGAATAGCGACTACCCAGCCTTGGGACGGGGCAGGGCTGCTGCTTGATAGGCCTTGGCCGCCGCGATAATCGCGTCGAGGGCGTTGAGGACGTTGGTCTCTCCGCGATCAAAGGCTTCAACGGCAGCCTTGATCTCAGCGAGCGTCAAAACGGCAGTCTTCGCAAACGCAATCGTCTTGAAATTCTGCATCGTTATCTCTCTTTCCAGAGGTGATGCCGAGTCTATCGTCTATCTGCTCGGCTTGAGCGGTATTCAAGCGAAAGCCCCGATTAAAAGATTTCAGCAACGGCGGCTTTTGCCAACCTAAGGCTTTTCTCACGAGAACGCGATTTTTCACCACGCGATCACCGACTCATGGTGTCGGAGAGAATTCTAGAAACGAGTGACCAAGCGTGCCGAGCCGTCTGCTATAAGCACCGTGGGGGAAAATACATCTGAACAGACCCCTCCCGGAATAAAGAGTAGTCATTCTCGAGTAAATCCAAGGAGTGAGCAGATTAAAACGCTTCGACTCATGCTCCGCACGCACAACTCGTGGCTCGGCTGTTGGCATCACGCTCCAGCCGCAGCAAATGTTGTTATTCACCGCCGAAACGTGGCGCACCACCTGACGTATGTCGAGTCCGGCGGGGGATCTGTCCGCTGGCTGACCCAATCCGCCGAGCGTCGTTATCAACTCACCACTGGAGCCGTCGATTTTTTTCCCGCTGATCACGAAAACCACACATTTCTCTGGCAACCCCATTCGCCCAGCGATCTCTATCACTTGATGATTCCCACGACAGAGAAAGCGGAGATCGCTGCCGCCGAAGGCACGGATCCGCTCGTTCAGGTAAGGCCTCTGCTCGCATCTGAAGATGTGGAACTCACATGGTGCATGGCGAATCTCGCGTCGCGTAATCTCGGAGATGGACGTGCCACAGGGAGTGAAGACGAAACGAGCCGACAACTCATTCTGCGGCTCGTGGCACTCTCGGGCGGTGGAACTCCAGACTGGCATGCCGATGGGAGCATGTTCGACAGAAGGGTCCTCGAACATCTTATAGAGTATGTCGATGCCCACCTTAAAATCACACCGTCTCTCAGCGAAATAGGCCTCCGAGTCGGACTCTCGCCGAGCCATTTTGCGAAGAAGTTCCGGCAATCCACGGGCCTGAGCTTTCATCGCTTTGTCAACCGGCGGCGGATAGTCGCGTCGCTTGAGTCACTCAAAGACCGGTCAAAGTCTCTCGCCCACATGGCCCTCGAACTGGGCTTCTCGTCGCAGAGCCATATGACGCGGCTCTTCAGCGACACGACCGGCATGACGCCAGCGAAGTTCCAGAAGCAGGTCAGGCCTGCGATGGGCAATCGCTAGCACCCGCAGGCCTTTGCCCGCCAGAGCCACTGCTCCGGTGTCATTCATGCCAGTTCAATATCGATGAGGTGTTCAATGCCGTCGTTGACGAGCGTGATCGCGGGATCGGCCTGCGGTACGCCATCGACCGAAATCGTGCGGATTGGGCCCGCCGCGCGGATGCCGTGCCCTGGATGGCGGACGGTAATCTGGTAGATCGTGTCGTAATAGCGGTAGCGGACGGTGTAGTGGGGCCAGTCGTGGTGCGGATGGGGCGATAACAGGAGCCGCGTGCCCTGGCGCTGGATGCCCAAGAGCGACTCAACGATCAGGCGATACATCCAGCTCGCCGACCCCGTATACCAGGTCCAGCCGCCGCGGCCCGTATGCGGTGCCACGCCGCAGATGTCGGCCGCAACAACGTATGGTTCGACCCGGTAGGTGGCGATGCGTTCGGGGGTGTCTCCGTGGCTGACGGGATTGATGAGGTCAAACAGTTCCCAGGCCCGGGCGTGGTCGCCAATCGCCGCGAAGGCCATCGCGGTCCAGACTGCCGCATGCGTGTATTGGCCGCCATTCTCGCGGATACCAGGTGGATAGGCCTTGATGTAGCCGGGCTCAAGCGGCGCAGTATCAAACGGCGGCGCGAGCAGTTTCACGAGCCGGTCGGCCCGTGAGACCAGCAGCACATCGACGCTGGCCAGCGCCAGGGCGGCCCGCGCGTGGGGCGCCGCGGCCGAGAGCGCCGCCCAGCTCTGCGACACCGAGTCGATTCGGCATTCCGCGGCACTGACTGAGCCGAGCGGCAGGTCAGAATCGAAGCTGCCGCGGCGATACCAAGAGCCGTCCCAGGCATGCTCTTCGACATTGCCAC
>JBAXUW010000272.1:0-4027 GCA_037129495.1 Planctomycetota bacterium | reverse complement strand
TGCCGCCGCCGCGGAAGCACCGGCCTCGCCTGACGACTTGAAACAAGCCAGGGGTGTTCGCGTCGAACCACCGGCTGCGGCCTACCCCACCGCAAACACCGCATCGCCGCGATCGTGCGGCGGGCCGCCGCCGAGCCAGGTCGTCCAGCCGAGCCGCGATCCCGACAGGGCCATCTCCTCTTCGTCGCCGCCAAGTTGGCACCGCGGCACGGCGTCCACCGCCAGCACCAGCCGCACCCGAATCTCAAACTGCGGGCCGGCATAGAGCCGCAGCAGATCGCCCAACGCCGCGAGCCGCTCAGTGCCGGGCAGTCTCGAGCGGAAGTCGGCGGCGGAGAGCGGCCCCACGGCCACTTCAAACGTCGACTCCACATCCCAGACGCGGCGGCCCGCGATCGCATCGACGCCCAAACGGGCGTTGAGCCCTTCAGGCCGGTTCCGGCTCGCCAGCGCCGTCTGATCTGGCGGTTCCAATTCCAGCCAACGCCCCACGAACTGCTCCACCCGCACCGGCACACGGTAGACGTCACGGAGCAGTCGCTCGAGCGACTCGGCCGACCGCGGCTGTCGCGAGAAGTGAGCCGCATGCCGCAACCCGATGTCGTCGCTGGCAACGAGCCGGTGCGACAGCCCCCTGCTGCCGAGGCCGACGAGTGACGCCACCGCCGCGGTCACCGGATCGCGCGGCGTTTCGGCGGCCTCGTCCCACGGTGCGCTCTTGCCTGTAAAAGCAGTCAACTCCTGCTGCAATGCAGGGCGGTATTTTACCCATGCACGACAAAGCAACGCCATCATCCGCTGGACGAAGATGTCGAGAAACTCTCGCAACGCCGTATCGCGAAACTGCCGATACCGCTCCACCACGAGCGCCGAATAATGCCGCGGCAGCGTGCCGGACGGACCAATCATTCCGAAGCAGGCGAGATCGAGATGCGTGTGACCAACAGCCCCAGGGCCCGCCGCCTCGGAGGGCATTTCGCGGCGGATTGCGGTGATCGCGCCTTGGGGAAAGCCGAGCGTCGGGGATGAATGAAACCGTACGGGCGCCCGCGATACGGCGTCGCCCTCCCATCCCCCGATGATCGGTGGAGCCGCCGCGTTGACCGCAGCGGCCTCCTCGACCGCCTCCGCAAACAGGAGCCGCACCGCCTGAAACAGTTCAAACCGCTGCGGCTCGGCATAGAGCCGCTCCAGGACCGGATGCTTAGGACGCCGACTCGCGAACGCCTGACTCTCGACAGAGTGGCCCTCGACTGAGGCTGGGCCGATCGCGGCATGGTCGCTCATACGAGCCCCCTGCCTCCGGCCTGCGGTGGCCAGGTCCACTGCTCCCGCCGGCTCTCCCGCTCCCGCGAGGTGGAGACCAACCGCGTAAACGCGTTGATGTTCACCCACGCGCCGAGGAACCGATCGATGACGCTGGAGAGAAGGTAGGCCGCGCCGTCGGAGAAGCGTTCTTCGTCGAGTTCGAGGCGGACTTCCACGCCCTGACAGACACCGCCACGTTCTCCGACCCGGGCCGCGACGCGGCGACTCGACACGCCCACGATGCCCTGGATCCACCGCTGCTTCTGGTCGTAGTCGTCGAGATCCTCGAGGAGGTAGAGCCTGAGCATCTCCCGCAGGGCCTGCGGGGCGCGGCCGTCACCTGAGTCGGCAAGCGAGAGGTGGTTGAGCGAAAGGTGCGAGATGATCCGCCACGCGGCGCCGCGGCCGGGGAGCGTTCGCAGCGGCCGCGTGGGCCGCGTCAGGCACGTGACCGTGCCAACAGGCCCCTGGCCGTCCGGCAGCGTGAGCCGCGGCCGCCCTACTGCGAAGGGCAATCGCGAGGGCAGATTGCGGTTGGTGCACACGGCCCTCATGTGAACGATGAGGTCGGCCACGGCGGCGGGGCCGCCTGCCTCATCCACAAGCGAGAGCCAGGTGTCAGTGGCGGCATCGGCCACGCCGTCGGGCCGTGGCTCGCGATGCGTTCGCCGGGATGCCAGCCACCGCAGCCGACGCCGCGGGCCGACGGCCGCAGCCGACGGTGTTTCGGCGCCGGCCGCCACGGCGTAGAACGGCAGCACGTTCACGGGATCGTCGCCCGCCGGACCGGCCTGCACGGATTCCATGGAGTAGACCTCCACCGCCCGCGGGCGACGCGCATCGGGCGTGATGCAGTATTCGCTTCGCGCCCCGTCGATCCGCATGGGATCGAGTTGCTGGGTGAAGAGGTTGACGATCGGCGTACAGCCCAGACGGATTGCCCGGGGTGACAAGACTCGCTCCAGTTCACGGCTGGTGGCCGAGAGCAGGATCGATACGTGCATGGATCTGCCGATTCGGCCGATCACCTGCGGTGTGAGTCCCTTGAGATCAACGAACAGAAATTTCTGCGGAAGTGCGAAGAATTCCGACAGGAGCCGGTAGCCCGAAAAGCTCCGCGGATCGTCGGGGATCGCCGCGTCGGCCGGATCAAACCCGGCGGCCACCAGCCGGTCCCGCGGCAGCACCACGGCCTGGGCATCGGCGGGGCCATCGGCGATCACCACGCCCAGGCATCTCGTGAGCAGCAGTTCGTAGAGTTCGTACATCGACTGCCCCGCCTCGGCGTGGAGGTGCAGCCGCAACGAGTCCAGCGGCATCTGGCCCACGCGGATCTCGCTGGAAAGAGTTTCGATCACAAGCGAGAGCACGGCCACGGTGCCGGCCGGAGGCACGATGGGCAGCTGGAACGGCGGCCCCGAGAGGCCTGCCGCGGAAACCTTCAGCGGCCAGAGCCGTTGGTCGAAGCAGGTGCGGTAGCGACACCGCTCCCCCTCCGCCTCCTCGGTCTCGACCGTCGTGCCGCGGGGGATGCGGTAACCAGATGTCAGCTGCGCCTGCTTCGGATCGATGGCGAACTCCGCGATGGCCAGCGACGGCACGGGCCGCAGGTAATGGGGGTAGAGAAGATCGAGCAGGCCGTCGGTGAGTTCGGGGTAGTCGTCGTCGAGCCGTTTCTGCACGCGGGCGGCCAGGAAGGCAACGCCCTGCAGCATCCGCTCCACATGGGGATCCTGCGACTCGTCGCGGCCGAGGCTGAGACGGCCCGCGATCTTGGGATGCCGCTCGGCGAACTCGCCCGCCAGCGACCGCAGGATCGCCAGCTCACGGTCGTAATAGGGAAGCAAGTCATCGCTCATTTCGTACCCTCCACCGCGAACTCACCGCTGGACACATCAAGCAACGATGAAAACAGCACCGGCTCCCGCAGCGGCTCCACGACAAGCACGGCCTCGATCTCGAACCGCACGCGGCGGTCGATCAGCTTCCTTCCCTCCGCGTCGATGACGGGCCGCACCCGCACCCCCTGGAGACGGGGCTCGAAGACCTGGATCGACTCCTCGATCAACCGGCACAAGAGTCCGAGGTCATGGTCTTCCCGCACCTCCATGCTCTGCAGGTCGGGCAGCCCATAATTGAGCAGCGACGTTTTCAGCTCGGCATACGCCTCGGGGATCACCGCCAGCAGTCGGTGGGCGTTGAGCAGGTTTTGCAGGTCGCGGCAGAGGCTCGCTTTCAGCACGCGGACCACCTGCACGTCACGCCACGCTGGCTCCCGGCTCTCCTCCGGATGGTCGTCGAGCAGCCGGTCCAGCAGGCTGGGAAGGAGAGGGGACTCGCTGGGGATTGGCTTGAACATAATTCGAATCCTACCCTCGAGACCGTCTTATCCGCCACGCGGGCCGGGGCCGGCCTGACTTTCCCGTGCTACAACACCGCCTCGCCCGTCAGGTCTCCGAGGAACCACCGTGCCGTCACCACCGCCCCCCTCCGCCGGCTACGTCACCGATGTTGCCTACCTGCCCGGCTACTACCCCTTCATGGCCCCGGCACGAATGCGGTATGTCGCGTCGCTGCAGGGCATCCGGCCGCCGGCGATAAGAGAGAGCTTCGATTTTCTGGAGCTCGGCTGTGGCTTTGGCAGCACGCTCCTGACGCTCGCGGCGGCGAACCCGCAGGGCCGCTTCACGGGCGTTGACTTCATGCCCGTGCATACCGG
>JBAXUW010000271.1:0-4031 GCA_037129495.1 Planctomycetota bacterium | reverse complement strand
ACCGATCGACTGGTTCTTTCGCGGAGAACGAGGCTCTCCAAACCTCAAGGCACGCACAACAACTTTTTCCAGGACGCTGTTTTGTTTGGGTTCGAAATCAGCCACAATGCCGTAAATATGGCATTGAATTCCCCGTATTTACGGCTACGATTCGGTCATGAAAACCACCATCGACATCCCAGACGATCTCTTCCGGCTCGCCAAGGCTCGGGCATCGCTCAGCGGCATCAGCTTGCGGCAGTTCGTGACCGACACCCTCCGCATGCAGCTCGAGCACGAAGACAAGCGGGCCCAGTCGACCGATCCGCCTTGGATGAAGGGTTTCGGCGGTCTTGCCGACCTGGGCCCTGAGACGGCCCGCATCCGCGACCTCATCGAAGACGAATTCGAGTCGATCGAGTCGGAGCACGACACGTGATCCTCGACACCAACGCACTCTCGGCATGGGCGGAGGGTGACCGGGCGATCGAGCCCGTGCTGCGATCGGCGGCCAGCATCATGATTCCAGTGGTCGTCCTCGGTGAGTTTGAATACGGCATCCGACAGTCGAGGCACTTTCGACGATACGCCGACTGGCTCGACGCCAACCTCGTCAGCGTTGAAGTGGTGGTGATCGACCGCGCTGTCGCGCATACGTATGGTGTTGTGCGGCTCGAGCTCAAAAAGGCAGGCACGCCGATTCCGATCAATGACACGTGGATTGCCGCGATCGCCCGGCATCGAGGACTCCCTGTCGTCTCCCGCGACGCCCATTTCGACGCGGTCTCGGGGGTAGAACGGTTATCGTGGTAGGGACGCAGGGTCGCCTGACACGACTCGCGAGCGTTCGCACACAAGCAAGGTTGGCTGAACGATACGCTCGACGTTCGCCAGCCTCGCAGCCGTGATGGCTCGTTTCTCACCGGGCAGATTCATTTGGCGGAGCTCGTTCTTGGAAAAAGGCGTGAAACAAATCCACGCCTTTTTCCTTCTCGATTCGCACCAATGTTTTGAGTGCTGCCTCGTACTCGTCCTTCGTTGGCAGCCGATCCTCGCTGGCAGCACAGAGGTTTTTCACGACCTGTGTCGCCGAGAAATATTCCTCGTCGTTCAGTAACGTCGTCATGTCGCCCATGCGACTCAAAAACTCAACTCGGTTGGGTTCCGCGGCTGCCCGAGCCGCCTCCTCGGTCAGCCGCTGGTCGAACTCATAGCCCGGTTGGTATCCGCTGGGCGTTCGCGGTCTCCAGCGGGCGACGCGGGCGAGCGCCCTGGAAAAAAGTGGAGGTTCGTGCATCACGGCGGGATTGATCTTAGAGCCCAATTCCGCCGCATACCCGCGCATCAGATGAATCGGGTTTTGTTCGTTCATGAGCTTGGGCGGGAAACATTGCTCGTCAAAACGGAGCCGCAGCTGACCGGCGTAGAACAAAAAGGCACTATCTTCCAGCTGCTCGCTGTTGAACGCGATGGCAGCAGCCACAAGCAGCACGAGCGCCGATCGCTCATCCGGCTGCTGCAGCACGGCCTTTAAGCCATCGGCGTCGCTCTTCAGGATGGTGTCGCAGATGGCCTTGTCCGACGGACACAAGGCGAGACGAACCAGAGTCAAGTCGCTCTCGTTCGCGATGTGGAGGCCATCCCGCAGGAGCATCTTCACGAGTCGCTCGCGAAGCGGTTCGAGGTCTCGCTGAAGAAACGCCTCGGGTGTGGTCGTCTTGCGGATCGCGTACTGGAGACCGACGTCGGTGCCACTCGCGTCTGTTCCGAAGGCGAACACGCTGAACTCGACGAACGGCTCCCCGGGCGACCACAGCGGGAAAGAAATGACCCTCTGCCTCGAATCTGGGCTGTCTTGAGAGGCAATCGGGGATTGAGGATTCGATTTCCTGATTTGAGCGGCCAACGCATCGGCCCGCTTCTGTGGGCCAATCGCCGCGTTATTGTAAACGTAGACTGCGGCGAGGCTCGTCCACTCGTCGAGCGTCTGCCCATCGGGGATGAACTCCATCAGCGTCATGACGTCGTTCGACGCGGCATAAGCCAGTCGCATGGTCTGGTCGTCAAAATGCACACTCGCTTTCGGAAGCGCAGCCCGCGCTTCCTCAGCCAGCGACGTGCTCGCCCCGGCAGACAATATGCACAACGCCAGCAGAACGTGTCCGCAACGACCGACGGATCTCATGGCAAAAAGCTTTCTCGATTGGCTGAGTTTGTTCCAACCCTCGTCAGTTGTACTTTTTTATAGAACGGCCTGGAATCGGCATAGAGCCCGTTCCTGGGCAACGGGCTACACTTCGAGGTGCCATGGCCAAGAAACGCTCGAAACGCCGCCGCAGAAAGCCCGCAGCAGAGCTTGAAGCTACGTATATCTGCGACTCCTGCGGCGAAGAAATCGTGGTGCCCGTGGATATTTCCGGGGGTTCGCACCAAGACTACGTTGAGGACTGCCCCGTCTGCTGCCACCCGATGACGCTCCACGTGGAGATAGACCCGGATGGCGAAGCTCGTGTAGAGGGCGAGCACGAGTGAGCCTTATTGCAGCGACAGGGATCGACGGCCGCCCAACGGCGTGCCTGTTGCTTGAGCGCGTGCGATGATGCTCGTTATCGTGACGCGTAGAGTGCCACCACCGCACCTGCCGCCACGCCGATTGCCATCGCAAAGAGAAACCGGCTCCGCGGACGATCGAAGCCGGGGATCGGCGAGGAATGTCGAACGCTGAGGCGAGCCACACAAGCCCCAGTGCAATCGTGGCGTCCAGAAGCCAGGCATACGGTGGGACCCCTGCCCTGCCGTTGATCCAGTCGAGTAGCGGGCTCACCGCCGAACGCACTGGATCCTCGGCTGGCACGCCCGCGAAGAACCCAGCGAAGAACCGCAGTCCAAACGCCGTAAACGGGACAAACCCGGCGACGACTTCTGCCCACAGCCCAAGTCGGGGCAGCGGAGCCACCCAGACGGCCGTCCAGACAAGCGTAAACAGGATGAGCCCTGCTGTGTCTTCCATCAGGTTTGCACTCTTTTCGACCGGACGTTGAGCGGGTATCGGCCGCATCCGGGAACAGTCGATTTTGCCACTCGTCAGTTCGAGGCCAGACAGCGAGAATCAGAGCTGGCTCACGAAGCGACTGAGTTTCTTCCCCGAGGACACGCCATGCTCTCAACCAGACTCCCCCTGCTGCTCGTCGTGTTTCTCATGCAGGCGGTGACAGAAATACCCCTTCGGCCACTGTTGGACTTCGCCGGCCCCGATACGGCCCAGAAGTGGCAGGCCGTGAACGACAACGTGATGGGCGGCGTGTCTGACGGGCGGTTCCGCATCACCGCCGACAACACCATGGAGTTCTCGGGTCGGTTGTCGCTGGAGAACAACGGCGGATTTGCATCGGTGCGAACCAAGCCTACGAACTTCAACGTCCACGCCGGCGACACTCTCGTGGTTCGGGTGAAAGGCGATGGCCGGGAATATGTTCTGAATATCTACACGAAGAGCCGTCGGATGGCTTTCTCCTATCGGGCTCCGCTGCCGACCACCAAAGACGAGTGGACGGAGGTGTCGGTGCCGTTGGAGGAGTTCATCCCCACGGCGTTCGGCAATCGAGTCCAAGGCATGGGGCCAGTCGCGCCAGACCAGATCAACAGCCTCGGCTTCATGCTGAGCGACAAGAAAGCCGGGCCATTCAAGCTGGAGGTGGAATGGGTAAAAATTATCCCCGCAGCAACGCCTTGAACGGCTGGGGCAGGTCAACTCTTGGAAGTCCCGCTCGTTCAGGCAGCCACAGTGGCCGCCTGCAGCAGCCGCCGACGCCACATCTGCCAGCCGCCACAGGCGAGCCCAGCAAGGGCCATCGCGTAGGTGGATGGCTCAGGGACAACCGCCAAGGTGCCGTTGTTCTGGAAAAACACCAGCCGCTGGCCGTCGGGGGCGGTGGGTGTGGTCCAGTCAGAGACCCATGCGTCGGCACCGTAACCGCCCGTGCCCATGGCACCGAACGTGAGCCCTGCAAACGGACCGCTGCCGCCGGTCATTGTGAGACTAGAAAAACTCC
>JBAXUW010000270.1:0-4041 GCA_037129495.1 Planctomycetota bacterium | reverse complement strand
GGGCGAAATTCCAACGCTCGTCGAGCTTCAGCCGATCCCGGCTCTCCGGATTCCTCGTGGGATAAGTTTTCCAACGTGTCCTCTTCGGCAAGCTTTCAAAACTCGCCTCCACGGAGAAAGCTCTGTTCGCCGGGCAAGCTGCCCCGCCGCTGCCGGAGCGTCTGAGCGGCCCGCCGCCGCGTTTCGATGGCTCCCCCGATCTCAGACGCGAGGCCGCTCGTGCGCTGGAGGCATTCCGCGAAGAGTTTGGCGTCAAGCTCCACTACGGTCACATCGGTGTCGGCCACCACCCGTAATTCGCTCTGTTGGCCAGCAGAACTCGTTGCCTCGCCGTAGAAATCGCCCGGTTCCAAAGTGGCGATTTGCACTGCCTGACCGGCCGCATCGCGGGCCGAGAGTGAGGCTTGGCCCTCGACAATAAGGGCAAAGCCATGGTGGCTGCTTCCGAAGGGCAGAATCTCTTTGCCGGCGGAAAACGTCAGCACGCGGGCGGCATCTGAGGAAAGCTTATCCCCGTCGCCGCCGGCAGTGCCCGATTGTGGGTGGCGGTTTGCCGCCTCCAGCATCGCCTGACGCACGAGCCGATACCGTGGAAATTGCTTGAGCAGTTCCCACGGCGTGGCCGCCGGTGCTGAGGTGGGCTCGTTCGCCCGATACTGCACGGCAATGGGGTATGGAATCTGGAGGCCCTGGCGGCGGGAGACATACCACATCCGCGTGAGAATCGCGTCGCGGACCGGCAACACGTCTTCATACCGCGCAACAGTAAAGTAGAGCCGGTACGTGATCGAGAAGTCGCCATAGTTGACCGTGTGAACCTCCGGCGGAGGTTGCCGCAGGACGCTGGGGGTGGTCTCCAGCAGTTCGAGCATGGCCCGCTTCACTACGTTCGGCGGATGATCGTAGGAAAAACCCATGTCGTAGGTTTCTGTGCGTTCGTTCGTGGGACGAGAGAGGTTGCTGAACGACTCCTTGTAGAGGGAGACGTTGGGAATGATCCGCATCTCGTGAAGCAGCGTCTCGATGTGAACGCTCCGCCAGTTAATCTCAATTACCTTGCCGGTCGTGCCGTCAGCGATCACCCAGTCACCGATGTTGAGTGGCCGCTCCAAGAGCAGCATCAGGCCCGAGACGACGTTGCCCAGCGGCTCCTGCAGCGCCAGGCCGATCACGATGCTGCCCAGGCCAAGGGCGGTCAGCGCGCCGGAGATCTCCTGGTGCCAGACCTGCGAATAGATGATCGCAGCGCCGATGGCAATCAGGATCGCCCGGGTCAGATCGCGGAGGAGTTTGGGCACCCGCTCCTGCCATGATCCCGGCTGCACCGATCCGAAAACTCCGTCGTTGACAAACGTGAGCACGGCATAGAGCAAACAGAGCCAGAAGCCCGTCGCCACCAGCCGCACAGAGAAGTCTTCATCTGGCCGCTGCCAGACCGTCGTGATAAAGAGCATGACCGCAAGGGCTGGCACCACGAGATTGCGGAGGGCCCGGAGCGTTGGCGTCAGAATCCACCGCCGCCGCTGCCCGGAATTGATGAGTTCCGTGAGCACCAAGAGCAGCAGTGGAAAACCCACCACCAGCACCGCCGCCGGCACGAGCGGAATTTGCGTGAGATCAAGAGAAGGGCTCATGGTCAGATGGTCACGCCTCCACCGACGGCAGCTGCCAGGTTTTCACGATGCCTTGGCCACGAATCTCAACGTCGGCTGGCCCCGCAAAGGTGTAGAGGTCGCTGAGTCGGTCGTAGACCGGCTTTGTGACGTGGATCGTGTTGCCACCGCCGGTCGCCAGCCGCGAGGCGATGGCGACGGTGTCTCCCCAGAGGTCGTAGAGAAATTTGTGGCGGCCCACGACGCCCCCCACGACGGGGCCTGAATTGACACCGACGGCCAGTGTCAGCGACGTGCCGTGCTCGTGGTTGAAGGCAGCGACGATCTGGACGAGTTCTCGGGCGAAGATCAGTACCCGTGCCGCGTGGTCGGGCCGGCTCACCGACAGGCCGCAGACAGCCAAATACATCGATCCCACAGCGCGAACCTTCTCCACGCCGCAGCGTTCGGCTGCGTCGTCGCAGGAGGAAATGAGATCCCCCAACAATTCCATCGCCTGGCTGTCGTTGCCGTGGCCCCCGATGTCGTCAACGCCGTCAAATTCCGCCACGAGCACTGTGACGTCGGCAAATTGTCGCGTGGCCTTTGCGTTGCCCTCCCGCCGCTGCTCGACGGCCAAGGCTGGCAGAATATTCAGGAGGAGTTCTTCATTCTCCCGCGCCTGCTCCTCAAGCTCACCCCGCTGCCGCCTGAGGCTGGCTGCCATATTGTTAAACACCCGCGCCAAATCGCCAAACTCATCGCGGGTGTTGAGATTGACGCTGACGTTCGTCTCGCCAGCGCCGATTCGGGCCGCCGCGGCTGCTAGCTGCTTGAGCGGCCGCACGAGCAGCCAGGAACTGCAGAGTGCTAGAATCGCAGTGGCTAAGGCAAGCCCGGTGGTCGCCAGCAGGGCCTTGCGGGCGTAGTCACGGATCGGCTGGTAGGCCTCGGCCACGTCCATCTCAGCGATCACGGCCCAGCGCAGAGAATTGAGGTCGATTGGACCGTAGGAACTGAGCACTGGTACACCGCGGTAGTCGTTGGTCGTCGTGATCCCCTCTTGGCCGAGCAGTGCCTGCTCGGTGCTAAAGGTCTTCACCGGCAGCTGGTTGAGCACGGTATTCTGCCGCTCAATCTGATCGACGACCGACATGGACACTGGCGATTTCCGCAGACCGGCAACAAACGATTTGGGATCCTCGGCCATGAACCGACTGCGGCTTCGCATCGTGAAGTCGGGGCCCACGACATAACATTCGCCCGTCTTTCCCATCCCCTCCCGCTCCCACTGAAAATTGCCGGTGAGGAGTTCCACGATCTTATCGATTGGAAACTCCAGCGCCAGGATGCCCACCATGTCGGGGCCGTTGAAGATCGGTGAGATTACGAAGCCCACCGGAAGCCCGAGGTGGGGACGGTAAAGCTCGCTATCGACCACCTTAAATGCGTCGCGGTCACGGGCGCGGGCGAGTGCTTCCGCAGCCCGCGCGAGGTTTGTGGAGCTATAAGGACCGTCTCTCAGGCTGGTGGCGAAATCGGGCCGCTTGCGGAGCGTGTAGACGATCTCGAGCGTGTTGTCATCGATCAACAGGATGTCTTCGTAGCCAAACATTGTCGCCAGCCGCTCAAGCCGCTCGTTCATTGCGGCGTGAGCGATGCTGTATTGATCCTTACCGACAGGTTCCTTGCGAACAGGTTCTTGGCTGGCAAACGGAGTGTCGCCGGATCTATTGCTACGATCTTCTGGCTCTGTCGCGGCGTCCGCGGAGAGCATGTAGTGATACTGCAGAAACCGCTGACGGGGATCGGCTGGTAGATACTGTGCCGGCTCGGGCGTGCCACCCAGATTCTTTTTGAGCGCCGGCATGTAGTACGTGGCGTAATAGCTTCGCAGTTCCTCTTCCTGCTCGGGCGTCAGGGCGTCATCGGAGAGGCCTCTGGAGGCCTGCTTAAACAAGACCATCGCCTCGGCGGCCAGTTTGCCGTCCGACACAGAAATCACCTGATCGCGAAGCGATTCAAGCATTGTCAGCAGGCCTCTGGTCTTCGAATAGCGGACGCTCTGCAGGTGGTTTTGCACGGCGTTTGTGATGGCCGTGCTTGCCGACTGGTAGCCAAGCCAGCCGATTGCCAGGATCGAGCCGAGGCTGACGAGCAGCATCAGGAGGATAAACCTCGACTGGACACCGATACGTTCAAGGCCGAGCATGCGCGATCCTAAAGTGGCGAGGGAAGCCGCTCCCGGGCCGGCTTAAACGAAGAAAGTAACCCCTCCTTAGTCCTCCGGCAATGCTGCGGTTTGTCCGTGCCCCAGACGACCAGCATTTTCGGCCTCCTGCAAGGCGCGAGCGTGAAAAACCAGCGGAAGCAGTTGTGTCGGTCGTTCCGCCAAATACCCATTTCGGCCCCTAACTTAGACACTGGCGGCATTCATGGGGGCAGGTCA
>JBAXUW010000027.1:0-22922 GCA_037129495.1 Planctomycetota bacterium | reverse complement strand
CGTAGATGGAGTCGTCGAGATTGATGGCGAAGGCCCGCTGGGCAGTTGGATCGACGGCCTGCATCGGGCCGGACATGGCGAGAGGCTGCATGGTGGGCTTCCTGGGGCTGACGCACCTCGTCCCGGCGGGATACCGATGATACGCCTCGTCGGCTTCCCTGGCAGGGGACCGGTCAGGCCGCCGTCCGGGCGAAGATTTGTGACCGTTTTGTGAGCAGCGACTCGATCACGTCCCGCAGCCCCACGGGGTCGACCCGCAGATCGGAATCACCGACGGCCGTCTGCGGCTGAAAGTGTCGGACACGCCACGGGCTGGCCATGTGCAGGTGGTAGTCGAGCCCGCGGTGATGCGCGATCTCGTAGAAGCAGGCCCAGGGACGGTAGGGCGTGCCGATTTCAATCACCTTTGTGCTGCTGCGGCAAAAGAGGAGGTTGGTCAGCCCCGCACCGTGCGGGCCGACCACACATTCGGCACGCTGAAAGACCGCCACCTGGTCTGCCAGCGACATGGTTTCCAGGCGGCAGGATGTGAAACCCAGCGGCTGGAGGGCCCGCAGCACCTCCTTCTCGTTCACGATCGACCGTGGGCCGCGGCGGGAGATGAAGATCCTCAGGGCGGGACCGGCCCAGGGCGTGAGATGGGCGGTAAAGCGATGAAAGAGAAAGTCGGCCTTTCTCTGCGACATGCCACCGTGGAACGAGGAGGCGATAAGGCGGCCCGGTGCTAGGTGGGCCTGGCGGGTCGCCGGCACGATGCGGTCTCGGGGGATGCCGAGGAGCGCGAGGGTCTCCCGCTGGAAGCGGGTGCGGATCGGGGCATAGAAGCGGTCGATGGGCAGGCCTGATCGTTCGTAGAGATCGAGCCGGGGCAATGCCTCCACGAGCCAGTGGTAGTAATTCTGGTTTGTTCCGGTGGTCAGCACCGCCACCGTATCCGGCGTTTGCCGGGGCCGCGGCAGCTGGGACATGTGCAGGGGATTGGTGGGAACGTCGCTGGCACAGCCCAGGCCCGAGACATCTTCCAGCACCGTAGCGCCGGCATTCATCACAACGCCGGCATCGTGGGTGACTGATCCGGTTGTTAGGGTAGCCACAAACGACGTCACGGCCGGCTGGATGACGGTGCCCTGCAGCAACCGGTCGTAGTGCTCGCGAGCCACCGGATTGTCGATCTCTGCCCGGACACGGGCGACTGCCGCGAGGTCGCCGGTGACGCCGTGGGACGGGAACACCTGCCGCGGGAGAGTGTCGAGTTGGAGCGATTCACACCCGCCGGCGGCGGCCAGTGTGGCCACGGTGGTGGTGGTGCCGGGCGTGGGCACGCCGAGGCCGAGTCGCTGGCGGAGGGCCGTCAGCACGAGCGGCCGAAATCGGTGTTTCCAGAGGCCCGTGATCTTGCTCATGGCGGGAAGGGTCGCAGCGAGGGTGGCGGCCGACAAGGGCAAAAAGAGCCCCCAACAAAGCGCCCGGCCCGCTGTGCTTTCTCATGCGTCACCCAGGCCAGCGGCGGCCACCCACGGCAGGAAGCCGAAAGTCAAACGCCTCTTCACAGGAACCTCCAGAGGAAAAAACAGGCAAAACGTTTTGCAAACACGTTTCCAGGCATCGCGTGGAGGCCACCTCCAGTCGGTGAACTTCCGCCGCAATCGGCCCGGCCGAGTCGAGAGCCACACTACCCCCTTGAGGCCGCGGAGCCGTGCGTGGCATTCCACCGCGAACGACAGGGTTTGCGCGACACGCAAACTCACAGCAGAAGATCGATCTTTCCCCGTCGAAAAAGTCAGCCGCGCTGAGATTCGTGGGGTGGCGCCGGTCGTGCCGGAGATGCCGTCGGCTGCGGGCAGGAGACACCCGGTCCCATCGGACCGCCCTCGCAGCAGGTTTCGATGATCATGCCGCACGCCCGACAGAGCAGCTTGGCGCGGATCTCGAAGGTTTCACCCTGACAGACAGGGCAGCGGGGCTGTGTCATGGCCGCGATCGTAGCAGGCGACGCGCCCGGCGTGCGATCCTCGCCCTTGTGGCGAGAGGGCGTCGGCGAGTGTGGCGACGATCTGGTCGACTGTGGCCACGATCACATGCACATGCGGCAGAATGGAGAGGGCGCGGCCACCGGAGGTGGCACTCGAGACGAGGATCGATCCGGTCTGGGCGACCAGCGTCTCGCACGACGTGATCCCGGCGTCGCAGGACTCCAGCGTGTTCTTGTCGAAGTCTGCCGCGTCAACGCGATCGGTCGCACACGGCACGCCGGCGAGCAGCGGCTCGATGAGCGGGTGCGGGTGCCAGGCCACCCGGTGCCAGTCTCGTTCCCGGGCGAGCGTGAAAAGATAGTCACTGGCGGCGGTGAGGTTGGGCACCTGCTGCACGATGGCCCGGAGCTTGCCGAGATTCGCGCCATGTCGCGGCGGACGAGCCTGCCGGAGATCGCCGGCGACATGGGCTTCTCTTTCGATGGCTATGAGCCCGCGGCCCTGGCGGCCGTCTATCGCGACGGCCTGGCCCGATACCAGGCCGATCCGGCCATCGCGAACCGGCTCAAGGCCCATGCCACCGGCTTCTCTTGAGCCGCCACGGCCCGGGGTTATTGCGATGTCTATGCCGGGCTTGTGGGCGGCTTCTGACGCGGGAAACTGCCGTATCGTCGCCTGAATACCGCTGCTAGTTTCTCCCCCCTCTCAGGAATGGAGCGGCAGGTTTGGTCAGCACGCAGGTGTGGACTCTGCCGTGCCAGACTGCCCCACAATAATGTAAGGGTCATCGATGCAGCGGCGCGCCTTGGTCACAGGTGTCACGGGTCAGGATGGTTCGTATCTCGCGGAGCTGCTGCTCTCGAAGGGCTACGAGGTGCACGGCCTGCGGCGTCGCTCCAGCACCTTTGGCACCCAGCGGATCGAGCACCTGATCTTTGGTGAACCGGCCCAGCTACACCTCCACTACGGCGACCTGTCCGACGGCAACGGTCTGGTCCGGCTGATTCGGGAGATCCGCCCGCAGGAGGTCTACAACCTCGCCGCTCAGAGCCATGTCCGTGTCAGCTTCGATCAGCCGGCCTACACCGCCGACGTCACCGCCGTCGGCACGCTCCGTCTGCTTGAGGCGATTCGCGACGTGCAGGACGACACCGGTGAGCAGATTCGCTTTTACCAGGCCTCCAGCTCCGAGATGTATGGCAAGGTGGTCGAGACGCCGCAGAAGGAGACGACGCCTTTTTATCCGCGGAGCCCCTATGGCGTGGCCAAGCTCTACGGCCACTGGATTACCGTCAACTACCGCGAGAGCTACGGCCTCCACGCATCCTGCGGCATTCTCTTCAACCATGAGAGCCCGCGCCGCGGCGAGACCTTCGTGACCCGCAAGATCACCCGCGCGGCCACCCGGATTAAACTTGGACTGCAGGAAAAGCTCTCCCTTGGCAACCTCGACGCCCAGCGGGATTGGGGTTTCGCGGGCGACTATGTCGAGGGGATGTGGCGGATGCTCCAGCAGGACAAGCCGGATGACTACGTGGTCGCTACGAACGAGCTCTATTCCGTCCGCGAATTCTGCGAGCAGACCTTCTCGCGGCTGGGACTCGACTATCAGGATTTCGTGGAGATCGATCCGCGGTATTACCGTCCCGCCGAGGTCGATCTGCTCCTGGGCGACAGCACGAAGGCCCGCAATCGTCTGGGTTGGAAGCCGCAGACCAGCTTCGATCAGCTCGTCGACATGATGGTCGAATCGGACCTGGAACTCGCGTCGCAGGAGAAGGCGCTCGCCGAGCGGGGTGCGA
Organism: Planctomycetota bacterium; assembly: GCA_037129495.1. Taxonomy (GTDB): domain Bacteria; phylum Planctomycetota; class Planctomycetia; order Pirellulales; family UBA1268; genus CAMCQY01. The sequence continues at coordinate 19,147 of JBAXUW010000027.1, read as the reverse complement.
GTTACGTGAGGCGGGCTGCCTGAGACGGGCGAGGGAACGGATGAGCAGGCTGAGCGTTTGGCAGTGCCGTATCCAAGGATTTTTGCACCGCAGTTGCTCGAGTTCGGCATATCACACGAGACACCAAAACCTTTGGAGTTCCGATGAGTCGCCTTGACCGTCTTCGTAAGGGTATCTCCCCAGAACACTCAGTTCTGGAGATCGGCCCGTATTTCAACCCCATTGCCGCACGGGCGGCTGGCTATCGGACGACCACGCTTGACGTCTTCGACACGGATCAGCTTCGGCAAAACGCAGCCGTTGACCCCAACATCCCTCAAGAAAGACACAAGGAGATTGAGGAGGTTGATCTCGTGGGGTCCGCCTGTGACCTCGCAGATCTGACCACGGCTCGTTACGGCACAGACCAGCGCTTTGATTGGATTCTGTCATCCCACAATATTGAGCATATCCCTAACCCCGTCCGCTTCCTGCAGCAATGTGCCGCGGTGCTGCGACCAGGGGCCACGCTGCGACTCGCGGTTCCCGATAAACGGTACTGCTTCGACCATTTCCGAACGCTTACGGAAGTCAACGAATGGCTGGAGGCCTTCTACGAAGTCCGCTCACAGCCCACGCCGTACCAGTTATTCCGGCATCGGACGATATTCAGTGACTCACTTTCAAACGGAAAAGGGTGGACACCGACCCGCACGAGCCTAGCGGTGTTTCAGGAGTATTTTGGCTCCAGTGGCAACGTGCCCTCACGCTATATTGACACGCACTGCTGGGCATTCACGCCCGAGTCGTTCGAGCTCATTGTTCGCGATATGATCGCGTTCGGTCTTGTCGAACTACGAATCGAATCTGTCTCGGAAACGTTTGGGCTCGAGTTCTATGTTGATTTGGTTCGGCCTCCGATCTCCGTCCCTGTGTGCGAGAAGGAATACTACGATACGCGAGAGCGGCTCCTGCGTTGTTGCATTGACGAGACACCTTCGACAAACGAGAGCCCAGCTGTCGCCGACGTCACCCCCGAGCCCGGGAAACAAAGCATTCCTCGACGGGTCATCCGCGAGGTGTCGCGGGTCATTCGCCAGATGAAGTCCGCGGGAAGATCTGCGGCCTGACCCGAGGCTCAGGGACAGGCCGGATTTCGGGGGCCATGAGAAGAAGTCGCTTGTCGAGTGGGGTGCGAATGGGTTGCGTCGGGCTGACTCAGCCGGGCAGAGACGGCCGTCAAAGACGCTCATTCCGGCTTCCGGAGCACGGCAAGTGACTGACCCACGGCGCTGCCGTTCCAGCGGGGGTCTGTCGCGTCCACGAAGCTTTCGCGAACGAAGCCGAGGTGTTCGCACCAGACATCGATCGCGTTGCGTTCGATAAACATATTGAGAGGTTGTCTCGCGTTGTGTCTGCGAGCCTCCCTGGTGAGCTCAAAAATCGCCCAATGGCCGGGGGTAGCGAATTCGAGGAACGACAGCACGACCTTGCCCCCCGGCTTCAATACGCGGTGTGATTCCTGCAGATAGATATAGCTCTCCTCGTGCAGCAGGTGGGTGAACAAGCTGAATGCACAGACCATATCAGCCGATGCATCTGCGGCCGGCACAGATAGTTCTTGATGGCACTTGAAGCGATAGTGCGGCGGGCAGACTGTCGCGGCGTAGTCGAGCAACCGCTTGACCACGTCGGTGCCGAGATATTCGATCTTCACCCGCTTGCTGATGCCCTTCGCCGCCCTGCCGCTGCCGCAGCCCAGGTCCACGAGCGACATACCGTCGCGAAGACCATTCTGGACCAGCACCTCGGCAAGGATGACAGAAAACTCTTCGTAGTAGCCGCCCACTGCAAGGGACATGGCTTCAGGAAGCGGGTGGTTGCGGATCAGGTGATCGACGTGCCGCTCGTAATCATCGACGAAGTGGAAGTTGGTCATCAGTTTGTCAATTACCGTAGTCGGTGAGTGTTGCCAAGGAGATTGGAAAAAAGGATACCGCCTGACATCTGCGAGCGCACAGTCCGTCCGTTTCATCGCGACGGCGAAAAAGGCCACACTGCAACCGTCTATGGCTCAGATCCAAATCCAGCCGCCGTATCGGCCGCCGCGTAGACGCCAAACGAAGGGCCGTTTGGATGATCGAGTGCCTCGAACGACACTTCGATGGTCCGGTAGCCGAGATGCTCAAGCAGCCCGAGGATTGAATGACGAGTGAGCCACAGGCTAGTTTCGGCCGAGCCTCCACAGAAGCCACTCCAACCAAGCGCCTCCTTATAAGACTGCTCGACGTACTGATAACGAAATCCACTGATCTCGCCCTCTTCGAGCCTGCCGAACTTGTGGGCTAGTGCGGGCGTGCCGCGAATGATTCGCTCATCGAAGTAGTGTGTCCAGAGAAAGACTCGGGGTGCCATCCTCGGCAGGAGCGACAGAAAGCGGGCGGGCTCCTTCATGTGATAGAGGATGCCGCTTGCGAACACCAAGTCCCAACCGCCTGGATTCTGCTCCATGAATGCCATGCAGTCACCGAGCACAAAGTGCACCTTTGAAAGGCCAAAAATCTCTTTGATGCACAGGCATTTAAGAAAGGAGCGAACATTGGCCTCCACAGCGAGCACCTCAGCCGCACCGGCCTGTTCAAGCATGTAGGAATGCCCACCCTCGAGCGGCCCGAGCTCGAGAATTCGGCGGCCACTCATCCCACCGCATTGTGAGGCTGCCCACGTCACTCGAGCATCTTCGAAAAGTTCAGCCTGTCCAGGCACCGTCTGGAGGCCGCTCACAGACGGCATCTTCGACGACCACTCCCCGCGGAAGATGTCGAGTACCTGTTGAGGGCCAGGCTTCTCCATGCAATAGGCATCGAGGATGCCGGCGCCTGTCGCCACGGCAATCGCGGGAGAGGAATGGGCGATTGTGGGTTTTCGCTTGCCGAGCCCGAACATCGTTGCGCCTCAGAACGGTGAAGGTTTCTAAGCCGCTGCCCGGCCGATGGACGTCGGCTTCGTGAGCGACACGAAGAACTCACAGCCCCGAGTGGTGTGGAAGTGCTGCTCCCGCATCCCGACGAGCCGCAGGTCGCGCAGGTCGTGGATAATCTGGCGAAACGAATCGGGCGTGAACACCCAGGCGTGCAGGTCGAAATAGTGACCCTCCCGGACCTTCGCCATCGCGTGGAGTGCATCCTCCAGACCATGCACCGGCTCAAGCGGACCCTGATGCCGATCGTCCCAGGCGATCTGGCCGCCCTTCCGCCGGACCTTCAGGAAATACTCCGCTGCGGTACCTGGGGAATGATTGGTTAATTGCGCGTGGGCAACATCGATGACGCGGCCCAGCGGGCTGTTCTCCCGTTCGCAATCGAAGCAGTAACGCTTGTCGGGCACTGCCAGTGAGAGCACGCCGCCCGGGGCCAGAATTGTCTCGCAGGCGTTGAGGAATCCCACCAGGTCGGGTACGTGTTCGATGACATGGCTGGCGATGATCCAGGCGAACCGCTCGCCGCCGACGAGTTCGTCGAGGGGTTGGCCCGACCAGACGAAATCCACCTCTTCGATCGCGTCAATATCGACGCCGTGCGTCGCATATTTCGCGCGTAGTGATGACGCGTCGAGGTGGTCGAGAATGCGAACATTGAAGCCCTCCCGTTTGGCCGCGATGGGACGGTGGCTGGGGCCGATCTCGAGTCCGGGTGCCGCCTTGTCGATCCCGCGGAGAATGATCTGTTCCCGGGTCTCCTGCCCCTTCGCGGCTGTGAACTTTCGAAAAAGGTTCATGCGGCCCTCCTTGCCGGACGTGACGGAGAGCGATCGAGCGAGTAGTCGCCCGATCGCATCGAAAGATTAGGATTATAATAGGGATCGCCTGCGAGCACGTCGCCCCAACGCTCGTGCATCAAACGAACCTCTCGCTGAAATCTCGCGATCTTTTCGGGATTATCTTCCGGACCGCGTGACGCCGATTCGTGGTGGATCAGTTCGGCAAACGGCGTCCAGATGTTGCGATAGCCGGCTCCCCGCAACCGCAGGCAGAAGTCGATGTCGTTAAAGGCTACCGCAATCTGCTCGTCGAGCCCGCCGACTTCAGCGAACACCGTCCGCCGCACCATCAGGCAGGCGCCAGTCACTGCCGAAAGCTCTTGCTGAAGCACCGCGCGTCCGAAATACCCAGGGCTTCCCTTTGGCAGCCGGAGGTGGGCATGGCCGGCGACTCCGCCGGCCCCAATGATCACGCCGCCGTGCTGGAGCGTGCCGTCTGGATACCAGAGCCTGGCGCCGACCGCCCCGACATCTGGCTTGATGGCGAAGGCGACCATTTCCTCGAGCCAGTTCGGCGTGATCACCTCGATGTCGTCGTTGAGTAGGCAGAGCACTTCGCCCCTACAGTGGGTAACAGCGGTGTTGTTCAAGCGGGAATAGTTGAACGGCGAGTCATCGCGGATCACCTGGATTCCAGGCTGCGAGGCCAGCGAGGCCAGATAGGCAACTGCCTGCGGATCCCGGCTACCGTTGTCGACGATCACGAGTTCGTAGTGTGGGTAGGTGGAGAGCGAACGGATGGACTCGACGGCCCTACGCAGAAGGGTTTCGTGATCGCGGGTGCAGATGACAATCGACACCAGCGGAAGGACGGCGGGTAGCTGGTGCCGGATGCGGTGATACATCAGCGCCTCGGGAGCCCTCTCGACGACGCCGCCGAGGGGTTGCAGGTGATCGGTAACCGCCCGCCAAGCAGCGGGTGCGCAGAAATCCTTCTCGGTTCTAGAAAGGGCAACACTGCCGGCAATTGCCCGCCAGTGGTAGAGAATTCGCGGGATGTGCACGATCTGGGTTCGTTGGATCGCAGCGACGACCCGCAGCGCGAGATCGTAGTCCTGGGAGCCGTCGAAGCCGCTGCGAAAGCCGCCCAAGGAACAGATCAGATCTCGGCGATAGACGCCGAAATGGCTGACCATGTTTTGGGCGAGGAATAGTTCGTAGTTGAAATCCGACTTGAAGTATGGATCGAATCGCTTCCCTTGCATGTCAATCTTGTCTTCATCGGAGTAGAGCAATCGTGCATCCGGATGCCGGTTGATCGCTTCCGCGACCCAATAGAGGGCATGCGACGGCAGCACATCGTCATGATCAAGGAGGGCGATAAACTCCCCCGTGGCCATCTCTAATGCCGTGTTCGAAGCGGCGGCAATGCTTCCACGGGAGTCACGAAATCGCAGCTTGATGCGGGAGTCTTTGGCTGCGTGCCGCTCGAGCAGTTCGCGGATCCCCGGCTGGGAAGAGGCATCATCGGCAATGCACAACTCCCAATTGACATAGGCCTGATCCAGCACTGAACGGATGGCCTTATCCAGAATATCGAGTGGGGTATTATGAACAGGCATCACTACAGAGATTGTAGGCTGCCGCGGAAATGACGAGGCTCTTCTCCGCAGCACTCCGAGATCGCTTCGGGACAGCGTGTCATGTTTGCGTACCCAGGTGGTATAGCGTTCCTCAGCGTGCTCGTGTGTTGGCCGCTTTGCGCCTCGCAGACGGCGACAGATTCTCCGCACGCGGTCCACAGCCCCGGCTGCCAAAAACAATCGAGAGGCTGTGTCGCCGATGATTCTGCCGATCTTCATCCGTGGGCTTCCCTTGTCTATGCCGGGCCTTCGTGCTGTCCGCGAAGCACGAGCCAAGCCTGCCAGCCCGCGTGGCGGTTTTTGCCGACTGCTGGTCAACAGGTCTTGATGCGTGACCAGAGACCTTAGGCGACCTAGGCGTGGTCAGCCAGCCCATTTTTTCGAGAAGATCTGGAAAGATTGGCAGGATTGGCTGGCTGTAGGAAAAGACGTTGGAGGAGCTTTTCCACGCTGTCGACAGGCGGAGACGCCAAGGCTTCCATGGTTGACGACCATGGCCCCCAGTGATCCCGGCCATGATCTTCACGCTCGGAGGCAGCAACGTACTCTCCCGTCAAAAACGAAATGTTCCCAAACGAAAGTCGGCACGGCCGAGGTAACAGGGGGTATCCAACGATGTAGGAAACACCTCTTCGGACTTGATCAGCCTGGTGTCCTGTGTCCGCGCCAGGGTGATCTCGAGGACTGAGGGAATAGGAATTCCGCCGACGATGGAGTACGGTCGGTGGTTGTTGGCATGCACGTGTATCACACGGTGGTCGGCAGTCAGCACAGCGATCGCTCGCTGTACCAGGGTCAGAAACTCAGGGTCAACCAGCCGCTCGAGGTAATGAATTTCGAGCACAATCTGCTTGAAGTGCCCCAGACAATCCTGCGGCAGACTGGCGAGCACTTCCCATTCACAGCCTTCGATATCGCACTTGAGGAGCAAGCCACGGCGGCCAGCATGACCGTTGACTTCAAGGAGCCTCGGCAGGGTCTCCAGTTCCTCGGTCGAGACTGATCCGAGCCCCTTTTTCGACCAATGAAAGCGGTCGTTTTGGAGTGGCAGTGCGTCGATCGTATGGTCGTATTGGAAAACCTCGATTCCTCTTTCGGCCAGGCTCAGATCCCACGATACCTCGTCGCAGATTCCGATCGAATAGGCTGCGGTGATGCCTTTGAAATCATCCAGCATGACATACCCGCCGTCGCATTCCTTGCCGATGCGAATCTTCGCGTAATCGACCGCTTGCATTGGCTGCATGTGCCTCAAAATGGAGAGTACTTTTCGTTGCAGACCCTCGGAATCGTCGTAGACAAAACCCTCCGACGCTGAGGCTCTCCGTGTCGCGAATTCTGGAGTGGCAACGAGTTGTTGAACCAGGTCGCGAAAGTCGGCGCAGGATTCGAGAAATACGCTGGCCTCAGCCGCGGAGTGGGGATGTCTCCCCAGAATGTGCGCAAATGCCCAGACAACGTCGTCTTGGGTGAGCCTTTTTTTTCGTCGTGCGAAACCAAGCATCGTGAACACCTTGCTTTCCAATCATGCCGCCCGTGAACGATGACGACGGCGGTGCTGTTTGAACTCCCGTAGCCACGTGCGAATCGATCCAGAAAATCGATTGTGCTGCAGGAAATGAGGTAAAAAGCTGCGAATGGTCCGCGTCGCCCGTTGGCTCGACGCCGTGCCGTTGGTCGCGGCATTCCGTTTTGCGATCCGCAACAGCGTGACCCATGTGGCAGACCATTCCTGATCGAATGACTCGTTGGACCACTCCTCGGCCTGGCCGATCTGAGTAAAGGTCTCACAGATGTCGTCGAAGAGGGTGCGGCGGAGCGAATCAAGTCCTTGTTTGGAATCACTCATACCGCCAGCGGCAATTCGCGGCAGCGCTTCATCTGATTGAGCACGTTCATCGAGGGCTTCGAAAGCCAGTAATTGGGGCTCAAGGATGCTTTTCCAGGAAGCGTTGCTGACGTGCGTGTGGTGCTCGGCCCGTCGTCGCCTCTCAACCTCGAGTTCCTGATAAAACAAGAGTCCATCGCTGCCTACGACGCGAGGATGCATGGCCGAGAGCACGGTCCGCATATTGCCGACGCGACGCATTCGTTCCCAAAACGACCTCGGCGTCATCGGATGAAGATGATGGCCTAAAGCGTGCTCGAGATACCGCAGTGTCAGGCCTCGCTTCGAGAGACGATATCCTAGTTCGACATCTTCAAACGCCGCGTGACGGAATGCCTCACTGAAAATCTCCTCGAGGTCTGCAGTCAGTGCACGCTTCCACGAAACGTTCGAGGTATAAAACCGGTCGAATGGTACTTGCTGCTCATCGCTCAGCGCGCGGTAATCGAACTGTTGTGCGCCATCTCCGACGATGTGGCGTGTAAACCAGTCGAGATTCATGTCGGGATGCCAGTCCACCTGTCCCACGAAGGCATCTTCTGCGGCTGGGTAACGCCGGTGAGCATCGAGATGGCGAGCGATTAAGTCCGGTGCAGGGATGATGTCGTCGCCTGTAACGAGAAAGATTTCCCCGTCTGCTGCTTCGAGCCCCAGATTCCTCGCGGCACCCGGTCCGGGAGGGCCATCGTTATCGATGACACGAGTGCGAAGCGTTCCGCCAATCGAGTCAACGATGTGGCGAACCGCATCGCCATCACCATGATCGTTGACGATGAGGATCTCAAAGGGTTGCGAAGCCTGTCCAGCGTACACCTGAAGTGTTTTCATAAGTTCAGCCGGACGGTCTTTGGTAGGCATGATGACCGACAACGGTATTGTCGCGGGGCGCATTCGACGAGAGGTCTTGGCTTCTTTCTCGGCGCGCCACGCGTGGAGCGCCCCCACAAGCGAGCGTGCGGCACTCGTCCAGGTGTAACGGCCAAATATGTGGGCCCTTGCAACGCGTGCCGCGTCTTCAGCTGGTGACGGGTTTGTCAGATAAGCCCGGAGGGAATCGACGAGGGCTTCCTCGCGAACCTGGCACCAATACGCCCCGGGGCCCACGAGATAGTGCTCGGTGTCATAACACTGCCCGACAGGAACTTCGTCGAATGCCAGTGGCAGAAAGCCGTTTGAGATGGCGTATTCCATGGGTCCGCCAAAAGCAGGCATCATCACCGGCAGCCCCACGGCCATCGCGTCGATAATCTTCATGGCATATCCCTCGCCACGAAAAGGAGACACCATCAGGTCCATTTCGCCGTAGAGTCGGATGAGATTTTCTTTGCTCAGAAACGACTCGTGCCAGACCACCTTGGGAAACGATGGGTGGGACGTAACCAAGTCGCGGAGTGTGCGCGAGCCTGATGAGGAGCCATAGTCTTTGATGTGGATCTCAACCGGGTCGTGAGGTGAATAAGCCTTCGCGAGCGCGGGTATGAGAATGTCAGTTCCGTAGCGGTTGAGATCATGGGAGTTCGTCACAATCAGGATTTTGCGTACTCCTGAGTTGCTGCGAGCCTTGCCTGTGGGAAAGAGTGCGTCGATCTCAGGGGAGTAGCCCGGCGCTACGACCGCACACTGGTTAGCAGAAACGCCGAGGTCAGCCAGGCTGGCTCCGCAAAACGAACTCATGGGGAGCTTGCGGACGCCGTTTGTGACGAGGTTTCGACTCCACATGTCGAGAGGGCGAATCTCGCCCCGAAACCGATAGTTTGTGACGAACAGTTCCGCGTTGACCTCACCCGAGACCTCCTGCATCAGGAACTGCGGCCAGTAATGATTCAGTTTGATATGGTACGTCCTACAGGGCTGATCGGTCATCAACGATGAGAGACGCGGTCGGAGTCTTGACTCGAGCGTCTCGGAGAGCGCACGAGTGCGCGGAATACTCACGCGCTGGCCGATGTCCGAGAGTGCTACGGCTAATTCACCGACCACCCAACTGAGGGCACTCCCCTGCGAGAGATCGACAGCAAGATGAATGCCCTCATCACCGTGAGGTTTCCTCATGACCGCAGTGGTAGCTTGCGTCTTGGACAAAGTGGTGCTTCCTGATCGATCTGGATTCGGTGCAATCAGGACGATCGCTCCGAGAGCCCGAGTCGGCTACGGCGATAGCCGCCGCTCGTGATGTTGGCCACCCAGGCCGGGTTCTCGAGATACCAGCCAACCGTGCGGCTGATCGCCTCGTCGAATGATAGGCTGGGTCGCCAGCCCAGTTCCCCCTCGATCTTGCCGAAGTCGATGGCGTAGCGGCGGTCATGGCCTGGTCGGTCCTTCACGTAGCTGATGAGCGACGTGCAGGGCGCATGCGGTAGTCCCGGCCGCAGCGTGTCGACGGCCTTGCAGATGGCTTGCACCACCTCGAGATTCCGTTTCTCGCTGTCGCCGCCGATGTTGTAGACCTCGCCAAGTCGCCCGCGGGCGAGCACCGCGCGGATCGCACGGCAGTGATCACCGACATAAAGCCAGTCGCGGATCTGCGCGCCGTCGCCATAGACGGGCAACGGCTTGCCCTCCAGGCAGTTGAGGATCATCACCGGGATGAGCTTCTCGGGAAACTGGTAGGGTCCGTAGTTGTTGGAGCAGTTGGTGGTCAGCGTCGGCAGGCCGTAGGTGTGATGGTAGGCGCGGACGAAATGGTCGCTCGAGGCCTTCGAGGCCGAGTATGGCGAGTTGGGCGCGTAGGGAGTGGTCTCGGTGAACTTGCCCGTGGGACCGAGCGAGCCGTAGACCTCGTCTGTGGAGACGTGCAGAAAACGGAACTCTTGCTGCTCTGTCTCCGGGAGATTCTTCCAGTGCTTTCGAGCTTCCTCAAGGAGGCGGAAGGTTCTCATCACGTTGGTTTCCACGAATGCGGCCGGGCCGTCGATCGACCGGTCGACATGGCTTTCCGCAGCAAAATTAATGATCGCGCGTGGCCGATGAGTCGCCAGGAGCTGCGACACGAGGTCGCTGTCGCCAATGTCGCCCTGCACGAAAATATGCCGTGGGTTTGTCGCCACGTCGCGAAGCGATTCGAGATTACCCGCATAGGTGAGTGCGTCGAGGTTGACGATGGCCGAGTGCTCTTCGGCGATCCATTGCCGAACAAACTCACCGCCGATGAATCCGGCTCCACCGGTGACCAAGATGGGTTGCATGCTGACCTTTCGCTCAAGAACCCCAGGGGAACATCACGGGGTTGAGCCAGGAAATAGGCTTTTCATGTGCCGGTCGCCAGATTGAAAAGTGGCAGTGCTCCTGCGTGACCGGGTTGATCTGGCGACGCTTGCCGGGAATTCGTATTACCCCCATCCGCCCGAACTTCTCCGGAAACCAATGCCGATGGCAGCGCGGAAAAAAACCACTGCATTGCTCGCCATTGGCAAGCACGTGGAACGTGGCTTGCGTCAGTTGAGGCATGGCATCAGGGATGCGCGAGCCGCGGTTACGATTCTCCGCGCCGCCCGCCGGGCCGGACCTGACACCCTTGCCCGTCTCGCCGCCGGTATCAGCCCGCCCGACGTGATTATCTGCGGCGGTTCTGACGCCGCAGTGGCCTCCGAGGAGTGCATCAGCTGCCTCGACAGACTCGCTCGTGGTCCGCTGCTCCCGCGGCGGGTGTGGATCGTCGCTCCGGCGGACACCTTGGCGGCAGTGCGTCACTCCTCGGAAACGGGTATCCGCCCGGTGGTGAAACGGGAGTGCACGGATCTCATTTTCGTCGGAGCTGCGTCACATTCCGGGCAGACATCCCTGGTGAGCTTGCGCACCGCCGTAGCCGCCGCCACGTCCGGCCATGTGGTTCTGTGCGATGCCCGTGCGACCGTCTGCGAAGACGCGCTCCTGTGGATCGCAGCAGTTCTCGAACGGAACAGCGGCCAGAGTGCAGCCCGTGAGATCATGGCGGTCTACGGCGATGACGCAGTGGGCGATCCTTCCGACGGCGTCTGGGCCACTCCGACAATTCATCACAAGCCCGACTTTTCCTGGACGACGCTGCTCGCGGGCAGCTATCTGGGGCCGATCGTGGCCTTCAATCGGTCGCTGGCAACCGCAGCACTTGAGCGGCTGGTCGCCCGCGGTGTGGCGACGGCATCCGCACGCGAAACCCTCTATGCCCTCGCCTTGGAGTCGCTCCGCGGCTGCTCGAACGAAGACGTGGCGCACATCCAGCACCCACTCGCGATGCTGCCGGGTGACCACGGCACTGCCGTAGGCGTTGACACGGCTCGCATCGCCTCCGAGGCGCTCGAAACCATCGGTGTGTCGGCCTCCGTGTCGGTGCATCCCCAAGAGGCATCGATCCACCAGTTTGAACTGCAGCCGCGACGATCGGCACACGTGTCGATCGTGATCCCGACAAAGAATGCCGCGGCTCTCGTGAAGTCGTGCGTGCATGATCTCCGGGAACGAGCCGGCTATGACAACTATGACATCACCGTGATCGATCACGCGTCAGACGAGCCGGAGCTGCTCGACTTTCTCGCCCGCGACTCGGCTGCGGACAGACTGCGGGTGTTTCCCTACAGCGGTCCCTTCAATTTTGCATCCATGAACAATGCCGCCGTGCGGTCCACCTGCGGTTCCCTGCTGCTCTTTCTCAACAACGACGTCGACAGCTTCTCGTCACGATGGCTGGAACAGATGACGGCGACCTTCGAGCTTGACAATCGCATTGGGGCTGTCGGTGCGCTGCTCCACTATCCGGAAGGCGATATCCAGCATGCCGGTGTCGTGCTCAACGCAAAACGGCTGTGCCAGCACGCCCATTACAACTGGCCGGCGGACTCGCTCGGGTATCAAGGCCGCATCCGCCGGTTGCAGGAATTCTCGGCCGTGACAGCTGCGTGCATGCTCGTCCGCAGGGATGCCTTCGAGGCGGTGGGCGGCTTCGACGAGCAATTCCCAGACGACTACAACGACATCGATCTCTGTCTACGGCTGCGAAGTGCGGGGTTTGCAGTGGTCTATCAGCCACACGTCCAGGCCACGCACTGGGAGGGACGCACCCGCACGGCCAAGAAAACGGCCAGGGATGCGTTTGTCGCTCGTTGGCAGCACGCTTTTCCCAGCGATCCATTTTACCATCCACACCTTTTCGCAACCGACTTCCGCCCCGACGGCCTCGGGCGATTGTGGCGGCAGCGAAAGACCGTGGCGCTGGTCGAGTTGCTGGCGGGCCGCGATCAGCTGCTGCCGCCGCTGACCCGCCGTGGCAGGGCGGCGTAAGCACGGCTGGGCGACGCCGGATCTCGCCCGCTGCCACACTGCGCGTTCTTTGCGGACCCGCGACCCCGCCGAGTCGACTCCTCGGTATGTGCTCTGGCGTTACTCCCCCGGGCGCTGTTATTTCCCCTCCCGCGGTGGGCCTCCCGGGCCTGATCGCAAAAAACCACACACCAACCCACAAATCCCTCGCTGGCCGATCACGCTATGCACACACGCAAAAATGACACCACACCGCTCAAGGGCATCGTGTTGGCAGGCGGATCTGGAACTCGTCTGCATCCGATGACGCTGGCGATCTCCAAGCAACTGCTGCCGGTCTACGACAAGCCGATGGTTTATTACCCGCTGTCGGCGCTGATGCTCGCCGGCATCCGCGATATTCTCTTGATCTCCACCCCTCACGATCTGCCGCATTTTCAGCGGCTACTCGGCGACGGATCGCAGTTTGGCGTGGCACTCTCATATGCGGAGCAGCCGCAGCCCGATGGGCTGGCGCAGGCGTTTATCATCGGTCGCGATTTCCTCGGCGGAGACCGGGCAGCACTCGTGCTCGGTGACAACATCTTTCATGGACACGGCTTCCAAGCGGTGCTTCACGCTGCGGCGGCGCGGGAGCGGGGGGCCACGGTTTTCGCCTATCCTGTTCGCGATCCCGAACGCTTCGGCGTGGTGGAATTCGATGTGGGCGGCAGGGCCCTCTCGCTTGAGGAGAAGCCGCGACAGCCGAAATCCCATTTTGCTGTGCCGGGTCTCTACTTCTACGACGCTGACGTGACGGATATCGCCCGTAGTCTGAAGCCGAGCAGTCGGGGTGAACTCGAGATCACCGACTTAAATAGGGTGTATCTCGAGCGTGGCGACCTCCAGGTGGAGAAACTCGGCCGCGGCTTTGCCTGGCTTGATACGGGCACGCCCGACTCACTTCTGCAGGCGACCTCGTTCGTGCAGACGATTCAGGAGCGGCAGGGGCTGAAGATCGCCTGCCTCGAGGAAATCGGCATGCACATGGGATATCTGTCGCCGGCGGAGGTGGCCGAACGGGCCCTTCGCATGAAGAGCGACTACGGCCGGTATCTCGCAGACATCGCAGCGGAATCGCTGGCCGAGCGGCAACCGCGAACTGTGGCCGCGTAATCTCGTTGATGGGTCCTTGAAAGACGCTGCATGGAATGCACACCGCAATCCTCTCGTGCACTGGTCTATGCCCACTGGGATCGCGATGGCATCGTAGATCCCTACGTCCTCCACGCCCTGCGGCAATACCGCGCCGTGGTCGATCGCATCGTGTTCGTCTCCACGAACTACTCGAACGTGTCCTCCGCGCTCACGTCGCTGGTGGATGAGGTCATCGTTCGTGAAAATGTGGGATTCGATTTCGCGAGCTGGCGCGAGGGTCTTCTGCGGCTCGACATGCCAGCCTACGACGAGATTATCTTCACGAATAGCAGCGTCTACGGACCGCTCTGGCCGATTGACGGCTGCCTGGCCGCCGCGGCTGCCAGACGGAGCGACCTGTGGGGCATGACGGTGTCACTCGAGCCCGAGGTACATCTGCAGTCTTACTTCATGGGCATGTCCCGTCGGCTGCTGGCCTCCGATTGTGGCAAGCGGCTCTGGGAGGGCGTGCGGCTTGTGCCCACCAAACGGGATGCGATCAATGCCTACGAGCTGCGTTGGATGCCGGAATGCGTCGCGAATGGCTTCGACGTCCAGACGCTGTTTGACGGCCGTCATTATCCGCGAGTGTCGATGGCGGAGCAGCTCTCAAACATGGCCTGCTGGCCACCCTGGCAAAAGCGGGTGCGGCGGTATCGGCGCAGCATCCGCCGACCGACCTACAACCCGACGCATCTGCAGTGGAAGCAGGTGCTGGAAAGCGGCGTGCCGATGCTCAAGGTGGACCTACTTCGGGATAATCCCGTCGGCATCGACGCCCGTCGCATCTACGACTGGCTCGCGAGCCACACCGCGTACCCCTCTGAAATCATCCGCGATCATCTCGATCGGATGACCCGCGCTGCCGCGTGATATGGCTCCAGGCAGGGGCTTGGGCAGACTGGCGAGGCATGTGAAGCCCGCGGCACGCCATCGTCTGCCTGATCGGCACAAAGTCTCACGGCAAGACAGAGACCTTCCGATATCCACAGGAAGAGGGGTGCATGTCGCACAACGGAGTTTCGCACTCCTCTGCCTTATCCAGTCGTTTTTCACAGGTCACTGCCTATGAGCCGGCTCTCGACAGTCATCCGAACGCTAGGCAGGCTTGTACCTCGCCGGCCGCTACCAACCGCAACCGGATTCAAACCACCGCTCTTCCTTCATATCGGCCCGCACAAGACCGGAACGACCGCGATTCAGTTGTTCTGTGAACGAAACCGCAATGAGCTACCCAAGGCGGGGCTGTGGTATCCAAAAACTGGCCTCGCCAGCGGGCAGCACATGGTGTTGCCGGGGTGCTACATCAGCCATCATCCGAATATTCCAGAATCCCTCCTTGGGGGCTGCCCAGAAGAAATTGTCGACAACCTTGCCGCTGAGGTGCCGCGCGGCCTTACGCCCTTGATGAGCAGCGAGGTGTTCTGGGAACTGTTATGCAACCAGCCAGAAGCGTTCGAATCCGTCTTGAAGGTGCTCGGCAGGCGATATGACGTGCACATCGTCATGGTTGAAAGACCGGTCGTTGAGCGAGTCTGGAGTGCCATTAAATTTAAGTCCCGACTGGGTTTTGCGTTTGACCCCGTTACGGAGTTTGGAGTGTTACAGGGCGTCGCCTGCCATGCCCTGGAAAGGCTCAAGCAGATAGATTGCTCTGTGATTCGCGTTCCATACGATGACGCTGACTGCATCTCACCATTTCTGAGATCTGTTTCGTCGCACCTCGCACAGCGGCAGCCTACTCGACCACGAATCCTCGGCGCACTCATTGAAAGGTGCCGCGCTGTTTCTTCAAAGTTACGAGAAAACGTCTCGCCTTCAGAACCTTGGTTTGTTGCCGTCACGTTGGAGCTTTCGCGTCGGCTTATGGCGGCGAAAGAAAGCAGCGGAAAATATCACGGCCGTATCGCGGCGTTTTTGCGAGACGTGATGGCAATCGGTAACGGACTCGAGTCAATCCGTTTGTTGCCAGATGAGGACGTTGTCTTTCGCCGCGTCGTCGAAGCAAGCAACACGCGTGCCGGCCTCCTGTCTCCAGTGGAGGTTCGGGTGTGGGAAGCGGTCTGCGGCCACCCTGCCATCCAAGAACTAGCGATTCGCACGGGCTGTGCCGGCGAATTGATGGCTGTTTGTCAGCCCGGGTTCCGTTCAAGAGATGCTGCCTGAGGTCGCGGGGTACGCCGGTCTGCTGCCTGGATCGCGGCGGAGAGCGGTGGGCCACCGCATCCGGTCGTGCTTACCGCCACGCTCACTGGCCGCAGCGGTGATGGCTCTACGGCTCTCGCCGAGGAACTGGGGTAAGTAGGAAATTTCTGCGGAGGCCACGGCGCCGTAAAGTCTGCCTGATCGGCAAAAAGCATCAGTTGGAGGGGGTAACGCGTCGATGTTATCACGGACGAGAGAGAACAGGCAGCAAATCAACTGTTCTCGCTGGTAACTCACCAACAATTTTTATACTTGGTACTTTCATGAGTCGCCTTACCTGCTTTCTCAGTTCAGTCTGCACGCCCCGCGTGGATCATCGCATCCTTCCGCTCCAGCAACCGGGGTTTCCAGTTGCCGTTTGCTGGTCGGCGAAGAGCGGGTGCACGACGGTCCTGAAGTGGTTCCTCACCCAGAATGGCCTGCTCGATAAGGCGCTCGCGTATAGCGATTGGATTCACAACTATCGTCACGAAAAGCTGTTCACCTCGAAGGGTTATGGCCAGCAGTGCGAGAGGCTCTTCAAGAAGAGCCACCGCAACACCTACATCATTAAAGTGATCCGCGATCCTGCCACGAGAGCGGTCAGCAGCTTTCTGCATTTCGTTCGGCACGGCCATCACGTGGAGCAGTGGCCGCACGCCGCTCGCGTGACGCAGTGGAAGTCTGCCGCTGGCCTTCAACACCAGCCAGGACTGACCTTCCGACAGTTTCTCATGTTTGTGATTGCACAGCAGATCAATGGCTCCGTGCTCGACCCTCACTTCCGCCCGCAACACGACGCGCAGCAGGATTCGTGCGTCGATGCCTGTGTTCGTCTTGAAGACTTGGCAGACGGACTGCGAGATGTTGAGAACCGTACCGGACTCCCGCATGTCGACATCCATCAACTGAGTAAATCCGGTCACCATAATCCGGCCAGCGAGCATCATGCCTGGCCGACGAATGCCGCTGAGTTCCCCGCTGACTACAACACCCTCGGCGAGCTTGGCACGCCTCCATCGCAGGCTTTGCTTGACGCTGAAACGCGGCTGCTGATTCGGTCGGCCTACTGGACTGACTACGAGGCCTACGGACACTACTACGACGCGGCCCTAACCACGACGTTGCGGATGCCATCTGCGGACCGGGCAAAAACAGTCGAGAATGTTCCGAGCCAAGTGCGGCGGGCTGCCTGAAGCCCGACTGCTCCATCGAGGCACTCGCTGACGGCGCCCTCCCGGCGATCCCGATGACCGAGGTGCTCGCATCTGCTGGGTGTCTCTGCCCACGGCAAGCCTGGAGCGATTGCCCAGACCCCATGACGGTGGGCAGCCTGTTCAGTCTGCCTGGCTCCAATCCCGCCGTGGCGACTCTGCCGCTTGGTCGCGGCAGTTGTGGTTGCCATCGGCATCTGCGGCCAGTGCCTGGCCTTGACCGCGGCCGGCTCCCGCTTCGATTGCACCAAGCCAGATCACCGCGACTCCACGCCGGTGTGGACGGCCCGCCATCAGACTTTATAGTGTACGGGCGATCACTCATCCCGTCCAGCCTCCGGTCTGCCCATGATCGCTTCCGCCGCCGCGTTTCCCGCGCGGCCCGTGCCGGGATACGTCGAAGAGGAACTCCGCGGCTATCTCCAGTGCGGGCTGCTCTGCTTCGGATTCGGCCGCGCCCCAAGAGCTGCCCGCGATCGACATCCACAGCCTCTGACCGGCGTCGGACGCGTGCCGTCGGTCACCTTCCACGTGATCGGCCCACCGGCCATGCTCGTGAACTTCGGCGGCTGGGGCTCCGTGCCGTCTCCAAAGAGCACGATCGCGTTCGGTGGCGGTAGCACCGGCAGCGGTGCCTGGAGCGGATGAAAAGCGGGATAGCCGTCGGCCTGCGGCGGAGCGTGCGGTCGGCGAGATCGGCAAACCGGTGCCAGTCATAGGCCAGCATCTCATGGCGGCCGGTTCGCACGTGGTAGCCGATCGTCTGGCCCACGGGCGTGTCGATCGCGGGCATTTCCTGGGTGCCCAAGCCGGTGAGGCCGAAGAGCTTCCAGGCCGGCTCGGCGGCCACGCAGGAGAGAAATTCGCCCCTCGGGTCGGC
The DNA here is from genome assembly GCA_037129495.1 of Planctomycetota bacterium. GTDB lineage: Bacteria > Planctomycetota > Planctomycetia > Pirellulales > UBA1268 > CAMCQY01. The sequence goes on along the minus strand of JBAXUW010000027.1, from coordinate 1,189 downwards.
CCACCGATCCTTGACGGCGCTGGCCACGGAGAGCGGTCGGGGGGCAACCATGGCCAGCAACGTGTGCTGGTCGCATGGCAGGTCCACTTCGCGGTCGGCGTAGGTGGCAAAGGCGGGACAGAACCAGTGCAGAAACCTCGCCGTGATCACCGCCACCGTCTCGCCGAAATTGCGGCGGGAGAGGGCGGCCCCGCCGCAGCCCGAATTGTTCGAGATGACCATCGCGAAGCGTTCGTCGCAGGCCCCGGCCCAGAGGGCCGTTTTTCCCAGCCGCGAGTGGCCAACCACGATCACCTTGGCCGGGTCGACCTCAGGCAGGGTGATGAGCCAGTCGAGGATGCGGGAGAGCTGCCAGGCCCACGTCGCGATCGCGCCGGGCTCGTCCGCTGCCAGACCGCCTTCCACAGGGCGGCCGAGTGATTTGAGCGCGCTGGCGGGCCGGCCGTCGGCCCGATCGGGAAAAACATCTCCGCAGTAGGCCGTGGCCATGCCGTAACCGCGCGACAGCATCGATTCGACCGGCCACCGCGCGTTGCTCGTTCCCCGAGATGCCTCGGTGGCATGGTGGTTCTCGATGGCGGCGGCCTTGTCGTCGGGCATCCACGCGGTCGAAAGACGGATTCCCGGATCGGCATGTTCGGCGTGGTTGCCGCGGAAGTTGAGATCGAGAAAAACCGGCACGCGTTCCGTAGTCTTGGTCAGATAGAGCAGAACATCGGTGGTCGGGGCATCGGTAGCAAATGATGGAAAAGGAATGGGAATGTTGCGAAAACGAGCAGCTTTTGAAAGCAGGGTCGCATGGTGTGATGAGCCAGTGGTTGGAAGAAAGAATCTGGGCACGGTGCTCGTCATTGGACTTCCATTTTTTCAGTGTTACGATTGCGGGTACAGGGGCTCAGGCAAGCAGTACATAGAAACGGCGGGACCACCGTCGGCGGGAATGATCCCGCGGAGCCACCCCTCATGGAATCCCCAATCTCAGGCTGGAATCGAGGCCTGTTTCGCAGCCCGCCGGGCATGACGAAGGCAACGCAGAGCCGTCGCGCAGCCAAGCCCGCTGCCCGCTGCAAAACACGTTTGAAAACCGCGTTCACAGCCCGGTTTGAATCGCTCGAAAACCGGCTTGCGCTCGTTGGAGACGGCTTGCTGCCCGCCTTCGACATCGGCACGCCGACGGTCATCGACATCT
>JBAXUW010000269.1:0-4044 GCA_037129495.1 Planctomycetota bacterium | reverse complement strand
TGCAAATCGCTGGTGAAAAGACCGAACTCGACAAGCGGATGATCGACGAACTCGGTGACCCGCTGGTGCATTTGGTCCGCAACGCCATCGATCACGGGATCGAACCAGCCGACGTGCGACTCCGGCGGGGCAAGCCGGAGATGGCCACAGTGCGGCTGTCCGCCTCACATCGGGGCAACAGTGTCATCATCTCGATCAGCGACGACGGCGGTGGCATCGACGTCGAGAAGATTCGCGATCGGATTGTCGCCCGCGGACTCATCTCGGCCGACCAGGCGGCCTCCCTCACCCCCCGTGAACTGACCGACTACATCTGGCAGCCCGGGTTCAGCACCGCGAAGCAGATCTCGAACATCTCGGGACGGGGTGTTGGCATGGATATCGTCCGCACCCGGATCGAGGCCCTCAGCGGATCGATCGAAGTCGAAACAAAAATCGGCGAGGGATCAACCTTCATTATCCGCCTGCCGCTGACGCTGGCCATCGCCCGCTGCATGCTCTTCCGCATGGAACAGGCCGTCTTCGCCGTGCCAGTGGAGAACGTCCGGGAAATCGTCACTGTTACCGATGACTGCATCCTCTCGGTCGGGGGTCGCCGGGTCTGCGACATCCGTGGCGAGTTTCTCCCGTTGGTCGACATGGACGAGATCTTCTCCTGGCCGACCGGCGCCGATCCGGCACCACGGGGGGCCGTGCTCGTGATGCACGCCGGGTCGCGGGCAGTCGCCGTGTGCGTCTCGAGCCTGCTCGGCACCCAAGACCTCGTCGTCAAATCGCTCGACGAAAACTTCATGCGGATTCGCGGGCTGGGCGGGGCGAGCATTCTGGGCGACGGCGAGGTCTGCCTGCTCCTCGACGCCGCAGCCGTTGTCGACATCGTGATGCGATCACGTACTGTGACGGAGGGCCGCGTATGACACACGACACCAACCACCGGCTGACGGTGCTCTTCCACCATGCTGCGGCCGATGCCTCCAGCGCTCTGGCAAAGTGGCTCGGTCGGCCGGCGACGCTCTCGGTGGAGCGGCTGGACACGCTTCCAATCGAGGAAGCCGCGGGGGTGATGGGCTCCAGCGACGCACTGATCTGCGGCTGTGCAATGCGGATCGACGGTGCGATCGGTGGCCTGCTGCTGCTGGCGGCTGACGACGCCGCCGGCTTATCGCTGGCCGACACATTGCTCGAACGGCCGACGGGCACCTCAACGTCCTGGGACGACCTGGAACGGTCAGCGGTCATCGAAACCGCTAATATCGTTGGGTGCGCCTACCTCAATGCCATCTGTGCGGCCCTCGGTCCGGCCGGCGCCGACGGCATCCTCCCCTCTCCGCCAGTTTTTCTGCGTGACTTTCCGGAGGCGGTCATGGAGGCCGTGCTCATGGAGCAGCCCGTTCTGTCCGACATCGTGCTGCTGGCCCGCACTGAATTCCGCATCGACGGCACCCCGGTCGGCTGCGGGCTCGTCTTCCTGCCCGACGCTGACGGTGTGGCGGCCCTCCTGCCCCCCTCCGGCGATCCGGAGGGCGAATGAGTCAGGCTGATATGCCACCGACCCCGGCCCGTTCGAGCGATTCCATCGCCATCGGCCAGATTGGCATCGCCGTAGGGAGTGGTGTCCTCAGGACGTTTGTCGGTTCCTGCGTGGGTCTCGTGCTGCACGTTCGCAGCAGACCGGCCGCCGGCCTGGCGCATGTCATGCTGCCCGCTTCGAATGGCAAGGGCACACCACCGGGGAAGTACGCCGACACGGCAGTGGCCGAAACGCTCCGGTTGCTCTGCGCAGCAGCCGGCGAGCAGTCCCTCTCATGCACCGCAAAACTCGTGGGGGGCGCAACGATGTTCGCATTCCAATCGGGCATTCCGATCGGCGATCAGAACGTCCTGGCGCTCGAGCGGATTCTCGGGGATCTTGGCATTCCGATCACGGGCCGCATCTGCGGCGGGAGTCATGGTCGTCGATTGGCCGTCGACGTCGTCAACGGGGTGGTGACGGTCGAAACGGCTGGGCACGGCACAGAGATCTTGTTGTAAGGGAGATTGCGATGGGAACAAATCAAGACGGGCTCCACGTTCCGAGGCTGCTGGTGGTCGACGACGCCACCATCATGCGGATGCGGATCGCTGGCATCGCCCGCGAGGCCGGCTGGGAGGTGGTCGCGGAAGCCATCAACGGCCTCGAGGGTCTGGCCCGCTACGACGAACACCGGCCCGATCTGGTCACGCTCGACATCGTGATGCCAGAACTCGACGGGGTGGAAACGCTGCGGGCCCTGCGCATCACCGACCCGAATGCCCGCGTGGTGATGGTCAGCGCCGTTGATCAGCGGGCCAAGCTGCGGGAATGCCTCGCCTTGGGCGCCCTTGATTTCGTCGTGAAGCCGTTCGACAAGGAGCGCCTGCTGTCGCTGTTTGGAAAGTATGCGGCCGTTGTGCGAGAGGCAGCCGCCGCTTCACGCCCCTCAACTGCACTCGAGCAGCCCCCGACGGGATGAGGCGATCAGAGATCGCGGGACACCATCACCAGCGACAACCAGCCCGTGGCATAGGTTTCGAAGCCCGGCGACATGGCGAATCCGGCACAATAGTCGCGGCCGCAAAAGGTGTGGTTTCCGTAGCTTTTCTGCCCCTGGCGGAGGCCATGGAACAGGGAATTGTCGAACGTGTCGCGCAGCGAGCCGGCTGGAAAGTCGGCCAGAACGTTTCCGTCAGCGTCGATAAAGCAGGCGATGGCCCGTTGCTTCTCGTGCGGCGACAGCGGCATGCGGTCGAGAATGGTTTGCCCAAGGGCGTCCCAATTGAACACAATGCCCAGGACCCCGAGCAGTTCCCCCTGCGATTCGCCGCCGGCACGCACGCCGCAGGAATAGACGAGCGACCGCTGGTGGTTGACCAGCGGCGACCGATGCACCGACTGGAACCCAAACTCGTCTCCACTCCGGGTTCTCATGGCGGACTGAAACCACGGGGCCTGATCCTGCATCAGGCCGGCGACGGCATGCTGCGCGGGCCGCCCGTTGGCCACGACCTTGCCCGTGAGATCGCAGAGCACCAGATCGAAATAAACGGTGTAGGCGTTGAGAATCACCCCCAGACGCTGACTGGCGAAGCGGCGGTTCTCGTCGGTTGGTGAGGACAGGGCGGCGACGACGCTGCCATCCGTGGCCCACCAGCGAACGTCGCAGGAACGCTCGTAGAGATTGCGGTCGACGAGATCAATGTTCGTCAGCGCCAGGTCGGAAAGCCGTTCGCCCCGCATCTTTGTCTGCAACACTTCGGTAACCTGCTGCATTTCCCGGATCAGGCCCCGCGACCCGCGGGCCAACTCCTTGGCGGAGTCACCGGTTTTCTCGGAGAGCTGCGACATCGCCTTGGCGACCACGCCAAAGGCCACGCCAGCGTCACCCGCCCGTGCCGATTCGATTTCGGCGTTGAGCGCGAGAATGCGGGCCTCGCGGTTGAGGCCCGCGATATGTTGGACGGTATCGGTCAGCAGCGTCGAAAGCTGCTGCGTGAGCTGGGCGATGTGCTCCGGGGTGGCCATGTCGCTCGCATGATCGCCTGCGCCCCTTAGACCGGAGATCTTCGTCGCATGCTCTCGAACGTCGCGGACAGGGGCAGCGAGGTGAGGCGTGTTCATTGAGCGATACCTTCAAGGTAAATGGGATGAGCTTGGCAATCCGCCACAGGGAAGCGTGGGGCCCCGAGCCTCCGCTGCCCGGCCGCATCGAACTCGAAAGATCACCAGTACCACGGCCGGTGCTGCCTCGGAATAGGGTGGATCCCAAGCGTCGATCCGTTTCGGGTACAGAGGCGAACTGCCCGTTCCGAGGATAGTTGGGCTGCTGGAATTTGCAAAATCGTCCGAAAAAAAGGCCGATCAGCTGTGCGTGGAAAAAGGCATCGACAGACCCTCTGGCTGTCCGTGGACGACACGGCGGCCAGTTCCCCAGAGGTCGGCCCCTGCCGCCACGGAGAGCCGCTGGAACGCCTGTAAAACGCCAAGGAGAGCTCGTGGCCTCAGGCCTCGGGGGCTTCGGGATCGAG
>JBAXUW010000268.1:0-4059 GCA_037129495.1 Planctomycetota bacterium | reverse complement strand
AGAAAACCAATACCCTCGACAGGGATCGAACCTGTAACCTTCAACTTCGGAGGCTGACGCTCTATCCAATTGAGCTACGAGGGCATCGTCATTCCAACCACCGGATTCTATCAGCCGCCTGCCCGCGACAATAGGATCACGAGGATCACGCCGCCAGCCCGACCGAAGGTGTGCCGAAACAGCGTTTGGCCCCAGAAAAACACGCGGCCCAAAGCCGCCGATCGCACCCGATTCCGCGCTCGCCTGACGCCCGCCCGCGGCCGCGATCAGGCCGACTTCCGCAGCGGTGCCGGTACCGTTTCCCGCTGGCGGGGTCGTCCGATCTCCGAATGCGGCCCGTCTATCCGGAGTGTCTGCCGCTGCTCTTCCATCGGTTCCGCCTGCTGGCTCTTTGCCGCCGCAGCCCCCTTGATCACGCTTCGCAGTTGTAGATACCGCGACACATACGATCCAAACTGCAGAACCGCCACCGACCGACCCAGGAGCATCGGCACCGTGCCCAGCGGCGCCCTGGCCATCGCATGCCGCAGGATCTCGAATACGTGGCAGACAACTGCCGGCACCAGCGACGCCCCAGCCAGGCTCCGCCAGAAGAGTCGCTCTGCATGCAGGCCCGCAGCAAATACGCGAGAGTTTGACTTCGGCTTTGTCGTCTCCGCCGCCGCCACCACCACTGAATGTGACTCAAGCACTACGGCGCGGCCGCTCCGCAAAAGCGTGACCGCCATGTCTGCATCTGCGCTGCCGTCGCCGCAGGCAGTCGTGAACCCACGCCCCGCTAGCGATAAAACATCCGCCCGCCAGAAGCCAACCTCGAGCACCGGCGCTTGCGGCGCGGGGGCCCCAGTGGGCACCCCGTCTACCGCCCGCCCCTTCCGCCACTTGGTGTCGGCGGCCACGTCGATCCGCCGCCCCCCGACAGCGCACCGCACGCCCGCCGACACCACCCGCTCGCGATCCTCTGCCGCTACTCCCAGCGGCACAACAGCACCCACGCCGTCTGTTTCGAATCGCATCATCGGCAGATCGGTCCAGCCCTCCGTGGCTCGCCAACCTGCCGTCAGAATATGGATCACCTCGCCGACGCTCGAGGCCACTCCCAAGTTGATGCAGCCGACCAGGCTCGAGCCCTTCGGCGCCTGGACAAACCGTACCTCTTCACGGATATTCCACGGATCGGCATACTCGCAGGCAAGCGTTACGACGATCTCACAGTCGGCGGGCCGATGCTCAAGAACGCTGACCAGCGTCTCTTCAAGCGCCGCGGTATCGGCTGTCGTGGGGATAACAATCGACAGCCGTAGCGGCCGCGCACGATCGAATTCAGATGAATTAGTCATCACTCATCACTCCCCCACGGTCCCGGTCTTACCACTCCGCAGCGGCAACTCAAATCACCCCAGCATGGGCGCACGATACCCCACGAAGCCATCAGATTTTTGCTACGGCAATCAGGCTTGGGCCTTGTCAGCAGCCCATTCAAAGAACCGCTGGCCCACTGCAGAGAACGTGACGCCTCGATTAGGCGGCGGCCCGCTGTGGCTGCAGTTCTGTGAACAAGTTTACGGTGTGCAACATTTCGCCATCGGCATCGTAAAATTGCAGCATGCCGAGATCGATCATCCACATCGCAAACATCTCTGCGACCCGGTAGCAGCGTGCTACGCAGCGTCCCTGATCGATCCGGATGTTTTCCTGCAAGTCTTCCACTTCGACGCTGTCTACGCCGAGATCGAGGAAGTAGTGGGTGACTAATCGCCGCACGTCCGCGGCATTCATGTGAAGACGCATGATAGGCAACCTCCTGTTGCTGGCTGTCGCTGTTGCGAACTTTCGAACGACTTCCTGTCGATCGGGCTGAGAACCCTACTCCGGAGCGGCCTGCGACGAAAGGCTGTTTTCTTTCGGCCGCACACCAGTCCGACACTGAACCCCATCCGCCATTGGGGAGTATCGACGGAGTCCAGCCACGGCAATCAACTGTTTAAAGGCAGACGCCCCATCCCCCACTTCCCGCAGAGTCTTCCCAGACTGCCAGGCCGAGTGGGGCGAAAGGGGAGGGGAACCGGCAAGGTTTATAGACTTGCCTCAACGGGGGAGGGACACGCTGACTACAGCCGGGCCGTCCAGTCGCTGACGGCGTAGCGGTCGCGAACAAGTCGGGCAACGCGATCGCGGGGCCAGTCGCTGATCTGGCTGGTGGCATTGAACGCCAGCCGAATAATTCGCTCAAGCGCCGCTCTGCCGAGGCCGAGATTCGCGAGAAATGCGCCATGCGTCCGCTGACTCCGATAGCCAGGCTCGCGGGGCGGATGCCGGAGCACCCGGCTCACAAGCCCGAGATCAAACGCATCGAGGAGCGTGCCGTGGTAGAGCACCCCATTGCGTCGCACTCTCAGCGCAGTGCCGGCGATTTTGAGATCGGTCGCATCCTCTGTGGCGTGAGAGACTAGAGCCAGATCACTCGTGCCGCGGTGGGCGACGCGCCGGCCGGCATGGCCGGCATGGCCGGCATGGCCAGGCGATCCCGCCAGGGTGGCGTCGAGCGCCGCTGCCAGTGGCGTAAGCAGTCCCGTATGGATCGCCTCGATCGCCGGAGTGCCCGCCGGATACGGCGTGATCACCGACCACATCAGACAGCCCGGCCCAAGCACCACTGATCCCCCGCCGCTGGGACGCCTCACCACGCTGACGCCATCCGCCGCGCAGGCGGCCAGGTCGACCTCCACCTCCACTCGGCAGGAAGACCCGAGCACGACCGCCGGCTCCGTCGCCATCCAGGTGCGGACACAGGTCGTGGCCGCCAGCCCCTCGTGGGCCAGTTCCAGCAGGGCCTCGTCAAGGGCTAGGTTCTCCTCGACCGTGGGCAACTCCACGTCGAGCCAGACCGCCGGGGCAGGGGAGGAGGCTGCGAATGGATCGGGAAGTTGACGCACGGGGGTGGTCACCTAGACTTCTTCTACAATAAGAACAGCCCCGTCAGGATACACACTGCAGAGATTCTCCAAGCCATGGCCGATTTACCCCGCCGCACGATCTCGCAGGACGACTCCCTGCCGTTTGTCGAACCACCCAATGCGGCGTTTCTTGTGCAGCTCTTTCTCGTGCCCGGCGTCATCGTGGCGATCATCGTTGCCGTCTGGCTATCCTTCCACTGGTTAGCCCATCTGGGCAGTGACCCGCAGGCCTACGTGCGAACGCTCCGCCGCGATAACGAGGGCCGCTGGCAGGCGGCGCTCAATCTCGCCAACGATCTCCGCGGCCCAGGTGGAAAGGCGCTTAAATCAGATGAGCAACTCGCCACCGAACTCGGCCGCATTCTCACCGACGAAGCCAAGAGCGGCCGCACGGGCGAACAGTCGCAGACCCTGCGGCTCTATCTCTGCCGCGCCCTCGGCGAGTTTGCCATTCCTGTCGCGGCTGGGCCGCTGATTGATCAGGCCCGCGGACTCGCCGATCCGCAGACAGCCCGCGCGGCTGTGGAAGCGCTGGCGGTGCTCACAACCAATCTCCTCGCGGCCGGTCGATCGTTTGATGATGCCGCAGCTGTCACCGACGCCGTGATTGCCGCGTCGCGCAGTGATGATGCCCAACTGCGGTCGCGGGCAGCATTCACGCTCGGCGTGGTGGGCGGTCCGGCAGCGGTCGAACGGCTCGTGGAGTTGGCGAACGACCCAGCCGATGATGTTCGCTCAAACGTCGCTTTAGCGCTTGCCCGGCAGGGCCGCGACGAAGCGGTCGAGGGGCTCGCGGAGATGCTCACCCTGCCCGACGTGGAGGCTGGCGTTACGTCGGCTGCCGATCTCGCCGCCCAATCACGGCGGTATAAGCGGGCGCTCGTCGTTGTAAACGCGCTCCGCGGGTTGGCCCTACTGGTCGACGCGACTCACCAGCCCCCACCGGGAGCAATTCTTGATCGTGTTCGGCAGCTCACGCAGGATCCCGTGGGCGACGTGCGGACGAGCGCCACCGAACTCCTCAAGAAGATCGAGCGGCTTGACGCGTCGAAGTAGCACGGCGAGCGGGATAAGTTTTCCGTCGCGGCCATTTTTCGGCAAG
>JBAXUW010000267.1:0-4066 GCA_037129495.1 Planctomycetota bacterium | reverse complement strand
ATCGACGCGCCAAAGAGCTGGCAATGCACGAGAAGTTCATCGGCCACATGGAGGCCGGGCTGATGAGGCTCAAGAGAGCCGCCGAGTCGGGCCGACTTCGCGATGAGACGCTTACCAGCGAGCGGCTGGGCCGACTGAAGGAACGCTTCTGGCGGGCGTCGCAGGCCTTCGATGTCACGATCCGAAAGCTGCCGACGCCGATCAGCAAGCAGCATCTGGAAGTGAGTTGGGTCCGTAACAAGAAGTTCCACGACTGACCGCAACTGGTCGATGGCTGCTACCTCCTTCGCACGAATCTCGTCGGCGTCGATCCAGCCACACTCTAGGAAGCGATACATCCAGCTATGAAGGGCGCCGGGCTGGGCGACGCACCTCGCACCGTCCTCTACGAGTTCGCCAAAAAAATCAAACAAGATCAAAAGCGGTGACATCGTTCTGCCGGCAGAGTCTGCCAGTGGCATCCGCACTACCGTGCGACTCCGGCATGTGACGGAGCCCGAGGCCGAGCAGAAGACGCTGCTCCAGCGACTCGGGCTACCCCTGCCCAGAAGGCTCAAACGGGTCGACATACCCGCGCACATGGAGTGCAGACTTTGACACCGAATTCACGGTAATCCCGGGCTCTACGCTTCCAAGTGCGTAACGTGGGCTAACACAACCGCCGGGCGGAAACTGTGGCTTCCCCGTGGGATAAGATTTCCATCTTGTCCACTCTCCTGGCATTTTAAAAACTCACCCCCACGGGGAGCACCCTCATCACGTCGGTTGCCTCCGGCATTCATCCAGCTATGCTTCCTGCGATTCAGAAAACGTTTCTCCCTCTTTAGGAAAGATTATGGCAACCCACGATATTGTTGACACAGCCGTAGCGGCTGGTTCTTTTAAGACCCTCGCAGCAGCCCTCGGCGCGGCTGACCTCGTTGCAACTTTGAAGGGCGCTGGCCCATTCACCGTGTTTGCCCCGACGGATGATGCGTTTGCCAAACTGCCGGCCGGCACCGTTGAGTCACTCTTGAAGCCTGAAAACAAGGACAAGCTCAAGGCTGTCCTGTTGTTGCATGTTGTCGCCGGTTCTGTCATGGCGGCAGACGTCGTAAAACTGCACGAGGCGAAGACCGCTGGCGGCTCGACCGTCAAGATCTCAACCGAAGGCGGCTGCAAGGTGGGCACGAGCAAGGGTATGTCGAACGTCACCAAGACGGACATCGCGGCCAGCAATGGCGTTATCCACGTGATCGACGCAGTGATCCTACCCGAGTAATTTCGATCTGGTTTTATTCTTAAAGCGCCCCGCACGTTTCGCCGTGTGGGGCGCTTTTTCTGACGTGCGGACTGAGGCAGTAACCCTAGTTCTTCCAATTCGTTTCCGGTATGCTTCGCCGGGTTCGCGATGGGATTTCTGCAGTCAATCCGCAGCCCGTGGACAGCGAGCGATTCTTTTAATTCACACTTTTATTCCAAGAAACAAGGCTTCACAGTCAATGAATACTAAAGTCCTGACCATCGCCATCCTGATTGCATCATTCCTGAGCTTTTTGCTGAGCGTTTACCTGTGGTTTTCGGGCGCCGAAAATGCCAAAGAAGCTGGGATGTTTGTCGGCCTTTGGGTGCCCTCGATACTTTCTTTCGGTAATCTCATGAACGGCAGCGTCTTCGCTCAAGGCAGAAAATGAATGAAATAGCGATCTTTGGTGCCGGGGTGATCATGGTGCTAATCGTCGGTTTTGGTGTGATTCTCGCCACCGTTTACACTGTGCCGAAAAGCGAAGTGAAAGGCTATGACTTAGAGTCTGAGCTCGGCAAATACTTCACTGACGAGAAAAAGCCGGGCGGGAAAAGCACGTAGAGATGGCTTTTGGTTCGTCCCTGATTCGACCAAGATCCTGATACAACCGGGATGCGGACGGGTCTGACGATCGAGGTCTGCCAGAACTATGAAATCCGACCGCCAGCCTGCATCGCTACGACGAACCGCCGCGCGACGATTCGGTCCCGCGCCTCCTGTTCGGTCATCCGGCCACTCTTGCTGCGTCTCGCACGACGTCAATCCCTTCTGAGTCTATTTGCTTGCGGATCGGAGCGGCTTGGTACACGCCGTGCCACCACTCCTCGCTCGTGCGAACGTAAAGTTCGGGCCACGTGCCCAGCCGGAGGCCCACCTGCCGCACGGCCAGCCGGCCGTCAGCGCTGCCGCCAACAAGCCGCCGACTCCAATTGCTGGATCGAAACCGAGGGCACAAAATAGCCCTCAACTCAGAAAAAGTGGACAAGTTGGAAAACTTATCCCACGCAAGACAGACGCCAGCCGGTCCTCAGTGGAGGCGAGTTTTCCAACTTGCCGAAAAAGCGGCCTCAGTTGGAAAACTGGGCCGGCGGCGCAGCGTTCGACACTGCGCTGTTGGGAGCGTGCCCCGTCCGGAATCTCCCCTTGGGGAAAGTCCTCCGCAGCCGCGACACTCTCCACACGAGCGCGGGTTCATCGGAAATCGTTCTGGCGCGGGCCGGGACGGCCTGAGCTGAAGGGATGACGCACTGGTGGACGCAGCCCACGACATCTCCGCCATCTCCGACATCAAGGGGCTGTTCGTTCTCTCCGATGAGCAACTCATCGCCCAGGCGGTCCGGGAGGGATCGGACGGTGCGGCGTTTACGGCGGTCATGGAACGGTATCGCGAGAAGGTGTGGCGGGTCTGTTGGCGGCTGATGGGCAGCGAGCACGACGCGGAGGATGCCGCGCAGGAGGTGTTCGTTCGGCTGTTTTTCGAGCGGGGCAAGTTTGCGGGACGATCAACCTATTCCACCTGGCTCCATGGCGTAGCCATCCGCACCTGCCTAATGCTTCGCCGCTCAAGATCAAGGCGCCGGCGGCGGGAGGATTCCGACGACGAGGAGCGGATCGAGTCGCATGCCGATGCGAAGCCGCAGGGCACCGCGGCGGTTGACGCTACCCACGACATTCGCAAACTGCTCGAGTGCCTCGACGAAGAAGACCGGGCGCTCGTGCTGATGCGGTTTGCCGAAAACCATGACTATGAGCAGTTGGCGGAGATGTTCGGAACGTCGGCGGGAGCCTGCCGGATGCGGATCAGCAGGATCCGGGAGAAGCTGGCGGCGAAGGCTGGGGGCCTGTTTGGCGGGGATCGTGACGCGCAGGGCTGAGGCAAAAGAGCGACGCTGAAAGGGTGAAAGCAATTGGATCCATTCGAACAGTTGGCCGGTGAGAAGGTGCCGCCTGTGCCGGCGGCGCAGACTTTTACGGACGGGGTGCGCCGCAAGCTGCATCCACGGCTGCTCGTCCTGCACGTGATCGAGTTCGCCTTCGGGGCGACCTGCTGGGCGGTCCTGCACATGGCTGCCGCATTGGCCGCAGCGGTGCGGTATACGCTGACAGGCACCTGGCCGCCCCGCGACCGCGGTGCCGAAGGCAGGCCGGAAACGCGGCCGTAAAGCGGCCATTCAAGAGGGCTGGAAGCCCGCCACAAAAAAATCCAGCGGGGGATGTGACACGGCGGGCCCGGCCGGCAACTCACTCTTTGGGGGCCGAGGCAGCACTGCTGCACTGGCCGCCGACAGAAAAGAGACTCGCCGGTGTGACGCCGGTAGAGCAGATTGGGTTGCGGGCCAATGCATAATTCTCGCATCGGTTGGGGATCGAAAAAAGGACATTCGCTATGAACGAGTTCACGACGGTCAGGCAGACGGCTGCGGAGACCGTCAACGTGTCGAAGCAGGCACTGGTCGATAGCTTCACGCAGGCATGGGGCCAGGTGATCATGCTGGCTCCGAAGCTGGTGGCAATGGTGTCGGTGCTGGTGATCGGCTACGTGCTGGCCCGCTGGGTGGCCGGCATCATCACGGTGGTGAGCGAGAAGATCGGTCTCCAGACGGCTGCCGAGAAGAGCGGCCTCGCCAAGAGCATGCACGACGTGGGGATTCGGCGTCCGCTGCCGGCGATCGTGGGTGGCCTGGTCTTCTGGCTGCTGATGTGCGTGTTTGTGATGGCGGCGTTCAACATTCTCGGCCTGCAGAGCATCTCCGATGCGATGGGCGAAGTGGTGAACTACAT
>JBAXUW010000266.1:0-4095 GCA_037129495.1 Planctomycetota bacterium | reverse complement strand
GCTGCTACCCGCTCTCAGGCGCAGTCGATTCCACCGCCACCACCCTCCTTGAGATCATCCAAAGGAGCGACGTCTGCGTGGCGCTCGATGGCTCGCTGATCGTGGCCGACTGGTACGATCCGGGCGTCGGCGGCCACGGCATGGGCGATACCGAGGAGGGCCGTCTCTATAGGATAGCGCCGAAGGGCTCGCGTTGGTCGGTGCCGACGACCGATTTCAGTAGTGTCGCAGACTGTGTGGCGGCGCTGGCAAGCCCGAATCTCTCCACCCGGGCAACGGCGCTTGAGAATCTGGCGAAGCAGCCGGAGGATGCTGCCGCAACGCTGACAAAAGCGTTTGAGTCGGCCACCGATTCGAAGCTTAGGGCCCGGCTTGCCTGGGCGGCGGGCATGCTGCCGGGGCTGGCCGAGGCTGGATCGCGCGGCTGGCCACCGACAAGGACGAGGCCTTCAGGACCATCGCCCTGCGGATGTGCCGGCTCACGAAGGGTGACGTGCTTGGCCTCGTGGAGAAGCTCGTCATGGATCCTTCCGTGGCTGTTCGTCGCGAGTGCGCGATTGCACTGAAGGGCGTGGGCGGCGAGCGGGCCGATCGGGCATGGGCGGCGCTTGCCTCGCAGCACAACGCCGGCGACCGCTGGGAACTCGAAGCCCTCGGCATCAGTGCCGATGGGGAGAAGGGCCTGTTCGCGGCCAACCTCTGGAACGGCCGGCTGGCGGCATGGCTGGCGAAGATCGACAGCCTGTGGAAGACGCCGGCGGCGCGGGAGATCGTCTGGCGGAGCCGGGCGACTGCGTCTGCGGGGATGATCTGCGAACTGATCGGCGATCCGGCCACGTCCACGAGCGAGTCGCTGGCGTTCATCCGGGCGCTCGACTTCCAGGATCGGGCCCGCGTGGCTGAGGTTGTGCCACAGCTTGTGACAAAGCTCGGCGGGCCGGCTGAGAAATACCAGGTGATTCTGCCCGAACTGGTCATGCACCTTGACCCTGCTGGGGCCGCCGATCCTGAGCTGTCCAAACGGATCGACGAAGCAGCCGGTCTCGTGCCGGGAACGCAAAAGTTCATCGACATTGTGCAGCGGTTTGGGCTCAAGGAACGGCAGGACGATCTCGTGACGCTCGCTGCCGCCGAAGGCACGAGCGAACAGTTGGCCGCGGCCGCGGCTGGTGCGGCGGTCGATGCTGGCCGGGAAGACCTCGTGAACGCCGTGCTGGACGGCGCGGATCCTGTCGCGGCCAGCCGTCTGCTCAAGCCCCTGGGCATCCGGGGCACGGGCAAAACGACCATGCTCCTCAAGGGCATCCTTGCCGATGCCAAGGCGTCGCCGGAGCTGAAGTCTGCGGCGGTTCGTGCTCTGGCCCGATCGCAGCAGGGAGCGAAGGACCTTGTCGCCATGGCGAAGGCCGGTGAACTCTCTGGTGTCTTGCCGCAGGTGGCGGCCGTGGTGGTTGCGTCGTGTCCTTCTGGCGATATCCGACAGTCGGCTGCTGACGTGCTGCCGATGCCGAAGGCCAAAGGGGGCGAAAAGCTGCCGCCGGTCGCCGAACTTATGAAGCGGAAGGGCAATCCCTTGGTCGGCAAGGCCGTGTTTGCCGGGGCGGGCACGTGCGCGAAGTGCCACGTTGTCAATGGCGAGGGGAAGTCGGTCGGCCCCAATCTCTCCGGTGTCGGCGCGAAGCTGTCGCGTGAGGCGCTCTACGAATCGGTGCTGGCGCCGTCGGCGGCGATCAGTCACAGCTACGAGACGTTTACGGCGCTGATGGAGGACGGTCGCAGCGTGACGGGCCTACTCGTGTCGCAGTCACCGGAGCAGGTCGTGATCCGCGGCGTTGACTCGATCGATGTGACACTTCCGGCCGGTGAGGTCGAGGAACTGGTGAAGCAGCCGGTATCACTGATGCCGGTGGATCTGGCGACGACGCTCTCGGCCGACGAACTCGTCGACGTGGTCGCGTGGATGGAGACGCTCCGCGTTACGCAGTGAAGGGGTCGCCTGCCGACTGACTGGGGCGAACCCGCGACGGCTCGTGCCCCGTGGACGTTGAGCGTTGAAGCCCTAGCCGCTGCGGAATGTGGCCTCGACCCGCACGCGTTCGCGGTCGATCTGTTCGGCTGTCGCGCCGAGTCGTTCGAGAATCCGCGCGGTAAACGCGAGGGCCACCTCGCCCTCGGCAGAAAAGACATCTTCTGCGCCGGCCTGTCGCAGCCTGGGCAGCTGCCGCACGTATTGGGACCGGGCCAGAATGATGATCTTCGGATTGAGCTCCTTGGCGGTCCGCACGACCTCCTCGTCGACGGCGCCTGCGCCGCTGGTCAGGATCAGGTTTTCAGCCCGTGCGATTCCGGCCTGGGAGAGAATTTCAGGCCGGACGGCATCGCCGTAGATCGCCCGCACGTCGAAGGCTTTCAGCCGCCGCACGGTCTCGAGGTTGAGTTCGATCACGGTCGGCTCGATGCCGTTGTCGAGCAGCAGTTGCGTCACCGTCTGCCCCACCGGCCCGTAGCCCACCACGATCGCCCGATGGCTCGACGGCTCTTCCAGACTGGCGTCGTCGTCGATGGCGAAGGATTGCGTGCCATGCCGGGCGAGCCAGCGTTCGACCGGCGTGATCAACCTGTAGAGCAGGGGATTCAGCGTGATCGAGGCGATCGAGGCGGCGACGAGCGTGTTGACCACTTCATCGGGGATCACGCCCAGCTGCCTGCCGAGGGCGGCAAGGATGAAGGAAAACTCGCCGATGTGGGCGAGGGAGACGGCGACGGTCAAGGCGACCTGTGCCGGATATCCCAGCACCAGCACGCAGGCGAGCACCACCAGCGGCTTGGCGACCATCACGATTCCCAGTGTCGCCACGAGAAGCCACGGCGAATCGAGCAGGGCGGAGGGGTTGAAAAGCATGCCCACCGAAACGAAGAAGAGTACGGCAAAGGCGTCGCGCATCGGCAATGCGTCCGAGGCGGCCCGTAGGCCGAAGTCACTCCGCCCGACGATCGTGCCGGCGAGGAACGCGCCCAGCGCCATCGAGACCCCGAAGAGTTTCGCGGATCCGACGGCGATCCCCAGTGCGATCACCAGCACCGCGAGCGTGAAGAGTTCGCGGGAACGGGTCGCGGCGATCCGCTCAATAAACCAGGGGATGAAGCGACCGCCCGCGAGGACGACAACGGCTACCAGCGAGGCGATCTTCAGGCCGGCAGTGCCAAGCGCCAGAGCCACGCCCGCTGGCGTCGCCTCGCGTCCACCGAGCATGGCGGGCAAAACGACCAACGCGGCGACCGTGAGCAGGTCTTCCACGACCACCCAGCCGACCGCAATGTGGCCGGCTCTGGTGTGCAGGTCGCGATTGTCGGAGAGAACGCGGACCAGTACGACCGTGCTGGCCACGGAGGCCGCTCCGCCGAACACGATGCCTGTGGCCCAGCTCAATCCAGAAAGCCGCGCCGCGGCGAGCCCCAGCAGGATGGCGACACCACTTGCCACGATGGCGCCGGGGATTGCTACACGGCGCACCTCGAGCAGCTCGCGGATGTGGAAGTTCAGGCCGACCCCAAACATCAGCAGGATGACGCCGACCTCCGCAAGTTGCTGGGCGAGCGCATGGTCGGCTTCAAAGCCGGGCGAGTGGGGGCCGACGACGATACCGGCCAGGAGGTATCCGACAATCGGCGAAAGCCTGAGTTGCTGCGTGATGTAGCCGAGCACGAGCGCCGCAGTCAGGCCGGCGGTGAGCGTGAGAATGAGATCAACTTCATGCACGGATAGAGCTCACAGGCGTCATGCGTCTGAGGAGGCGGTGCGGCCGCCTGCCGGGGGTAGGATACCGTGGTCGATTCCAGCGACGGCGACCCTGAGGACCACGGCCGTTAGCATCGGCGTCGCGATCGGTAGTTCTCAAAGGACAAGGATAGCCCGGTCAATGGCACTTCGGCAACGGTCTTCCGGCTGCCGAGCGACTCGTGAGCCTCGGGGGGAACGGCCTGGGCGCCCGGAGCCGGTTGCCCGAAACGCCACCCCCCCTGCGATGGCGATTTTTTCGCCTCGGCGCAGACCGTCTCCCAGTCCGCCGGTCCCGGGGCTTCGGTGCCTTGCGT
>JBAXUW010000265.1:0-4107 GCA_037129495.1 Planctomycetota bacterium | reverse complement strand
TATGCCCACCTGCCGCTGGTGGCCGAGCCGGG
Source organism: Planctomycetota bacterium (assembly GCA_037129495.1). GTDB lineage: Bacteria > Planctomycetota > Planctomycetia > Pirellulales > UBA1268 > CAMCQY01. The sequence continues at coordinate 4,075 of JBAXUW010000265.1, read as the reverse complement.
CAGCCGCACGAAGCTCAGCAAGCGAAAGCTCTCGCAGTATTTAAAAAATTCCGACTTTAAACAGGTGGCAGAACATGGCGCGCGGATCGCGGAGCGGATCGGGCTCACGGCAGAGGCCGACACGTTTAATCCCGTGATCGTCGACTTCTACCGGGAGGTGGGCTACCTGCCGTGGGCGATCGACAACTACCTGGCGCTGCTGGGCTGGTCGTACGATGACAAGACGGAGTTTTTCTCCCGCGACGAACTCATCAGAAACTTCACGCTTGATCGCATCAACTCGTCGCCGGCCAGCTTCGATCCCAAGAAGCTCTGGGCCGTGCAAGACCACTTCATGCACAGCCTCTCCGCCGACGAGAAGCTGGCATTCATGCTGCCATTTCTCGTCAAGGCAAAACTGGTGGGCGATCCCACATCTCCGGAGCAGTTGGCGACGGTCCGGCGGGTGATCGAGGCCTCGGGTGACAGGCTCAAGGTCGGCGGAGATATCCTCGCCTACGCCGATTTTTTCCTCGTGGACAAAATGCCGCTCGACGAGTCGGCTGTGAAACAGCGGCTGGCAAAGCCGGGCGTTCGCGACTTGGTAGCCAGCTACGCGGCCGCGATCCGGGGCGTGGATCCATTCGAGCCGGGCCCTCTGGAGGAGGCTCTCAAGCGGGTGGTCGAGGCGGCTGGCCTGAAGGTGGGCGACCTCGTGCATGCCGTCCGCGTGGCGATAACGGGCAAGACAGTGGGCCCGGGGCTCTACGACTGCCTGGCGATCCTGGGCCGTGAGAAGTCTCTGGCCCGACTCGAACAATCGCTACCGCTCTGCGGCTGAAGTACGCCTCTAGGCGGCCGGGAAGATGACGCCGCGGGTGAAGACCATGGCAGCGCCAGAACTCGTGATCGCCTCGCGGGCCTTCCTATCGGCACGAAAGCCAAAAAATAACGGGCGGATGTCGTCAGTGGGTTGAGCGGCCCGCACCCGCTGGACAATTTTTAGAAACCGCACCACTTCTGACGCGCTCACCGCAGCCTTCACTTCGCAGAGAATCGTTACGGGGCGGTCGTCGATCGTGCCTCTCACAACGACGTCAATTTCACGATGGGTACGGTCGGCTTCGATATCCTCAGGCCGGGCGGAGATGACGACGAGTCGCCAGTATTTTTCCAGCATCTCCGGCACGAGTTCGCAGGCGAAATCCTCGAGACTGCCGCCTAGCGATTGAGAAAGACCACCCATCTGCTTGGCAAGATTGGCGAGCGCGAACTCTGTCTGCTTCTGGGCCTCGGCAAGGCCTTCCTGGGAGTCTGAGAGGTTCTTCAGCGAAGCGTTGAGCTCCTTCTGGGATTCAGCAAGCTCCTTCTGGGATTCAGCAAGCTCCTTCTGGGATTCAGCAATTTCCTTGACCACGCAGGTGAGCGCGTGGAAGTCAGCCTGGTTCACAAGATCGTCGTGGGCCTCGATCACCACGTGCGCAAGCACGTCAGCCTGCTTTTCGGGAAAGACTTCAAGCAGCCGGGTACGAATTTGCGGAATCGTGACCATGACTGAGCTCCGTAGAGGTATGATAACCAACTCAAGACGAGTGTACGGGCGATCACTTCTTTGTCAACCAATAAGAACGTGTCGGGCACTCATCTCCAAGGAAGACGCGGCATTGCGGACAACCTAAATTACCCAAATTTGGTGGCTGGCACCTTTTTCGGAAAAAACCGGCTGACGGCCGGCTGCATTCCGATGTTTTCGGCAGGCCGTCAATGCCGCAGAGGATCGCCGTGCGCCGCCAATCCGCCCACCATGCCTGCCGTGCCAGCGGCAGAATCCGAGCAGCCTGGCTGTCGCTGCTGGCTGCTGCGCTCGCGGCGAGTTCGCTTGCGGCGGAGGAGTGGGGCGATCTGGGCACAGACCGCGACGCGTTTACGCCCAATACCCACACGATCGCTCCCGGCACAACGCTCTGGGAGGCGTCGTATGTGTACATCGACAACCAGCTCGGGAAGCCCACCAACAACTACCCTGAATTACTACTGCGAATCGGACAAAACAACTGGTTCGAGTGGCGTTTTGGCTTCAACTACGGCGTCGGCTCCCAGGGGGCCATCGTGACGAGCGTCGAGGTGGGGGAGGGCCAAGTCGGCGGCCGCAGCCTCTATGAATCGAGCATTCTCTACGGCTTTAAGGCAGACATCTCTGATCAGGATGGCTGGCTGCCGGAAAGCTGTTTCATCATGGAGGCATCAACGCCTACGTATGGAGACGTCTTCGGCACGGTACCCGTCGCCACCGGCGTCTGCGGCTGGCAGTTTGCCGGCGGCTGCCGGCTCGATGCAGCCATGCGCTACGCCTATTCGGAGGGGGCCATCGGCTGGTTTGACCGCTGGAGCCCCTCGGTCGTGCTTCGCGTGCCGGTTACCGAGCGATTTGAGGTGCATGCGGAGTATTTCGACACCTTCACCCAGCGGAACCTGATCGACACGAATCGGGCCTTTTTCAGCCCAGGCACACACTATATGCTCACGAAGCACTGTGAAATCGGCCTGCGCGTGGGCTGGGGCGTCACCCGTACCGCGCCCGACTTCTTCTCCGACGCCGGCTGCGGTTTTCGGTGGTAGGGCGGCCGCTTGGCTGCGCTGCCAACCGCCAGTTACATTCTCAGCCTCGTTCGTGTCACCTTTCCTGGAGTCTCCGCACCATGACGCTCCTCGTCGTCGGAAGCATCGCGCTTGATTGCATCGAAACCCCCACCGCCAAACGCGATCATGTGCTGGGCGGCTCGGCCGTTTTCTTCTCCTACGCCGCCAGCTTTTTCTCGCCCGTGCGGATGATCGGCGCGGTGGGGGAGGACTGGCCGCAACAACACACGAGGCTGCTTGAGACCCGTGGCATCGACACCTCTGGGATCGAGACGATTGCTGGCGGCAAGACCTTTCGCTGGCGAGGCCGCTACATGCCTAACATGAACGACCGGGAAACGCTGGAAGTGCACCTCAACGTGCTGGGAGAGTTTCAGCCGAAGCTCAACGACACGCATCGAGACTGCCGCTTCCTGTTTCTCGGCAACGCTTCACCGGTGGTGCAACTCAGCGTGCTCGATCAGGCCAAGGGAGCGGAGCTGACCGTTGCCGACACGATGGACCTCTGGATCAACATCCAGCGAGACGAACTGGGGCAGTTGCTCCGCCGGATTGACGGCCTCGTGCTCAACGATTCTGAGGCGAAGCTGCTGGCGGACGACGAAAACCTCGTCCGGGCCGGACAGGCCGTCTTGAAAATGGGGCCAAAATTTGTCGTGATTAAGAAGGGGGAGCACGGCGCGATGTTTTTCAGCGAACACGAGATGTATGTCATGCCCGCGTATCCGACCGCCATCGTGCTCGACCCGACAGGCGCCGGCGATAGCTTTGCCGGAGGCATGATGGGCCACCTAGCCTCCCTTGGCCGGTTTGACGCCCAGGCCCTTAAAGAAGCCCTCGCCTATGGAGTGGTGACCGCCAGCTTCACCGTTGAGGATTTCAGTCTCGACCGACTGGCAGCCCTGAGCCGCCACGACCTCGACCACCGGCTGGCCGACTATCGCCGCATGCTCACCTTTTAGTTTCCCGCTTGAGCAGTCGGAGGGAACGCCAAGGGTTCACGCGACTGCCGGCCGGCGTCCGTGACCCGATGTCACAATTTCGACACAGTCGCCGTAGGCGGCGAGTGCAGCGTCGTTTGTCAGAAGTACGAGGGGTTCCATTTTGGCTTGGGCCACGAGCATGCGATCGAAGGGATCGCGATGAAAACTGGGTAACCGTGCGACTGCTGCCGCATGGTCACCCGTGATCGGCTCATGTGCGGCCCTCAAAGGCCGCTCGGCTGGCCTCGTTGAGTGGGTCACTCAAATTGTCTGGAACCTTCAGCCTCCCTTTGAGTCGTCCGAGATTCTTAGGCCGCGGGCCCGATTCAAGCGGCACAAGCTTTGCAATCGGGCGGCCAGCCTTGGCGATCATAATTTCCTTGCCGGCCGCCGCCTGTTCGACGATCCTCGAAAGATGTGTCTTGGCGTCGTGGATGTTGATGACTGTTGCCATGGGGCCCCCCTAAGCTCTG
>JBAXUW010000264.1:0-4126 GCA_037129495.1 Planctomycetota bacterium | reverse complement strand
CCCCCGTGGAGGCGAGTTTTCAGAGCTTGCCGAAAAAAGAGGACACGTTGAAAAACGTATCCCACGAAAGACAGGTAAACTTCCAACTCTTCGAGGTGGGTTTTTTCCGCACACTGCCGACTGATTTCGCCTTTCAATCCAATCCCGCGTAGACTGCCGGAAAACATCCCTGCGGAGCCCCTCATGAAAATTCTGATCGGTGTCGACGGTTCAGTGTCCTCGCTCGACGCTGTGCGGCTGATCTCTCAGTTCATCGATCCTGCCACCGACGAAGTGGCGATCTACTTTTCACCGATGGAACTGGAGAAGCGACTCGTTGGCCGTAGCCGGCGGATCGTCGATGGCGCCGCCGCCGCCCTTTTCGAAGAGGCCTGCTCCCTCTTGCCAGCCGGGCTTGAAAAGCGGCCGGAGATGATTGCCAGTTCGAAGTCGGCCGCTGTTGGCCTGCTTGAATCGGCGGCTGGCTGGCAGGCCGATCTGCTTGTAGTTGGCGCCCGTGGTCATGGCTCAATCGAGCGGCTTCTGCTCGGGAGTGTGTCACGGGCGGTCGTGCACGGCGCCAACCTGCCCGTGCTTGTCGTTCGCGGTGTCCCGGAGGCGAGCGCCGGCCTGAAGGTCATGGTCGGCCATCGTTCCGCCAGCGCCACGACGGTGGCCGCCCTGCTCGGCCGACTGCACTGGCCCACGAGCACGACCGGCACCGTGATCGGCATCACCGAATCACTGCTCGCCGGTCCGCTCCCTTCGTGGCTTGAGAAGCGGGTGCGAGATCCCGATACAGCCGCAATCGCAGAGGCTTGGCAGCAGGAGCATAATGCCGAGGTGACCGCCATCGGTGACAGCCTCACCGCCTTTCAGGCGACGCTGCCCGCCGCATTCCGCGGGCAGTCGCCGATCGTGGCGGAGGGGAATCCGGGCGAGCAAATCCTCGCCCGCGCAAAGCGAGATGACGTCAATCTGATCATCATCGGACGCACGCCCTCCGACATGCTCACCCGCTGGCTGCTGGGCAGCACATCTGAAGCCGTGCTCACTGGCGCCACAGCAAGCGTGCTCATCATTCCGGTTGAGAAGAAGTCTTGAGATACCGCTTGAGAAACGCGGCGTAGTCTTTGGGCGTGTCGATGCCGCGGGCCGCGTGGTCGATAACCCCCGCCACAATCGGAATCCCCGCCTCGATCACCCGCAATTGCTCGAGGCTCTCAAGCGCCGCCAGGCGGGAGTCGGGCAGCGCGTTCCATGCCTCCAGCACGCGGCGGCGATAGGCATAGATGCCGACGTGCTGCCAGTAGAACGGGGGCGCTATCGCAAGCAGGGATTCCGACCAGTCGCGAGCTGCCGGCACGGGGGCACGGCTGAAATAGACCGCCCGCCAACAGCCAGGCACGGGCCTGCCGATAGTCTCGCCAGCTTGTGGTGTGTCGCGCCAAGGTGTGAGCACAGCCTTCACAGCGGCTGGATCATGGAGATCCTCGACCCGCTGAAGCGGCGTTACCAGCGTCGCCACGCCCGCCTCCGGACAGCGGTCAAGCAGCTCGATCGCAGCGTCGATCGCGGTGGCAGCCAGTTCCGGTTCATCCCCCTGCACATTGACGATTACGTCCGCAGCCGGCAATCGCGCCAGCGCCTCGACGATGCGGGCTGTGCCGCTAGGGGCATCTGGCGAGGTCATCACCGCCTGTCCGCCAAAAGCCCGCACGGCGTCCACGATTTCGTCGCTGTCGGTTACCACGACCACTTGACTTGCCCGGGTGGAGCCCCGGGCGGCCCGCCAGGTGTGTTCGATGAGCGTGCGGCCCGTCTCGGCCAGCAGCATCTTGCGGGGAAGCCGCTGACTGGAGAGCCGGGCTGGAATCACAATGGTCGCGGAGGCAACGTGGGAAGTCTTCATGGATAGCCAGAATAAACGTGTGGCCTCCCCGAGGGCCACACCGCTACAGTAGGGCGGTAGCATCGCCTCCCCAAACGCTTAGGAATTTTGCATGTGCGGCATTGTCGGCTACGTCGGCTTCCGTCGCGCCGCAGACCTCATTCTCGAGGGGCTGCGGCGGCTTGAATACCGTGGCTACGACTCGGCCGGTCTAGCCATCCTCGATGACCACGGGGCTATCCATGTGCTCAAGTCGGCCGGCCGACTGGCCCAGCTGGAGGCGCTGGTCCGCGAGGATATTCCTGAGAGTTCCATCGGCATTGGGCATACACGCTGGGCCACGCACGGCCCGCCAACCGACGGCAACGCCCACCCGCATCTGGGCGTCTGCGGCAGCCCCGCCGACAGTGCTGTCTCAGGCGGAGGTCCAGCCGTGGCGGTCGTCCACAACGGCGTCATTGAGAATTACCGGGTTCTTAAGGATTGGCTTGAGTCTGAAGGGTACGTGTTTCGCTCCGAGACCGACTCGGAGGTGATCGCCCATCTCATCGACAGCTGCCTCGCGCGGGCCATGGCCGCGGGAAGGCGGGTGGCCGACGAGCCCGCCGATAACCCGTGGGTGATGGCCGTCCGCGAGGCGATCGCGCAGCTCCGTGGCACCTACGGATTGCTCGTGCTCTTCCGCAATCAGCCCAACCTGCTGGTGGCTGCCAGACTCGGCAGCCCGCTGGTGGTGGGTGTCGGCGATGGCGAGCACTTTATCGCGAGTGACGCCAGTCCGCTGGCCGGCCATGCCGATCGGATCGTCTATCTGGCCGACCACGAGGTGGCCGTGATCACCGCCACCTCGCTCCGAGTGCTGCATCGCGACACTGGCCGGATCGAACCCTCCGTGCGGCCATTGGAATTGTCGGCGGAAGATGTTGGCATGGGTGACTACGCCCACTTCATGCTCAAGGAGATCCATGAACAGCCGGAGACGATCCGGGCTGCCATGCGGGGCCGCCTCTCCCGCGATGATGCGACGGCTGTCTTCGGCGGTCTCAACCTTACGCCGCGGCAACTGCAGCGGGTCAATCGAATCGTGCTCACCGGCTGCGGCACAAGCTGGCATTCAGCGTTGATCGGTGAATACCTGATCGAGGAATTCGCTCGCCTGCCGGTCGAGGTGGAATACGCCAGTGAGCTCCGCTACCGCAATCCTCCGCTCGACGAGGGCACACTGCTCTTCGCGCTCACGCAATCAGGTGAAACGGCCGACACACTCGCCGCGCTCCGCGAGATCAAGCGGAAAGGCCATCCGACGCTCGCTATCTGCAATGTCGTCGGTAGCACGATTGCCACCGAGGCCGACGGCGGTATCTACCTCCATGCTGGCCCGGAGATCGGCGTGGCGAGCACAAAGGCGTTCACGAGCCAGTGCGTCGTGCTGGCGCTCTTGGCCCTCTACTTCGGCCGGCTGAGGCATATGAGCTACGAGCGGGGGCTCGCCTTTATTGAGAGTCTTGAGCAACTGCCCGACCTCGTGACTGAGGCTCTGGCCGCCGATGCGGAGATCAAGCGGATCGCGGAGCGGTATCAGGATGCCACCACGTTTCTCTATCTTGGTCGGCAATACAACTTCCCGGTGGCGCTTGAGGGCGCTCTGAAGCTCAAGGAAATTTCATACATCCATGCCGAGGGTTATCCAGCGGCAGAGATGAAGCACGGGCCGATCGCGCTGGTCGATCGATCAACGCCGAGCGTCTTCCTGATTCCGCAGGGGGCCGTCTATGAAAAGGTGCTTCTGAATGTCGAGGAGATCAAGGCCCGGAAGGGCCCGGTGATTGCGATCTCAAGCGCGGGCGACGCCCGGGTGCGGGAGCTGGCCGACGACGTGATCGAGATTCCAAACGCGCCGGAGTTTCTGCAGCCGATCCTGGCCGCGATCCCGATGCAACTGCTGGCCTACCACATCGCCGTGCTGCGGGGCTGCGACGTCGACAGGCCCAGGAATCTGGCCAAGAGTGTGACGGTCGAGTAAGCGCAGCCGTTTCCTCCGGAGGATTAGTTTTAAGGCTTCCGTTCCCCGTGGACGCGAGTTTTCCAACTTGCCGAAAGCGGGCAAGTTAGAAAACTTATCCCACGAAAGCGAGAGACCCCGCCTCCTTGCGTCTCGCGGAGCCGCTGGTAGCATCAATGCCGTGCCGTAAGAGCGGCGTCACTCGCCCGAGTGGCGGAATTGGCAGACGCGCAAGATTCAGGTTCTTGTCCAGG
>JBAXUW010000263.1:0-4148 GCA_037129495.1 Planctomycetota bacterium | reverse complement strand
TCGCTGTTGGTGCGGCGCAGGGAGTGGGCTTTATCGCGGGCGGTGGTACTAGTGCCCCGTCGAATTTTGTGCTCGCGGCGGTCGGTAGCACACCCTCCCCCACGCCCACGCTGCCCAAGCTATCGGTTACTGGTGCTCCGGTCATTGAAGGGGCGGCCGGCAGCAGCACGACGGCACTCTTCACGGTGAGGCTGTCGAAGCCCTCCACACATGTCGTCACGGTTCGCTATTCCACCGCCAACGGCACGGCGACCGCCGGGAGCGACTACACCGCCGCCTCCGGCACCCTCACCTTCACTCCCGGGACCACCACCCAGACCATTGCCGTCAGGATCCTGGGTGACGCCACCGTCGAGCGAAACGAAACCCTTACCCTCGCCCTCTCCAGACCCACGAAAGCCACCGTCACCGGCGGCCGCGCAACGGCCACCATCACCAACGACGACACCGCATCACCACCGGCCGCGATCCTGCCGAAGGTGTCTATCGCAGATGTATCGGGTACCGAAGGCAACGGCGACCATGCCCATTTCATGTTTACAGCGGTATTAGACAAGGCATCGATCACCCCGGTGACCGTGCAGTATGCGACCTCCGACGGCACCGCGACCGCCGGCCTCGATTACACCGCCACCACTGGCACAATCACCTTCCCGGCGGGTGTGGTCTCGCAGCTGGTGCATGTCGGAATCCTCGGTGATCCGGCGGTTGAATCCGCCGAGACCGTCAACGTGAGGTTATCCAATCCAGCAGGTGCGACCATCGCAGACGGCTTGGCCGTGGGCACCATCCTAGACGACGATTCTGCTCTGCCCCCACCGGCCGGAGCAGCTCAATACGTCGACATCACAACGTTTGGCTCTTCCAATGGCAGTAGCCACACGGGTCACGACGCCTTCCAAGGCGGCCGGACCGCCATCACCACCGAGGCGCTCGTCGCCTACAACGCCCTCCGCCGGTTCGCTGGATTCGCGCCGTCGACTCTTGACGAAGTCGGCAGCTGGGCATTTGCCAACTCAATGACAAACAACGCGCAGGCGTGGGGCAACGATATCCAAGGCGTTGGTCTCTACTACGCAATGCAGGGAGCCAAGGTAGGCTGGCTGGCCGACGACAAATACGATCCGCAAATCGTGGCAGATATCCAGCGGACCGCCAGGCTGGGATCACCGGGCGACGTCATGGCGATGGTGGCCGCTTATGGCCATCCCGGTTTTGCTCAATATCTGATCGACAACAGCTCTCAAACGGTATTCATCAACACCCTGAAGATGGAGCCGCACTACGGCGGATGGATGCACGACCGAGCGCATGGGCGACTCGTGATCGAAGGCGCGGCAACCGCCCATGACGTCAACCACCTCACGATCCTCAGCCATGACCAGATGCGGCCATTTATGAATGACACCTGGGACTATCCGCAGTGGCCGGCACTAACGGTCTCGAAGCCGCGGGTGATCGAGTATTTCCAGAGCATGGTGACCCTCGGCGATCCGCGGGGCCCGTTACCCATCCGAGGATGAACCAACAGATTTTGCTAAAGCGGCTTTTTTCAGCAGCGGCAGCTGGTCGAGAAGGTTGTCGCAATAATCCCATTGATCGAGCGTTGCTCGCCACTCTTTTGGGATGGCATTGATTCCGTAATGCGCTCCCAAGACCATTCCAATGGCGATGCTGCGAGAAGCATTGTCACCACCGACCATGGCATTGGCCACAATGGCGTTTTTGAGACCATCTTCCTGGTCGGCATATTTGAGAATGAAGTAGACAGCCCCTGGGAGCGTGCCCTCAGTCGGACTGGCTTTCCCAACTTTAATGGGCTCGGATCGGCCGACATCCCAGAGCCGCGCCATCGACGTCAGCGCTAAATCATCCGCAAACGGTTCTCTCGAAAGCGGCTCATCCGGATGAGTTGCTTCCTTCCACTTGGCGATCGCCTGAGCGACTTTCGTCTGAAAAAACCCCCCCATGAGTCGGCCGACAGCTTCGATCGCATCTTCTGGTGTTGCGCCATGAATCACACGATGGGTCACGCGAGCAAAAAATTCCGCTCCTCCCAACGCATGAGGATCTCGATGCGTAAACATCGATTTGCGGGCAGCAGCTACGACATCCTCTTCGGTTTCGTAGTAAGCGTGTGCGGCGACATGCCGAATCGCCATCGCATTGGAGATGCCGCCTAGTTGCTCAATTGGGACTTCCTGCTTGACCTGTGCATAGGTCTCCTGGGTCATCGTGCAGATCCATGAGCCCCAGCCGTTTTCGAGACGATTCATCCAGTGGGGAATCAGGGCCGCGACACTCAGCGGTCTGGGCGGCTGAGCGGTGGCTGCCAAGTGTTCTAAGATGACGATGTTGTAGTCGCCGTAATCGGTGGTTCCGCCGGCTTTCTTTCCGGGATGATAATTTCTCTCGCCCCAGCCAATCCCATGCGTGTGGCCCCCCATCATTTCGCCCGGAGACATAAATCTTTCGATCGGCTTATTCCCGTAAGCCTTCGAGATTTTATGGGCGTCGTATTCGTAGTGGCTCCCGAGGCAGAGTGCATCGGCCACAATGGCGGCCATGAAAGCACCCCTGATCGAATCTTCTTTTGATATTTGTGTCATTCTTTTCACGTCGGTTTTCGCTCTACTCTACACCGCCTCGCAAAGGATTCATCGCCAATCCAGTTGGATATGGTATTCTGCGGTGCGGACAGTCCGCTGGGCAGCGGTACTGGAACCCGAGTCTCAAGAACCAACGGCCAACACGTCATGAAAGACCCGACCGTCCGCGGCGTCGTCCACCTGATCGAAGAGACCAAGACCTTCGGGCTGAAGGGCTTTCGCAAGCGTCTGGTGGTGCTCGAGCAGTCCAAGGGCACGTTCACCAACTTCATTCCCGTCGAGTTTGTGAAGGATGGCTGCGACGCGGTAGACGATCTGGCCGTGGGTGAAGAAATCGAGGTGAGCTACCGCCTGAGCGGCCGCCGCTGGCAGCGGGATGAGGCCAGCGAGGCGAAATATTTCCTGACTGCCGAGGGCCTGTCGTTTAAACAGTTGTCCGGAAGCGGGCGGGCTCAAGACGGCCCCGACAATACCATCGACCCCAACAATGCGTTTGCTGAGGCCGGTGACGCTGACGTGCCTTTTTGAGGGGCCGGTAAAAGAACTGCGTCCCAATCCTGTTCGGCACGGCAGTTGCCGCCCCCGTGGGATAAGTTTTCCAACTTGTCCGATACCTTTTCCTACCGTCTGTGGCAACGCACCGCCGGGCTGACAGAAGCTATCAGCACGCAGCGGGACAAGGCCGGTAACCGTAACCTGTTTATGGATCAGTACTGCACGCTGATTTTAGTGTGGCTATTCAATCCTTTGATGAAGAGCCGTTGATCCAGAGCCGCTGAAGGAGATTGCTGCGGAACTCGCCCACAAGCTGCCTCCCATTCGGCAGGAGAAGTGTCGCGGTGTCGAGCAGCAGTTGACGGCCGTAAATGAAGCAGTCGTAACCACGCTCGCCCGCATGGCCTTGCTGTCCTGGACCCCCAAAGATGCAGTCAATGGCACAGGTCGGTCCGTTTTGGGCTACCGATTGCATACGCACCGTGAGGTGCTTCGTGGGATTCCCTCGTGGATCGACGCGCGTGACGGTGGCGAATGGCCAAGGGAGAGGCAGCACAGCGGCTTGAAGATCCAGCTGTACTGCGCCATCATCGCCTACCTCCTCAGCATGCTGTACACGGGGCGGCGACCATCGATCGGCATCTTCGAGGTGGTCTGCTTCTACCTCTCGGGGTGGGCGAGCCTCAAGGATCTGGAGGCTCGGATCGCAAAAACTCCCATCGCGCCTTCGGCGCTCCCTGCCCGCCTCGTTGGCGGCGCAGCATTCGACGCTACGCTGTTGGGAGCTTGCATGGCCGCTACCGGTACCGGCGGTGCGTTGCCACAGACGCTAGGAAGACGCATTGGACAAGTTGGAAAACTTATCCCACGGGGGGACAGCAACTGCCGTGTCGAACAGGATTGGCTGTGTCCCCTTTTACTCAGACAGGAAACGCAAACAGCCGTATCCCCCGCGTTTGCGAGAGATACGGCTGTGCCGTCTGGCCTGAGAGTACCCCCACGGGGAGTCGAACCCCGGTTTTCGAGCTGAGAACCCGACGTCCT
>JBAXUW010000262.1:0-4158 GCA_037129495.1 Planctomycetota bacterium | reverse complement strand
CCGATGCCGACCGCCGCCAGGCGCTGGCCGAGTGGATCACCGCGCCCAGCAATCCACTCACCGCCCGCGTGATCGTCAACCGCCTCTGGCACTACCACTTTGGCACTGGCATTATCGACACTCCCAGCGATCTCGGCGTCAACGGCGGTGTGCCCTCGCATCCAGAACTGCTCGACTGGCTGGCCAGCGAACTCGTCGCTGGCGGCTGGCGGCTTAAGCCCATCCACAAGCTGATCGTGACCAGCCGCGCCTACCGGCAGTCGAGCACCGGAACGTCCGCGGGTCTCGCCATCGACTCCGGCAGCCGCCTGCTCTGGCGGTATCCGTCGCGGCGGCTCGAGGCCGAGCCCTTGCGCGACACGATCCTCGCCGTCAGTGGCAGCCTCAACAAGAAGATGGGCGGCCCAGGCTTCGACCTCTTCGAGCCCAACACCAACTACGTGAAGGTCTACACTACGAAGACCGTGTTCACCGACGAGGACTTCCGGCGGATGGTCTACCAGAGCAAGCCGCGATCGGAACTCGATAGTTTCTTCGGCGCCTTCGACTGCCCCGACGCCGGCCAGGTGCAGCCCAAACGCACTGTGAGCACCACGCCGCTGCAGGCGCTCAACATGCTCAACGGCGATTTTCTGTTGGATCAGGCGGCGAGGTTCGCCGCACGGGTCGAGCAGGAGGCGGGCCGCGACACTGCATCGCAGGTACAGCGGGCCGTGCTGCTGGCCTTTGGCCGGAAGGCCTCCCCTGCGGAGATCGCCGCCGGCCAGAAACTCGTTGCGGCTCACGGCCTGCCGATCCTCTGCCGCAGCCTCTACAATGCCAACGAATTCATCACTGTCTACTAGGCTCCGTCATGCATCACGATCTTTCCCATGCCGGCCGGCGGTTGCTCGACCGTCGCGGATTTCTGCAATGCGGTGGCACGGGCCTCTCCAGCATCGCATTGGCCTCGCTGCTGCATGAGCAACGATTGCTGGCTGGTGAGCCGCCGATCCGGCCGGTGATCGATCCGTCGCAGCCCTTCGCCCCGCGGCCCCCGCACTTTCCAGCCAAAGCATCGCGGGTGCTGATGATCTTCTGCTCGGGCGCCCTCTCGCATGTCGATACGTTCGACTACAAGCCCGAGCTCATCCGCCGCCACGATACGCCGATGCCGGTCGAGGGAGGCAAGCTGATCACGTTCCAAGGCGAGCAGGGCAATCTCATCAAACCGCAGTGGGAGTTTAAGCCGCGGGGCGAGAGCGGCACGATGACGAGCGACCTGCTGCCGCACCTCGGCGAGCTCGCCGACGAGATGTGTTTCATCCATTCGATGACGGCCAAGAGCAACACGCACGGCCCGGCCGAAAGCCAGATGTCGACAGGCTTCACACTGGAGGGATTTCCGAGCATCGGTTCGTGGACAACCTACGCGCTGGGCAGTGAGTGCCGGGACCTACCCGCGTTCGTGGCGATCCCCGACCCCCGAGGCGTGCCGCAAAACGGCTCGCGTCACTGGTCTTCGGCGTTTCTGCCGGCGGTGTTTCAGGGCACGTCGTTCAACGCCGACAAGCCGATCGCAAACCTGGCGAGACCCGCGAAGATCTCCGCGGATGCCGACCAGGCCACCCGCGACTTCATGAAGATGCTCAATGAGCAGCATCTCGCCGCCCACCCCGGCGATACGGACCTCGCGGCCCGCATCTCCGCCTACGAACTGGCCGCGAAGATGCAGCTCTCGGCGGCCAGGGTGGCCGATCTCTCTGACGAATCCGCGCAAACGCTCGCCCTCTACGGCGCTGACGACCCGCAGAATTCGCTGAAGTCTCGGTTTGCGCGCAACTGCATCCTCGCCCGACGGCTGATGGAGAAGGGGGTGCGGTTCGTGCAGCTCTTCAACGGCGGCTACGCGATGGGCGAGGGCGTGGGCAACTGGGACGGGCACAAGACGCTCGTCAAGCAATACAGCACGCACGGGCCGATTCTCGATCAGCCGGTGGCTGGGCTGCTCCGCGACCTCAAGGACCGTGGCCTGCTGGCCGACACGCTGGTGGCCTTCGTGACGGAGTTCGGCCGGATGCCAACGTTTCAGAAGGGGGCCAGCGGCCGTGACCACAACCCGGCGGGGTTCACGGTCTGGTTGGCGGGCGCCGGCGTGAAGCGAGCCTTCCACCACGGGGCCACCGATGAGTTTGGTTACAAGGCAGTTGAAAACGTGGTCACAATCTACGACCTCCATGCCACGATTCTGCAGTTGCTGGGCCTCGATCACACGCGGCTCTCTTTCTACAACAACGGCATCGAGCGGCGGCTCACCGATGTGCACGGTCACGTGATTCATCCCGTGCTGGCCTAGCTTTGGCTTTTGGAGTTTTGGTGAACCTTTTTTCTGTGGCTAAAATTGCCCTCTGAGAAAAGGTGAGACTCCTTCAAAGTGGATGGACTTCTACACCCATTCACTTTGAAGGAGGCTCACCATGGATCTTGTACACGGATTCGTGATGTTGCTGCGAGCACTGTCTCCGACCATAACGGCCCCCACGTTCGAGAGCTTCGTAACGGGGTGGGTGCTCTCGGGAAGCGGCACGATTACCCGCTCGATTCTTTCCGCAGGCGACTTGGCCACGAAACACATTCTCGCCCTACTACCGGCTGTTCAGTGCTTCGCAGCGGTCGCTCAATACAATCGGGCTTGCCGTCTTTGATCTCCTCGAGCCTGGGCTCGGAGAGGTCGTGATGCTGGGAACCGACGACACGCTCGCCCGCAAGCGAGGCCTAAAGATCTTTGGCGCCGGGATGCACCACGATCGCCTGCGGTTCACGCGGAGCCGTCTGGTCACGAGTTGGGGGCTCAGTTGGGTCACGCTCGGCATGATCAAGCGACTCCCGTTCCGCCCCGATCACAGCTACTACTTGCCGCTCTTGCTTCGACTCTATCAGAACAACTCCGCGGCGGCCAAGAGCCGCAGAGCGTATCGCTCGCGCCCCGAACTGGCGGTTGAACTCCTGCATCTGCTCTGCAATCAACGGAAAAGCAACCGTTTTCACGTCGTCGGCGACAGCGCCTACGGTGGTCAGAGCGTGCTGTGCAACCTGCCGGAAAACTGCGACATTACGAGCCGTCTCTTGCCCAAGGCCCGACTCTACGGCCCGCCACCGGCTCCCGAAAAAGGCCGCATGGGCAAATCGCCTCCCATCGCCTGCGGCGATGCTCAAGGGCCACTGCCGTCGTGCCACACTCGACATCTACGGCAGGTCTCAGAAGGCATAAGTCGCCGACTGCGTCACCAGGGTGTACGCCGCGCCGGATCGCCCGCTGCGCGTCGCGGCAACCGAGGCCATCGGGGGGAGGTCAAGGTGTTTTACTCGACGTGCGCTGACGCAACGGCCGACTAGGTGATCGGGCAGTTGCATCCCGCTGGAGCATCGAGGTCGCCTACCGCGACGTGAAGCAGTGCCTCGGGTTCGAGTAGCCGTAAGGCTGGTGTCGAAAGATGGTCGAGCGGACCGCTCCGGTGGCGATGCTGATCTACACTCTGGTCATCGTCTGGTTCGCCCGCGAAGGGCATCGCCGCTGGCGGCCAGTGGGTCATGTGTGGTACCCGTCCAAGCCGTGATCCGTCTTTCACCGACATGCTCGCCGAGCTGAAACGACCGAGCATCCGCGGGTATATTTTGTCACTGCCACTCGACACGACGGGCCTCGGAAACTCATTCGCATCCTAGAAAAAATGGGCAAACTAACCGCGTAAACCGCAAAACCCGAGGTTAGGTGCAAAGAAATCTGCCTGAGTAATGGTGGTGTTCGCGTCCTTGAACATCGTGCTCGGTGTGGTTGACACAGCAATGCCACCCACCGAGAAGTCCAGCGAGACCAGTTGTTCGGCCAAGCCTTCGACGGCCACCCTCGCCGACCCCCTCGCTTCCATCTCCCAGCTTGCCAGGTCGTCGCTCTCACTATCCGAGATGCGCTCTAGGAAAGCAGCCCCTCGATCACGTGCCCGTGTACGTCGGTGAGCCGGCGGTCGATGCCGTTGTTCCGCCAGGTGAGCTTGGTGTGCTCGATGCCCAGCAGCCGCATCACAGTGGCATGAACATCGTGCACCGTCGTGGGATGGTCACGTTCGAGCGGCTTGTAGCCCCACTGATCGCTCTCGCCGCAGGTGATGCCCCCCTTCA
>JBAXUW010000261.1:0-4192 GCA_037129495.1 Planctomycetota bacterium | reverse complement strand
GATCCTTTCTTGAGTGGCACGGGCCCCGGCGTCGTCGCCTCGTTCCACCGCTAGCTCATAGGCCGACATCGCTGCTAGAATCTCGCTGCTGGCTTCGCCAGCGGTCTCCCCCAGGATGCGGGCCCGTTCCTGCTGGGCCGCCACGATGCGGCCGGCCCGATCGCTCTCCGCGCTCGTCACCGCATCGAAACTGCCCGCCACCCGCATCGGCGCCGAGACCTTGTCGAGCGCTAACTGATCGATCACCAGCCCGGACCGCATTCCATCGAGCCGGTCCTGCATGAGCCCTACCGCCAGTTCGCGGTTGACGATGCCACGCAGCAGATCATCCGCTGCGAGCTGGGCCACGGCATGCACGATGCCCTGCTGCGCGACGAGCCGGACGATATCGCCGGCCAATTGCTTTGAGCCGACGTTGGTGAGAAAGGCGACCGGATCGCTCACCCGCCAGGTGAGCGTCCACTTCGCATGGATGATGCTCGAATCCCCACTGATCAGAGACCCGTCGCGGAGGGGATTGAGCGGCAGTGCCTTCTGGCCCTGCAACTGGCGTCGCGTCAGACCGCTTTCCTGGGCCGTCGTCTCGAACCAGAACTCCTTGTCGAGCACCAGCGAACTCGGCCGGGTGTCGACCTTGACGACCTGCTCGATCGGAAAGGGGGCCGCGAGGTAGGTGCCCCGCTCGAGCACCCGATTGCCCGGATCACCGACATAGTCGCCGAACCGCAGTCGCAGCGCCACCTCGTTGGATCCCACGGAAAAAGTACCGCTCAATGCGTAGGCAATCAGAAGCGCCGCCATGGCGAGCTTGAGGATCGCAAAGCTCACCCGCAACGCTTCGGCCAGCGACTGCTGGGCAGCGTCGAGGGCCGGAGGGGCGGGGTTGTCGGTGGGGCGGAAAACGTCGGACATGGGCTTGTGCCTGGGGAAAACGAACCGGTTTCAGCGAATCAGGGTGCCAGAAGTCGGGGTATCAAAAGTCAGAACGTCAGAAGTCAGGGTGTGGTGGCGGGTCGCGCAGGCTGCGACTGCTCCGGATCCTTGTTAAACCAATCGAGGATGCCGAGGCTGTCGGCCGAGAGCACGAACGTCGTGTTGTGATCGAGCATCTTCTTCAGCGCCTCGATCTTCCGCAGAAAGATCGCGAACTCCTCGTTTTTGGCGAAGCTCGTGTATTGCACGGCTGCCTCACGGTCTCCCTGCGAGCGGATCGCCTGCGCCCGCCGCTCCGCGAAGGCGAGAATGCGTTCGCGGGCACTCGTGGCCTCGCTCCGGATGGCGGAGGCCTGGGCCTGCCCCTCCTGCAGGGCATTTTCGGCAAGGCGTTCCCGCGAGGCGATCATCGTCTCAAAAACCTTTTCGGTGGTCGATTCGGGAAGGATGATCTTGTGGATGCCGACGCTCTCCACCTTGATGCCATAGCCCGCCTCGGCCAGGGCCCTGTCGAGTAAGCGGGCGGCCTCCTCCTCGATCGCGGACAGTTTGAGCTTCGAACGGTCGGTGTTTACGAGTTCGTCGAACCGGTAGTTGCTGATCAGCCCGCGCACCTCGCGGAGTCGCGACGAGAGCTGCCGGGCCGCTTCGGCAGGATCCTTGAGCGTGACATAGAAATTCAGCGGGTCGGCGATCCTCCAGGTCAGATAGGTCCGCACGATCACGCTCTTGCCATCGGCGGTCTGCAATTCCTCGATCTTGTCCTCGAGGATCTGCAGTCGCTTGGAATAGAGGGCGACCTTGTTGATCGGCCACGGCCAGCGCCACTTGAGGCCCGGTGATTCCTGAATGCTCGATTCATCCGCCTTGTCGAAGGTGGTTCGGACGGCCACCTGGTCGTAGCGGACCTGGTAGAGAAACATATGGGAGAGCAGGAGGGCGACGAGGAGCACGCCGACGAGCATGACAAACGAATTCTTCACGGCAGGATTTTCACTCTGTGGGATCGGGACTGAGGACGGCTATTCGGTAAGCAGCGTATCCATGGCGGATGTCGGGTCGCTGAAATCCATGCGGAATACCGGGGTTTCGCCGGCATCGCCGGCGATGACGAACTTACGGCGGCCGGTGAGCCCGTCGGCGAGAACTTCCAAGAAACGGCGGGTACGGTAATAGACGGGAGATGCCTCGTAGGCGAGCAGTTCACCCGAGAACCGTTCACTGCTGGCCCGCTCGCCAACGGCCCGGCGGCAGCGGTAGGCGCGGGCCTGGTGCACGAGTTCCGCAGCCTCGCCACGGGCTTCGGCCAGCAGTCTCTCGATCTCCTGCTCGGCGACTGCGGCCTGCGTCGCGTCGCCACCGGCACGCAGGGCTTCGAGTCTCCGGATGGCGGCATCGATCCGCAGGCTCAGATCGACTGAGCCCGCCACCTTCGCAAGTTTCTGGACGGCTTCCTTGTGGGCGAGCTGGATGCTCGTCTCCCGCTGCTGCACCGCGCCGATCTGGTAGTGGAAGGCCCGTGACACCCTGCCGATGGGCGGATGCAGTGCCGTGACCGCGACGCCGACGACATCGACGCCGAGCACCATGGCGTCGAGGCGGTCCTGGATCGCCCGCTGCAATTCGGCCCCCGCCTGCGTGCGACCCGGACCAAGGAGTTGATCGATGTCATGCGCCGCGAAGTACTCCGACGTCTCACGCTGGGCAACGAGTCTGAGGATCTGGCGGTGGTCGACCGCCCCCAGCACGAACTGGCGGAGGTCGCCCACGCGGTACTGCACGATCACGTCTGCGGAGACCAGCGACACGCCGGTGTTGGCCATGCCATCCGACGCCGGACCGGGGGCCGCAAGAAAATCCTCCTGGCCAAGAAGCGAGTCTTTGTCGCTGTCGCCTGTCCAGAGGATCGCCGGGGCATTCCGGGTCCGGCCGGTCAGATCGCTTGAGATGAGAATCTCCTGAACCTGCCCGACCGGGTGGAGCTCCGTCGTCTCGATCGGCCAGGGCAGCTTGAGATGCAGGCCTGGCGGCAGCGGCTCGCCCATCATCGTGCCGTAGCGGAGCGTGATCCCGCGCTCGTCTGGCCCGACGATCGTGAGGCAGCTCAGGCCGACGAGGACCCCGATGCCGAGGATCGAGAGTGGCGTGACGGCACTGCCCAGCAATTGATAGAGCCAGCTGCGGGATACCTCGACGCCAAACTGGTAACTGATCGTCTCCGCCACCACGCGGCCGAGCGATTCCGGTGCCGTCAGGAGACCGAGCATGCGGCTGTCAAACGCGGGACGGGGAATCTCGCCCGGCACCCTGGGGCGGTAGGACTCGAGCAGCGACGTCAGCAGGATTTCGATGCCGACCAGGATCATCACGACCGGAATCACGGCCGCCAGCCAGCCGAACACCCGGGCATCGTCGGCAATCGCCACGGCGGCCGCTCCGGCAAACAGCACCAGTGCGATCACGAAACAACTCATCAAGTAGCTCGCGCCGCCGCGAAGCAGTTGCCAGGCCCGCTGCCGGGCGTACCCACTGATCCAGCGGGCACTGACGAAGGCCGTGAAGGCGATCGCCGCCGTGACGAACATCAGCCCCACCGGCTCGCAGCCTGATGCCAACCCGTTCACACCGCCGACGGCGGCCGAACCCCGCAGGCGAAAAGAGAGCAGCGTGCCGCCGGCGGCGAGAAGATAGATCGACACGATGCCGCTGACGATCGGCAACCCATAGCGGTAGAGCCGTTCCAGTCGGCCTCGGGCGGCATCGA
This sequence comes from Planctomycetota bacterium, assembly GCA_037129495.1. Lineage (GTDB taxonomy): Bacteria > Planctomycetota > Planctomycetia > Pirellulales > UBA1268 > CAMCQY01. The sequence goes on along the minus strand of JBAXUW010000261.1, from coordinate 495 downwards.
GATCGTCGCTCAGGTTGCCGAAGATGGTGGCCATGTCCCGACCGCCGTCGGCGAGTTTGTCAGCGGCCAGCCGCTGGAACCGCTCGCTCTCGTGCTGCTGGTAGATGAGCGCCAGCACGATCCAGATCGGTAGCCCACCGAGCATGTGCCATGCCGCGGCGTAGAGTGCCTGGCTGTCTCCCCAGAGGGCCGTCAGCCCCGTCGCCACAAGTAGGGCGATCTGAATGACAAGCCCTGCAATGGCGGCGGTCAGGGCGCGGCGAAACACCAGCGCATCGTTGATGGCGGCTGTCCTGCTTTTTTCAGTCACGCCCGGGGGCATGGCAACGTCCTGCTGGAAGTGTCGTCTGAGATTGTGAATTGAGAGTGCTGCTTGCTCAGAGATCGATCTTATGCTCGTGACCCGCCGGTCGCACAGCCGCTCACACGATTCTGACAAACTCCGGGGGGGCCTCGTTTTTCTCGCAGTGGATCGCGTAAAACAGGGCGTGCCCC
>JBAXUW010000260.1:0-4260 GCA_037129495.1 Planctomycetota bacterium | reverse complement strand
GTCATGGACGTCATGGAAGTCATGGACGTCATGGACGTCATGGACGTCATGGACGTCATGGACGTCATGGACGTTCAGAGCGATCGTTCGGCCTTGGGTGGTTTTGCCCGTTCGGCTGCCACGGAAGCAGCGGTTTCGTAATCCCGTTCCAGACTCGGTGCCTGTGAAGCAGACTCTTTTTTCGGCGACGCTCACCAACGGCATCGTGCTGCTCGGCGAGGAATTACCCGGCCTTGAATCGGTGGCAGTGGCATTTCATTCGCCCGCTGGTGCCATTCACGATGGACCCGGCCGGTGCGGGCTGGCCACGCTCTCCGGCGAGATGATGCTCCGCGGAGCAGGGAACCGCAGTAGCCGCCAGATCGTTGAGGCTTTGGAGGGCTCCGGGGTGCAGTGGGCCCAGGGCGTGTCGATGAGTCATGCCAGCTTTTCTGGCGCCATGGTCGCCCGTCAACTGGCCGATGCCCTGCCGATCTATGCCGATATCCTCCGCCGGCCGCTGCTCGCGACAGAAGAACTCGAAAACGCCCGGCAGATGGTGTTGCAGAACCTTGCGGGCACGGAAGATGACCCTGGTCACCGGGCTATCCTTGCGCTGCGTCAGATCCACTATCCGGCGCCCTGGGGCATGCCATCGGAAGGCCTGTCGGCTGAAGTGGGGCAACTTACCGCGGAAGACGTGCGGAGCTTTGTCGCCGCTCACGTGCGGCCGCAGGGCACGATCATCGCCATCGCCGGCCGGATCGACTGGGCTGACTTTGTGCCACGGATAGAACAACTCTTTGGTGATTGGGACGCTGGCGCCGCTGGCGCTGTCAGCCCAGGCCAGCGTGGGCCGCGGATCCGGCATGTGCCGCACGACTCGCAGCAGACCCACATCGCGCTGGCCTGGTCGGCCCCGCCCTACCACTCCGACGACTCCTACGAGGCGACAGCGGCGCTCGCCGTGCTCGGAGGCGGCTCGAGCTCGCGACTCTTCTCCGAGGTCCGCGAACAGCGGGGGCTCTGCTATAGCGTCTCCGCCGGCTACCAGACTCACCGCGACTTCGCGATGGCGCTCTGCTATTCCGGCACGACAGCAGCACGGGCGCAGGAGACGCTCGACGTGATGCTCGCCGAGATCCGCCGCCTACCGGGCACGATTGCGGAGGCTGAATTAGAACGCGTCAAGGCGCGGGCCAAGAGTGCCCTCGTGATGCAGCAGGAGTCGAGCGCCGCCCGCGCTGGCGCCATCGCCAGGCAGTGGTACCACCTCGGCAAGATCCGCACACTCGCCGAGGAACTCAAGCGTTACGACCGCCTGAGTGTGAGATCGATCGAAGATTGGCTGGCAGCGTATCCGGTCAGCGACCTGTCGGTCGTGTCGCTGGGCCGGGAACCCCTGGAGGTGCGAGATGCGGTTTCTGCATGAACGCCTCGAAAACGGCCTTGAGATTGTCGCCGAAGTGACCGATGGCGCCCTCTCCACGAGCATCGGATTCTTTGTTCGCACTGGCGCGCGGGATGAAACCGCTGATCTCTGGGGGGCGAGCCACTTCCTGGAACACATGGTGTTTAAGGGCACGGCTGACCTGTCGGCTGAGGAAATCAACCGCCGGTTCGACTGGATGGGCGCCAGCGCCAACGCTTTTACCAGTGAGGAAGACACCGTCTACCACGCCGCCGTACTGCCGTCGCAGCAACACGAAGCGGTCGACCTGCTAGCGAGGATGATGCGGCCGGCCCTGAGGGCAGAGGACTTCGCCACCGAGAAACTCGTCATCCTGGAGGAGATCCGGATGTATGACGACCAACCGCCGTTCGGCGCTGATGACCGCTGCCGAGCGGTGTTCTTTGGCCGTCATCCGCTGGCTCGTAGCGTGCTGGGCACAGTTGAATCGATCGAAAGAATCCCTCTGGAAGGGATGCGTGAGTACCAGCACCGCCGCTACAGTCCTGGCAACATCGTGTTGGTTGCGACCGGGGCGGTCGACTTTCCGGCGCTTGTTGAATCGGCCAAACGGCTCTGCGGCGACTGGGAACCCCAGCCGACGCCCGACCGCCGCCTGCCCCTCACAGCCACAGAGCGCGATCACCTGGAATACATCGTTCGCCCGACGGCCACTCTTGAGTACGCTGTGCGGATGTCGGGAGGACCCGCCGGTGATAACGACGACCGCTTCGCCGCCAAACTGCTGGCCGTGGCGCTTGGTGATGAGTCGGGGAGCCGGCTCTATTGGGCGCTGGTCGACTCCGGGGAGGCCGAGCAAGCCTCCTGCCAGCACCACGACTTTCTCGACGCCGGTCTGATGATCACGCAACTCTCCTGCGATGCGGCTGACGTCGAAGACCTCCTCTCCCGGATCCTCGATGTCTACCGCGATGCCTCCACGCATGGAATCAGCCGGACCGAGTTTGAGCAGGCCCGTAACAAACTGGCCGGGCGGGTTGTTTTGGAGGGTGAGCGGCCCCGACGGCGGCTCTTTCACGTTGGGCTCGAGTGGGCCCACGGCAGCCTCTACCGCTCGGTACCGAATAACCTTCAGATCGTGGAAAACCTGTCGATCGCCGACCTGGAGCGGGTGCTGGCCCGCTGGCCGTTGGCCGGCCCGGGCGTGACGGTGCTCGCCGGGCCCGCCGGGGCGGAGGCTTCCATTTCGCAGCCTCAAGGGGCATAATCCCACGCGGGGGCTTTGTCGAGACCCCGAAGACACTCTCGTTCTCCAGTTCCTCATTCTTCCCGCTGGGCCGCCATGTCTCCCTTGTTTGCAAATCGTTGGTTGATCGCCATTCCGTCGATTTGGTTAGTCGCTGCCGGCGCTTTGATCACGCTCGTGGTCCTGTTGGCCGTCTGGGCCATCCTGCTCGTGGTCGCGCCGCGGGCTGCCGCCGAAGCTCGCACGAGCCTCCGCGACGGGTTTGCCGGACCGATGGCCTGGCTGCTGATAACGCTCGCCGCCACCGCCATCGCTCTTGCGCCGCTGGTGCCGATAGGCCAGATCTGGCGGTCGCTTGTCCGTTTGACCGCGGCCGATACCGCATCGGTCATCGTCACAGTGCCGCCTGGCGCCTCGCTCCAGGAAATTCCGCTGGAACTCCGGCCGCAGGAGTTGGCAAGCATCAGTCTGGAAAGCGACACGCCACTGGTCGTCCGCACACAGCAGCCGATTGAGGGCTTCGCGCTCTCGAAGTTGCCCGACGTCGAGCTCGATTCAGCCAATAACAACCGCTGGAAATGGAACCGCGCCGAGGGTGCCACAAATCCATTTCTCGGGCTGAAGGCCAAGCTGGAGGCGACCAATACTTCTGACAAGCCAGTCCGACTGACTGCGAGTTGGCGGCTCGTGCCTGAGTTTCCCCAGGCGGCGATTCTGCCCTGGACGGTGGTAACACTCTTGTCGCTGGCAGCCGCCTACGGACTCTTCCGACTCGTGCCCAGGCGGATCGCAGCCGTGGCCTCGGCGACAACGAAAGAGGCAATCGGACAGCCGATCTTCTCGGTGGCGTTGATCGTCGGCTTTTTCCTGCTGCTCTCCTTTATCGTGATTCCGTACAACACGTTTGGCGAAGACGTGAAGATGCTGAAGGACAGTGGCCTGACACTCATCAAGGTGCTCGCGCTCTTGGTCGTTGTCTGGACCGCGAGCGTGTCTGTCGCCGAGGAGATCGAGGGCCGGACGGCGCTCACGGTGCTCTCCAAACCGCTCACTCGTCCCCAGTTCATCCTCGGAAAATTTGCCGGTCTTGTGCTGGTGGCGATATTAATCTTTCTGATCCTTGGCACAACGCTGCTGGCCACGACGAGCCTTAAGGTTGTCTACGATGCCCGCGAAAGTTCGAAGCTTGATCCGATCTGGCGTGACTGTGCCGACGAGATGATCACTGTCGTGCCCGGCCTCGTGCTGTCGCTGCTTGAGACAATCCTGCTGGCGGCGGTGAGTCTGGCCGTCTCCACGCGGCTGGGCATCGTTCCCAACCTGATCATCTGCTTCACCGTCTACGCCCTCGGCCACCTCGTGCCGCTGATCGTGCAGTCGAGCGTGGGCAAAATCGCGATCGTTCGATTCGTGGGGCAGTTCTTCGCGACAATCCTGCCAGTGCTTGAACACTTCACCATCGAGGCGGCGGTGGTGGGCGGTGTGCCGGTGCCCTGGAGCTACCTGGGCTGGGCCGCGCTCTATGCGGCCCTCTACTCGGCCGTGGCCTTGCTTGTAGCGCTTGTGCTCTTTCAGGACCGCGATCTCGCATAACGAGTAGCCACTCCTCCATCACGTAGCCACT